>CAZMXV010000048.1:0-15783 GCA_964570295.1 uncultured Rhodanobacteraceae bacterium
TTCGCCAGCAGCGCGGCATTCGCCAAGTTCCTGATGCGCGGCGAGGTGATCGAATGAACGCGCTGGCCGCGCTGCCCGGCTGGGCCGCCCTGCTGGTCGCCGTGCTGGTGCTGGCCGGTGCCCTGCTGGCCTTCATCGGCGCGCTCGGCCTGCTGCGGCTGAAGAATTTCTACAGCCGCATGCATGCTCCCACGCTGGGTACCACGCTGGGGCTGTTCCTGATGGTCGCCGCCACGGTGCTGTACTTTTCGCTGGCACGGGGCAGCCTGGCACTGCATGCCGTCCTCATCGGCATCTTCGTCACCGTCACCACCCCCATCACCATGATGCTGCTGGCGCGCGCGGCACTGGAGCGCGACCGTACCGAAGGCGCCACGCACGTACCGCCGGCGCTCCCCGACGAGATGGACTGAGCCCCCTTGCGCCCCGTTTCAGGGGCCGTCCGCGCTTTCCATGCCCACCGCCGCAATGCGCCAGCCGCCGTTCGGCATCCGCTCGACGCGCAGCCGGATCGGCCGACGCATGGCCACGCCGCCGTGCGCCTTCTCGTTGCTGGTGACGTAGCGGACGTTCCCGCGTACCTGGCAGCGACGTGCGGTCGGGCAGACAATACCCTCGATGTCGATGGCTTCCGGCCAGGGGCTCGACACGTCCCGGCCCGCGGCCTGCGACGGATCCGCCAGCCACGCTTCCAGCAGGGCCGGTGTCACCAGGTCGGCATACACCGCCCGCAGCTGCGGGCGAGCCGCCGCCGCCGGCGCCAGAGTGGAAACTTTCCGCATGCGTTCGCCGAAGCGGCGCACCACATGACGCACCGCCGCCTCCGCGCCCGCACCGGCCGGTGCCGCGGCGGAAGCCGCGGATGGCACCGGAGCGCCGCCGTGCTGCGGCCCGCAACCGGCAAGCAGCAACACCAGCGGCGCCCACGCCAGAAAGGTGCGGCACGGGCCGGTCGCGCCGCCGGGGCGGTGCATGCTCGACCGTCGCCGCGTCATGAACCGACGCTCCGGTCGTGTTCCGGTGCCGGCGGCGGCCCCTTCAGTTCGACGGTGTTGCCATCGGGGTCCTTGAGGTAAATGGACGGGCCCTCGCCTTCGGCGCCGTAGCGCGACACGGTTTCGCCCGCGGCCACGCCGCAGGTTTCCAGATGGGCATGGATGGCCGTCTCGTCCCACGGCGCCACGCGCACGCAGAAATGGTCCATGTTGTGGCCTTCCCGTCCGGGCGCGGCGCCACCGGACCGTCCCAGCTTGCCGGCCACGTCCACCAGGTCGATCAGCGACAGGCCCGCGCGCAACTGCAACAGTCCAAGCGCGGACTGCTCCTTTTCCACGTGGCAGCCCAGCACGTCGACGTAGAAACGGCGCGCGCGATCGAGATCGGTCACGCGCAGCACCACGTGGTCGAGGCCGCGTACATGGATCATGGCATCACCTGCGTCACTGCAACGCCTGCAGTGTAGGGCCTCGCCCGCCGTCGTGCATCAGCGCCCGAGCTGCACGGTGTCGATGGCCCACAGACGTCCCTTGCGCGGGTCGCCGCTGATCTGGAAACACAGGTCGTGGTGTCCCCGGGTGGCCGGCAGCGCGGCTGCGAGCGTGGTCTGGCCCCGGCCGCGGGCCGCTTCCGCCAGCGACAGGCGGGCCAGCCGGGGGCCATCGCAACCGTCGAGGTGGACGTCGAGATGATCGTGCCCGTCGTTGCCGGGGCGGACCACCACGCGCTGGAGGTCCTTGTCCAGCAGGGCGTAGTTCCAGGGCAGATTGCCGACGGTGACGCGGATGGCGGTGACGCCGTCCAGGGGCGCCCCGGCCCATTGCCAGCACGTGTCCATGATGTTGACCTTGTACACCGGGCGCGGCCCGTCAAGCGGCCGGTCGTCCTCCAGGCGCAGGGTCAGGCGTTCACGGCACGTGTCGAGCTGGTCGCTGTTGCGGCGCAGCAAGGCCGCGGCATCCACCCGGCGCGTCCGCGTCCCGGACAGCGGCACGCCCGCGGCGGTGAAGGCGGCGGCCTTCACCGTCGTGGTGCGGTTCGCCGGCACATCGAACGGCGCACGATACGGCGGAGCGTCGGCATCCGGCTCGCTGCCGTCGACGGTATAGCGGATCCGCCCCTGCGCCACCTGGTTGCCCAGCGTCACCCGGATGCGGTCGCCGTCCGCGGCCAGTTCGACATGCGGAGCCCAGGCGCTGTCGGCATAGGCCACGCCGAGTGCGCGGTAGCGCGCCAGCTGCGCCGGCATGCGGGCGACAAAGCTGTCCCAGTCGATGGCGGCGGCCGGCGACCAGGCCACCTCCGCCAGCGCCGCCACGCGTGGAAAGGCCTGGTGCTGGACACGCGCGAAGGTGGGCAGGTATTCGGCCCACAGGTTCGCCTGCACGCCCAGAACATGCCCGCGCTGTTCGGCCGTGAGGTCGTCCGGCAGCGGGTCGAAGCGGTAGATGTCGGCCAGGCTCCCGACCAGCGGGCGCGAGGGCGGCTCGTCATGGGCCGGGGACTGGGCATGGTCGAGATACATGGTCGGCGACGGCGCCAGGATGGTGTCATGGCCCAGACGCGCCGCCTCGATGCCGCCTTCCACCCCGCGCCAGCTCATCACCACCGCCGAGGGCGGCAGGTCGCCGCCTTCGAGGATCTCGTCCCACCCGACCATGGTGCGTCCATGCCGGGCCAGGTAGGCACCGATCCGGTCGACCATCCAGCCCTGCACCTGGTCCATGCTGTCCAGGCCCAGCGCCTCGCGCCGGGCCCGGGCCTCGGGCGAAGCCAACCACTGGTCCTTGCGCGCCTCGTCGCCGCCGATGTGGATGTAGGGCGACGGAAACAGTGCCATCACTTCGTCCAGCACGTTTTCGAGGAAGGCGAGCGAGTGCTCGTCGGGCGCATACAGCCAGGGATTGACGCCCCACCGGGTCGACACGGCGGGACGCTCGCCGGTGACGCCCAGTTCGGGATAGGCGGCGATGGCGGCCTGGGCATGCCCGGGGACCTCGATCTCCGGCACGATGGTGACGAAACGTTCGGCCGCATGGGCCACCAGTTCGCGCACTTCGTCCCGGGTGTAGTGGCCGCAATACGGCTCACCGGGCGCGCCGACGAGGGCGGCATCGGGGCCGACCGCCTCGCGGCAGGCGCCGATGGCGGTCAGTTTCGGGTAGCGCTTGATCTCCAGGCGCCACCCCTGGTCGTCGGTCAGGTGCCAGTGCAGCACGTTGAGTTTGGCCAGCGCCATCCAGTCGATCAGGCGCTTGATGTCGGCCACCGACTGGAAATGGCGGGCCGAATCGAGCATCAGGGCACGCCAGCGGAAACGGGGATGGTCCTCGATCACGCCCGCCGCCACCGCCACGCCGCCCCGCCCGGCATCCGGCGTCAGCAACTGGCCCACGGTGACGCCGGCATAGAAAAGGCCGCGCAGGGTGGCGGCGCTGGCCTCGATGCGGTGCGCGCCGACGTGGATGCGATAGCCGGCCCGGTGGCCTCCGCCCGCGCCCTCGTCGAGCCGGAACACGATGCGCGCCGAGGCGACGTCGTCGGTCGGCTTCAGATGCAGGCCGCGCAGGGTCGCCACGCGCGCCGTGAAGCGCCGCACGATGTCCCGTGCCTGCTGCCCGGACGCCACCACCGCCACCGTGTCGCCGTCGGCGACCGTGACCGCCGCGCCGGCCGCGGGCCGCATTGACGCGGGCTGCGGAACCACCGACCACGGCGGCACGTCCGCCCGCCCCGCCCCGCTCGCCAGGACCGCCAGCAGGGCCAGCCCCGTCGCCCACGCTCCGCGCTTCATCATGTCCACCCTCTTCAGATCTTGAGATACCAGCGGCGACGATCCATCACCCGGACCACCACCCACCACACCAACACGAACAGCACGGCCCAGGCCAGCGAGGCCACATACGGGCCGGCCCACGGCGTGACGACCGCCGCCAGCCGCGCATAAAGAAAATCCTTGAGGCCACTGCCGACCATCACGATCGCCATCAGCTGCGATCCACCGTACGCGGCGATGGCGTTGACACCGAAGCGCCGCCCCAGCGGCGGCCATCCGCGCACGTCCATCATGCCGTGGAAGGCAACCAGCAGCAGCATCGACCAGCCCGCCGTCCACAGCACGAAACTTGGCGTCCACAGGTTCTTGTTGAAAGGCATCGACCACGACCACAACCAGCCGCCGACGATCAGCACCAGCGCGCCCGCCAACAGCCGCCTCCATTTTCGCGCCCGCAGCCACGTGCCTGCGCACAGACCCAGCAGGCTGGAGCCCAGGGCGCCCAGGGTGCCCAGCAGCCCTTCGGGATCATGGCCCAGGCCCAGCGCATCGTTCCAGCGATAGACATGGCGGCCGAACACGAAAGTGTCGACACGGTCGGTGATGTTGGTCCATTCGGCCAGGGTGCCCCCGGCATGCAGCGCCACGGTGTAGATGCCCAGCACCGCCACCAGGCTTGCCCACCAGGTCCGCGCGGAGGCATGGATGGCGAGGACGCCGGCCAGGGCAAAGCACACGCCGATGCGTTGCAGCACGCCCGGCCAGCGCATCGGCCGGTCCAGCAGCCACATGGCCACCGCGTTGATGAGGATACCCAGGGCCACGATGCGCAAGGCCCGCCACATCACCGCCTTGCGCAACACGGCCCGCGGCGTGCCCTGCTCCAGGCGTGGCGTGATGGCCAGCGCGATGGCCACACCCATGATGAACAAGAACATCGGAAAGATGAAATCGGTGGGCGTGGCACCGTGCCATGCGGCATGTTCCAGCGGCGCGAACACGTGCCCCCAATCGCCCGCGTCGTTGACCAGGAGCATGGCGGCCACGGTGATGCCGCGCAGGGCGTCGACCGAAGCCAGGCGTCGGGAAGGCCGCGGGCTCATGACGCATCCGCCCGCGTCAGGCGCGGTTCCATGGCGGCCCGGCTCGGCGCGCCGGCCGGCCTCCCGCCAACGGAAACGGGGAAACAGGCGGCATAGCCTTGCAAGTGCATCACGACATCCCGTGGCATGGACAAAACGATTCAGGAACCTCCCGAACCCACCCCACGAATGGGCTCGGGGCGTGCCTGACGAACGCTTTCCCGGTGGGAGGGGCCTGCCGGAGCAGGCCCCTCCGTTTCGGTTTTCGAACGATCAGAAGTTGACGCTCAAGCCCAGTTCGTAGCGTTTCTCGAACATGAGCGAGTGGGCGAACTGGTCCTTCCAGACCAGGTAGTAGCGTTGCTGCTCGCCGGTCAGGTTGGAGCCCTTCAGGAATACCCGGACATTGTCGTTGAGCTTGTAGGCCACCGACGCGTCCACGAAGGTCTGGCTGTCGAGGTACTGCTGGAAGCCCTGGATGCCCGCGTAGTTGGACGAAATCGCCTGTTCGCTGCGGTAGTTGCCCGCCAGACGGACCTGCAGGCGCTCGCCCTGGTACCACAACACCAGGTTGCCCACGTACTCGGAGTTGTTGGCGAACGGCACCGGTTTGCCGGCCAGGTCCTTGTTGCCCGTGCTGCTGGGCGAGTAGGTCCAGTTGGCGGTGAAACCGGTATTGGCCAGGAAGCCCGGCGCGTTCCAGTCGCCCAGCGACTGGTTCCAGTTGAACTCCCAGCCATGCAGGGTCACGCCGTTGCCCTGCACCGGGGTGGTGAAGGGAATGCAGTTGCGGACCACGCCGTCCATGTCCGGCACGTCGCAGCGCGTCAGCGAGGTGGTCTCGATGAAGCTGTCGACACGGATGCGGAAGAACGCCAGGTTGACCATGCTCTTGTCGCTGAAGTAGTACTCCATCGACAAGCCGGCGTTGGTGGAACGCCAGGGGTCGAGGTCCGGGCTGCCGACCTGGCTGCCGCTGGCCACTTCCTGGATGCCGGTCGCGTTGTTCACGGCATAGTTGAAGCCCAGGCCGCCACCCCACTGGTCGAGGTTGAGCGGCACCATGTTCTTCGACCACGAGGCACGCAGGGTGAAGTCCGGCGTGAAGTGGAAGGCGATGTTGGCCGTCGGCAGAATGTCGGTGTAGGAGCGGTCGGTATAGACCTGGCCCGCGCTCGCCGCCTTCAGGCCGTACGGCTGGGCCTGCCCGGTGGTGTTCTGGGTGACATGCAGCTTGGTACGCACCACGCGGGCACCGACGTTGGCGTCGAACGGCACGTCACCCAGGGCCCCGTAGAAGTTGCCCTGCAGATAGGCCGACAGATCGTGCAGCTTGACGTCCCAGGTCTGCTGCGGGTCGATGTTGAGGAACGTCTGCGGGTACATCGCGGCCATGAAAGCGCGCGGGTCGTCCATGGCCTTGGGGTCCATGGCCCAGACGCCGATGCCGGTACCCGCCACGTCGGAAACGTACTTCCAGTGGTCCCTGATCTGCGCCGGGAGCTGGTCGTAGGTCATGCCCGAGTACTTGCCGGAGGCACGGTAGTAGCCGTCGGTGGCGTTGCCGGCACTGCAGGACGGGTCGTTCAGCCTGATGTCGAAGGCGTGGTACATGACGTCGCAACCATAGACGGTCGAGCCCATCATGAAGCCGGTGTTGGCGGCCGTGCGGATGGAGTTGCGCAGGCCGAAGTCGAGCGAGTTGCCGTCGTCGAAGCGCAGGTGGCCGTCAAAACGGAAGATGTTCATGTTGGCGTTGCGCTTGTGGCCGCCCAGGGCATTCAGGCCCTTGAAGACGTTGGCGGACGGATCCGACAGGCGCTGGGCCAGGTCCGGCGACAGGTTGACGCTCGGCCAGCCGCCGAAGTTGATGTCCGCCCAGGAAGAGTACGGGGCGTAGCCGTCGGGGTTGAAGTCCTTCAGGCCGTCCGGGCTGTTGAACTTGCCGTTCGCGTCGAGCCAGGCGCCGCCGTTGCTCTGCACCATTTCCAGGCTGGTGGCGTAAAGGCTCTGGTTGGCGTTGGCGCTGATGGCACGCAGCTCGCCCGCGAACATGCCGCCGTTGTCGAACTTCAACTGGACGTTGAAGTTGCGCGAGGTGGAGCGGGTGGCGGCGTTGTCGGAGGCCGAGGTGATGTCGCCCGGCCAGTACCGGACGCCCTGCACGGTGTAGATCTCGCTGGTGCCGCCCAGGCCGTTGGTGATCATCTGGCCGGTCGGGGTGGTTTCGGTGAAGCCCTTGGACTGGGCCATCCAGCCGGCGGGCATCATCATCGCGCGGACCTGCCGCGCATTCTGGTCCAGATGCGTGTAGAAGGCGTCGGCCCCGAACGTGAAGCCGCTGCCCAGGTCAGCCTGGAAGGATGCGTTGATGCCGGTGCGGTCACGCTTCAGGTGGTTCTCGTTCGGCGTGAACATGTGCGAGGCGTAGAACGCGCCGTCGTGCGAACCGTCGGCGTTGAGGTCCACGCCGCCGGCCGCGTTCTGGCTGAAGAACCCGGGCAGCGGCAGGCCCGCGTTGGTGAAGGTCGACAAGGCGCTGTAGCCATGTGCCGAGCCGATCGAGCCGCCGGTGTAGTTGCCCGCCGTCTCGTCCCAGAAGAAGCCGCCGTACTGGTCGGCCTCGAAGCTGGAGTTCTGGTGGGTCAGCGAGGAATGGGCGGCGGACAGCAGGAAACCCCACTTGCCGTCGGCGTTGTAGCTGACCAGGAAATTGCCCTTGGGCTCGGTCTTGCCGATGTCGGCGCCGCGGGAGGCTTCCAGCGAACCGGCGAATGTCCAGCCCTGATCCATGTCCCAGGGGCGGCGGGTGCGCAGGTTGACGGTACCGGACAGGCCGCTGTTGAGAATGGCCGAAGTCGGCGACTTGATGACGTCCACGCCGCCGAACAGCTGGGCCGGGATGCCGGAAAAGTTCGGCTGCGTGCCGACGATGTTGGAGGCCGGCAGGAATGCCTCGCCGTTCAGCTGGGTCTGCACCTGCGACAGGCCGCGGATGTTGAGCGAGCTGCCCTCGCCGCCGGAGCGGCTGATCTGCACGCCGGTCACGCGCTGCAGGGAGTCGGTGATGGTGACGTCAGGCAGCTCGCCGATGTTCTCGGCGGAAATGCTGTCCTGGATGCTGGGCGCCACGCGCTTCAGCTGGATGGAACGCATCTGCGAACCGAGGACGCCGTTGACGGTGACGGCCTCGAGCTGCTGGGGCTGTCCGGACCGGGACTTGGTCTTGTCCTCGTTTGCGGATGCCCCGTCCTGGGCCGTCTGCGCGGATGCGGCATCCTGCAACGGTGCAGGCGTGCTTTCATGGGCAGGCGTGCCCGCCACCGCGCCGGCGGCAAATGCCAGCGCGGCGAAGATGCTCGTGGACAACAAGGTTTTACGGTAAATCATGTCTTCCCCTCTCACGTGATGTGCAATTGTTGTTGCCGGAACAGCTCACCCGGTACCCACCGTTTCCACGGTGGCGTGCCGCAACGCGACGCCGTCCGGTTCGCCCCTTCGGGCAAACAGTGTTGTTTTGCCGGAACGCCGTTCTCCCCGTCCGACATGCCGGCCGGTGACATCTGCCGCACCGCCCTGCACGGCTCCCTGCCCGCATGGACAGAAGCCCCTGGCCGTCTCCGTCCGCCCCACGCCGGTGGCGCGTCCGCGTCCGGAGCCGGCCATCCCCGGACCGGCCGGCAAAATCGCCGGACCGGTCACGATGAAAGTGCGCACGCGGGCGACCATGGGCCGGAGGGACCCCGCGTCACCCCGTCCATCCGTGGGCAGGGTGCAGTTCGTCCTGCAACTGTCACCCGCATGCGCTACACGGCCCGGGAGGCACCCGGACCGTGCAAACCGGAAATCAGGATTCAAGAGCATCCGCCACCTCCATGCGCCGGCGCTCGGCATCGAGCCTGGCCAGCGCCTCCTCGCGGCTGACCCGTGATGCGGGCGTCGCCAGGGTGACGACCACGCCGGCCATGCCGGCCACCAGCACGGCCGGGATGACCGGATTGCCCCACCAGGCGCTCCACCCGTCATGGAAGGAAACCGCCAGCGAGGTGAACGACGCGGCCAGCAGCGTGGCCAGGGCGCCCTGCCAGTTGTAGCGGCGCCAGAAGCGCCCGAGCACGCCGCACACGAACAGCCCGGCCATGACCAGCGACACCATGTAGGTGATGTAGGTGATGACGTCGTCGGTGGTCAGCGCGAAAACCAGGGCCAGCCCGATGGTGGCGACCAGGGCCAGACGCGAGCGGCGCACCACCGACTGCGCGCACGGCACCTTGCCGGTGACCATGACCCACAGGTCGCGCATCAGGATCGACACCCCGGCGATGGCATCGGAGCTGGCGCTGGACATGGTGGCCGACAGCCCCGCGATCAGCACCAGCACGCCCAGCCACAACGGCAGCACCTGGGTGGCGAGGTAGGGAAACGCGTAATTGCTGTTGGGCAGGTCCGGCGCCAGCGTATGGGCCGCCATGCCGATGATGGCCGGAATCACCGAAAAACCCAGGTACAACACGCCGGTGAAGAGAAACGAACGGCGGATGTCGCGCACCGACCGTGCCGAATAGATGCGCTGGCGGAACGACGGCGTGGCCAGCACGCCGACACCGATCACCACGGCCAGCGAGATGGCCGGCACCAGGCCGATCCCGTCGACGCCGAACCAGGAACCGGCCACGGCCGGGTCCATGTTGTCGCCCAGATGCGCGAACCCGCCGATCCGGACCAGGGCGAACACCGCCATCGCGATGAAACCGGCGAACAGCAGGATCGCCTGAAGGGTATCGGTCCAGACCACGGCCATGTAGCCGCCGATCACGCAATACAGGCCGAAGCCGACCGCCACCGTCAGCTCGGCCAGCGGCAGGGAAATGCCCGCGATCCAGGACAGGTACAGCCCGCCGCCCAGGATGTGCGCGCCCAGCCAGCCGATGCTGGCCACGTAAATGAGCACCGCCACCACGCCGCGCACCAGGCGGTTGCCGCCGACGTAATAGGCGATTTCCTCGCTCAGGGTCATGAAGCGCAGCCGCCGTACCGGCGCGAACAGCCAGGCCAGCAGCAGGATGCCGACGGCGCCACCGATGCCGTAGAGCGCGCCGCCCCACCCGCTGACATACCCGAAGCCGACCGCACCCATGCTGGAGCCGGTGCCGACCATCGTCGCGACCGTGGTGCCCACCGTCAGCAGCACCGGCAGGCTGCGCCCGCCGAGCAGGAACGCGTCGGCCCCGGAACGGTGGCGCCGCGACACGTACCAGCCGAAGCCGACCATCGCGGCGACGTACACCCCGAAACTCAGCAGGAAGGTGGTGGTATGCATGCTCACGTGGACGTGCCCTGTACGCGTGCCGCCTAGGCGCCGCCGCGCGCCTGGCGGCGGTCGGCACGGAAACAGGTGAGGTCCACTTCCACCTTGCAGTCGACCACCAGGTCCTGGACGCTGCAGATGCGTGCGGGCGGGTGGCCGGCGAAGATCTCGGCGAACACCTTGTTGAAGGAGGCGAAGTAGCGCGCGTCCGTGAGCACCGCGCTGACATGCACCACGTCGGCCACGCCGTAGCCGGCCTCGCCGGCAACGGCCAGGCAGTTTTCGAAGGCCAGGCGGGTCTGCTCGACGATGCCTCCCTCGACCACTTCGCCGTCGCGCATCGGCGTCTGCCCCGACACGTACAGCCAGCCGTCGGCCTCCACCGCCCGCGCGAAGGGCAGGTGCTGGCCGCCGGTGCCGGTCCCTCCATTGCCATAACGTTTGATGCTCATCCAGTCTGCTCCTGTCCTGTTCAATGCCGGGTGGGTTGGGCGCCGCCCTGGCGACGCAGGAAGCGGCCGGCCCGTCCGGCCACGGCGCCATGACGCCAGGCGACGCGGCCGTTGACGATGACCGTCTCGATGCCTTGCGATGGACGTGCGGGATCCTCGAACGTCGCCACGTCCCGGACCGCCGCGAAATCGAACAGGACCATGTCGGCGTACGCGCCGGGACGCAGCACGCCGCGGTCGGCAAGCCCGAACCGGGTCGCCGGCAAGGACGTCATCTTGCGGATGGCCTCGGGCAACGAAAACAAGGCCAGGTCGCGGCAGTAGCGCCCGAGCACGCGCGCGAACGTGCCCCACAGGCGCGGATGCGGAAATGGATCGTGCGGCAGGCCGTCCGAGCCGATCATGCTGAGCGGGTGGGCGAGAATCCGGCGCATGTCTTCCTCGCACATGTTGTGGTAGACCGCGCCGGCCGGCTGCAACCTGGCGGCCGCTTCCATGCGCGTGACGCCCCATGTCTCGGCGATGCTCCGCAGCGACCGGCGCGCCACTTCCGGGTGCGGGTCGGACCAGGTGATGGTGATGTCGATCTCGTCGCTGACCTGGCCCAGATCCAGCGTGGACGATCCGGCCGTGTACGGGTAGCAATCGCAGTGGCAAGCCTGCGTGCGGGCCGCGCTCTCCAGGCGCGCCAACGCGGCCGGCGCCTGACCCCACTGCGCGACGCCCGCACACTTCAGATGCGATATCACCAGCGGCACGTCGGCCTCGCGGGCCGTGTCGAAGGCCTCCTGCATGGCCTCTGGCAATCCCGCGAACTCGTCGCGCAAGTGGGTGGTGTACAGGGCGCCGTGACGCCGCAGCTCGCCCACCAGCGCGTCCATTTCGGCGCGCGATGCCTGCCGCGCATTGCCGTACGCCAGCCCCGAACTCATGCCGATCGCTCCTTCCGCCAGCGCTCCCGCCAGGGCCTTGCGCATGGCGTCGATTTCCGCGCCGTCGGCAGCCCGGTCGAAACCATCCATGTGGCTGGCCCGCAACGCGGTATGGCCCACCAGGGCAGCCACATTGACGGCCGGCCGGGCGCGTTCCACGGCCGTCGCGTAGTCGGCAAACGCGGGATAACGGAAGGCGTCGCGCCGGCCGAGAAGGTTCATGGGATCGGGTACGTCGGCTGTCGGCAGACATACCGGCGCCGCGCTGATGCCGCAATTGCCGACCACCACGGTGGTGACTCCCTGTGACAGCTTCGGGGCCATTTCCGGCGCGCGGATGACTGCGGTGTCGTCGTGCGTGTGCACGTCGATGAAGCCCGGCGCCAGGCACAGGCCGCGGGCATCGACGACCTCCGCCGCGGCCGCATCGTCAAGCGCGCCCACGGCCGCGATGCGTCCGTCGCGCACGCCCACGCTGCAGGTGCGCGCGGCCACGCCGGTGCCGTCCAGCATCTCGGCGTCTCGAATCAGGATGTCGTAATGGGCGGTCGGCATGGGCGGGTCACGTCAGCTTGTCCGATATATTGGACTTTATTCCAATATTCTGTACCATGTACCCTAGCAACGCCGGCTTCCGTCGGCAAGCACCCGTCCCACACTGTTCTGCATAAGCCGCCATGCCCGACCACGCCTCCCCGGACACCCGTCACCGCACGCGCGGCGTCGATCGCCTGATCGAGATCTGCCGTACCCTGCATGACCATCGCGGCCCCATGACCGTGCGCGAGCTGGTCCAGGCCACGGGCGCCGCCCGGTCCAGCACCTACGATCTGGTGACGCTGCTCACCGAGGCCGGATGGCTGGAAGCCACGGCCGACGGGCAAGTCTTCTTCGGCCGCGCCATGCACTACTACGGACTCGACTACGCCGACCACAACGGGCTGATCAAGCACGCCCGGCCGGTCATGCGCCGCCTGTCGGCCACCTTCAACGAAACCTCGCAGCTGTGCGCGCTGGACGGCAACAAGTACACCGTGCTGCTCAACGAGCATGGAGCCAAACCGTTCAACATCAGCTCGGAAGTGGGCATCAAGGTGCCCATTCCGTGGACCGCCTCCGGCCGCATCCTGCTGCGCGAGCTGTCGCGCAAGGAACTGCTGGAGCTGGTCCCCGGGCAGGACTTCGTGCTGCCCGACGGCAAGCGCATCGAGCCCGAAGCCTTCATGGCCGAAATCGACAAGGCACGCTTCAAGGGCCACGCCATCACCGAGGGCCTGGTCGACAGCTTCGCCTGCTGCATGGCGGCGCCCGTCACCGATGCCAACGGCAAGGCGATCGCCACCATCTGTTTCACCGTCGGGCGCGATGCCGACCAGGCACGCCGCGACGAACTCATCCAGGCCCTGATGGACGCCGGCCGCACCCTTTCCCGCTGACGAGGCAGGCATGCACGACCACTCCCCATTTCCCGAAAAAGGCATGCCTGTCACCGGCGACGCGCTTCTCACCGACGTCAGCCTGCCGGCGGCCGTGGTCTTCGCGGATCCGCTCCGGCACAACATCGCGTGGATGCAGCGCTTCGCCGAACGGCATGGCTCGCTGCTGGCGCCGCACGGCAAGACCACCATGACTCCGGCCCTGTTCCGCCGCCAGCTTGCCGCCGGCGCCTGGGGCATCACGCTGGCCACCGCCACGCAGTGCGCGAGCGCTTTCGCGCATGGCGTGGCACGGATTCTGATGGCCAACCAGCTTGTCGGACGGCCCAACATGGCCATCGTCGCCGGGCTGATCGAACGTGGCGCCGATATCTACTGCGTGGTCGACAGCGTGGCCAATGTCGAGGACCTGGCGCGCTATTTCGGCGCGCGCGGCCTGACGCTGCAGGTGCTGATCGAAATGGGCGTCCCCGGCGGCCGCTGCGGCGTGCGCGATGCCGCCGGACTGGACACCCTGGTCAAGGCCATTGCCGAGCGGCCCGCACTCGCGCTGCGCGGCATCGAGGGCTACGAAGGCATGATCCACGGCGACCAGCCCGTCGCGGATGTGCGCGCCTACGGCAAGCGCCTGGTCGACACCGTGCGCATGCTGCATGCCACCAGCCGGTTCACCGACCGCCCCCCCATCGTCACCGCCTCCGGCTCGAAGTGGTTCGACCTGATTGCCGAGGCCTTCCGGGCCGCGGATTCCGGCGACACCTTCGTGCCGCTGCTGCGGCCCGGCTGCTACGTCACCCACGACCACCGCCTGTACCGCGAGGCCATGGACGACGTGGCGCGGCGCCAGCCGGATCTCGAAGGTCGCCTGGAGCCGGCGCTGGCGGTATTCGCGCAGATACAGTCGTTGCCCGAACCCGGCCTTGCCGTGGTCGCGATGGGCAAGCGCGACATCGCCTGCGATCCGGACCTGCCGATACCGCTCGAATGCCACCGCCCCGGGAGGCCGCCACGCCCGCTCTCCGACGTGCGCGTGCGCCACGTCATGGACCAGCACACCATGCTGGAGATCCCGCACGACAGCGGACTCGCCGTCGGCGACGTGCTGTCCTTCGGCACCTCGCACCCCTGCCTGACCTTCGACAAGTGGCGCCGCGTCCTGCTGGTGGACGCGGATCTCGACGTGCGCGAAGTCATGCCGACCTTTTTCTGACATGTCCCGCGCCCCCGACCCCCAGGCCCCGGACGTCATCTGCTTCGGCGAAAGCATGGCACTCATGTGCGCCGATACGCCGGGCGACCTGGCCCGCGTCGAGCGTTTCACCCGCCGCCTGGCCGGCGCCGACAGCAACGTCGCCATCGGCCTGGCCCGCCAGGGCCTCAGGGTGCACTGGCTGACCCGTGTCGGCGACGACGCCTTCGGCCGCTTCATCCGCGACACCCTGGCCCGGGAGGGCATCGGCGACGACGGGACGCACGTCGATGCGGTCCGGCCCACCGCGGTCATGTTCAAGTCGCGCAACGACGACGGCAGCGACCCGCAGACCCGCTATTACCGTGCCGGCTCCGCCGCTTCGGCCCTGTGCCCGGACGACCTCCCGGCCAACGTCATCGCCATGGCGCGGCACCTGCATGCCACCGGTATCACGGCTGCCCTGTCGGCGGGTGCGCTGGCGCTTTGCCATCACGCCATGGACGCCATGCGCGTCAACGGCGGCAGCGTGTCCTTCGACCCCAACCTGCGCCCGAGCCTGTGGCCGGACCGTGCCACCATGGCCCGCGAACTCAACCGCCTCGCGGCCAAGGCCGACTGGCTGCTGGCCGGCCTGGAGGAGGCCCGGCAACTCACCGGCCTGCACGAGCCCGACGCCATCGCCGCCTTCTACCGGCAGGCCGGTGCACGCGAAATCGTGCTGAAACTCGGGGCCGGCGGAGCCATCTGGTACGGCGACCGGGAAGTCCTGCGGCTGCCGGCGGCAGCGGTGACACGCGTCGTCGATACCGTGGGTGCCGGCGACGCCTTTGCCACCGGTTTCATCAGTGCCCGCCTGGAAGGCCTCACGGCCCGCGAGGCTCTCGGCCGCGCCAATGCCTTCGGGGCGCACGTCATCCAGCACGCGGGCGACTACGAAGGCCTCCCCCACCGCGACGGAATACCGGCCACATGCCCATGACACGCTGCACTACACCCCGCATCCGCCGCGCCGGCCATCTTTGCGCCATCCTGCTGGTGATGGCGGCGCTCACCGCCTGCCACCCGTCCGCGGTACCGGACAGCGCCGCTCCCGCCAGGGCCGCTACCACCGCAGCGGACAGCCCGGCGACCTCTCCGCAACCGCCACCGTTCACCGTCCGCGATTTCGTCGGCGACGGCACATTCGGGCATGGCATCGAAGGTCCGACCGCGGCACCGGACGGCTCCCTGTATGTGGTGGGCTACGGCCCGGACAGTGCCATCGCCCGGGTGGCAACGGGACCCGACGGGCGCGGCCGCGCCAGCCGGTTCCTGAAACTGCCGGACGGCGGCACCGCCAACGCGCTCCAGTACACGCGCGATGGTGCCATCTTCGCGGCCGACTACACCGGGCACCGGATCTACCGCATCAATCCGGCCAACGCCACGACGCAGGTGTTCGCCCGGCTTGACGGTGCCCACCAGCCCAACGACATCGCCTTCGCACCGGACGGCACGCTCTACGCCAGTGATCCGGACTGGCGGCACGGCACCGGCCGGATCTGGAAAATCACGCCACAGGGCAAGGCCACGGTGCTGGAAAGCGGCATGGGAACCACCAACGGCATCG
>CAZMXV010000049.1:0-15474 GCA_964570295.1 uncultured Rhodanobacteraceae bacterium
CCGAGATCGGCGGCGCCTTCGGCGGCGAGAAGGACACCGGTGGCGGCCGCGAATCCGGTTCCGACGCGTGGCGCGCCTACATGCGCCGCCAGACCAACACCATCAACTGGTCGGACGAACTGCCGCTGGCCCAGGGCATCAAGTTCGACATCTGACGCAACAAGGGGCGAGGGGCCAGGGATCGAGGGACGAGTCTCCGCCTTCGGGAGCTCCATGCCCGATCAGGGATGATGCAAAGGGCAGCCGGCCATGCCGGTTGCCCTTTTTCCTTTCTTCGCCACCCATCCTTTTCGCCTGACAAAAACCTGCAGCGGGGCATTGCGCATGCATTCGACCGTTTCCTTCGATTTTTCCGGCTACCGCGTCGTGGTCGCCGGCGGCAGCAAGGGCATCGGGCGCGCCATGGCCACGGCCTTTGCCCGTGCCGGCGCCGCCGTCTCGGTGTGCGCGCGCCACGAGCCCGCCCTGGCCAGCCTGCACGATGAACTGGCCGAAGGTGGCCATGCCATCCATGCGCAAACCTGCGACCTCGCCGATCCCGATGCCATCGCGGCATGGGTGCCGGCCGCCGCCGAAGCGCTGGGCGGGATCGACGTGCTGATCAACAACGCCAGCGGCTACGGTTTTCGCGACACCGACGACGACTGGGAAGCCAATTTCCGGGTCGACCTGATGGCGCCGGTCCGCGCCTCGCGTGCCGCCAAGCCGTGGCTGGTGCAATCGGCACACCCCAGCATCCTGCACACCAGCTCCATCTCGGCGCTGGCGCCGCGTGCCGGCGGCCCGTCCTATGCCGCCATGAAGGCCGCATTGAGCCACTACACCACCTCGCAGGCCCTGCGCCTCGCAAAGCACCGCATCCGGGTGAATGCCATCGCCCCCGGCTCCATCGAGTTTCCCGCAGGCATCTGGGACCAGCGCAGGCATGACGATCCCGAGCTCTATGCCGCCACACTGGCCAGGATCCCCTTCGGCCGCTTCGGCCGCGTCGAGGAAGTGGCCGATGCCGCCCTGTTCCTGGCCTCGCCGCTGGCCGGCTGGATCACCGGCCAGACCCTGTGCGTGGACGGTGGCCAGGCCCTGAACGGCTGATCCCCGCATGGCGGCAAAGCCGCCATTCATGCGATCATGGGGCCTGTCATCCGCATCATTCACGCACATGGACACCGCCGAAGACTCCTCCCGCGACATCGGCAGCAACCCCGTGGTCCGCACCCTGCTGCGCATCGTCCTGGTGTTGTTCGCCATCGGCTTGTTCGTGGCGGCCGGCATCACCGGCGGCCTGCTGATGCTGAACTGGCTGATCTGAGCCTCCACCTGCCATCGGCTGCACACCCATGTACGACACCCTGCGCCCCCTGCTTTTCAAGCTGGACGCCGAAACCGCGCACCACCTGACCCTGTGGGGCATGGGCGTGGCCCAACGCAGCGGCTTCGCGCACCGGGTCGCCACTCCGCCCGCGAACCTGCCGGTACGGGTCTTCGGCATCGACTTTCCCAACCCGGTAGGCCTGGCCGCGGGCCTGGACAAGAACGGCGCCCACATCGACGCGCTGGCCGCGCTCGGATTCGGTTTCATCGAAGTCGGCACGGTCACGCCGCGCCCGCAACCGGGCAATCCGCGTCCGCGCCTGTTCCGCCTGCCCGCGCACGAAGCCATCATCAACCGCATGGGTTTCAACAATCACGGCGTGGACGCCCTGGTCCGCAACGTGGAACGGGCCGAATGGCGCGGCGTGCTGGGCATCAACATCGGCAAGAACAAGGACACGCCCCAAGAGGAAGCCGTCAACGACTACCTCACCTGCCTGCGCCTGGTCTATCCGCTGGCCAGCTACGTCACCATCAACATTTCCTCGCCCAACACCCGCGGCCTGCGCGACCTGCAGCAGGCCGAGCCGCTGAAACGCCTCATCGGCACGCTGCGCGACATGCAGGAAAAACTGGCCGCCCGGCACGGCACCCGCAAGCCGATGTTGCTGAAGATCGCGCCGGACCTCGACCCGGGCCAGCTCGACGCCATCGCCGGCGTGCTCGTCGAGGCGGACGTGGACGGCGTCATCTGCACCAACACCACCGTCGACCGCAGCCGCGTGGCCGGCGACCCGCATGCCGACGAGGCCGGCGGCCTGTCCGGCCGGGTCCTGTTCGAGTCCTCCACGGCCATCCTGCGCGCCCTGCACGAACGCTTCGAGGGGTGCATCCCCCTGGTTGGCGTCGGTGGCATCGTCGAGGGCTGTCAGGCGGCGCAAAAAGTCGCCGCCGGCGCCTCGCTGGTACAGCTGTACTCCGGACTGGTCTACCGCGGGCCCCGCCTCGTCGCCGAGTCGGTGGGGGCCATCCGTCGCCGGGAATCCGACTGACCATGCCCCTTTCCATCACCTCGCCCTACACCCTCGAAGACAACGCCAGCCTGGCCGGCCGCAACACCCTGCGCGTGGCCGCGCGCGCGCGCCAGTTGGCCACGTTGCAGGACGCCAGCGCCCTGCCCGAGGTACTGGACCGTCTCGACACCGCACCACTGGTGCTCGGCGAAGGCAGCAACGTGCTGTTTGCCGGCGACCACGACGGCAGCGTGCTGGTCATGGCCACGCACGGCGTCGACGTGGAGGACACCGATGCCGGTACCCGCATCGCCGTGGCCGCGGGCGAACGCTGGGACGACTTCGTGCGCTGGTCGCTGGGGCAAGGCTTTGCGGGACTGGAAAACCTCATCCTCATCCCCGGCACCGTCGGCGCCGCGCCGATCCAGAACATCGGCGCCTACGGCGTGGAAGTGGCCGAGTTCATCGAGGGCGTGGAAGCCTGGGACACCCGCGAGGCAGGCGTGGTCACCCTCGACCATGCCGACTGCGCATTCGCCTACCGCGACTCGCGGTTCAAGCGCGAACCCGACCGCTATATCGTCACCGCCGTGCGCTTCCTGCTGCCGCGCGAACACGCGCTGAAGCTGGATTACGCCGGCATCCGGCGGGAACTGGCCCGCATGGGCATCCCGCGCCCCACGCCCTATCTCGTGGCCGAGGCCGTGCGTACCCTGCGCACGCGCAAGCTGCCCGACCCGGCCGTCATCGGCAATGCCGGCAGCTTCTTCAAGAATCCGGTCGTGTCCGCGACACGGGCCGCCGACCTGCAGCGCGAGCACCCCGGCATGATGCAATGGCCGCTCGCGGACGGCACGGCCAAGCTGTCCGCCGCGTGGCTGATCGAGGCCGCCGGCTTCAAGGGCGTGCGCGAGGGCGACGCCGGCATCTCCAACCGCCACGCGCTGGTGCTGGTCAACCATGGCAGCGCCAGCGGCGCCGACCTGTGGGCTCTGGCGACGAAAGTCATCGATGGCGTGCGCTCGCGCTTCGGCATCACGCTGGAGCCCGAGCCGCGCGTCATCCACGCCTGACCGCGGCCCCCCTTCCCGCGGTCGAGGCGCCGTGCATCACGCCGTCAGGGTACCGACACGCTTTCCGCCGGCCGGGCGTGATCGCGACGGAAGAGCTTCCACTCGTCGACCACGCTGCCGTCGGGCAGATGGCACATGCCAACCTCGTTGCCCTGCGCGTCCTTTTCGATGACCAGCTTGCCGCCCTTGTCGATGCAGTGCCGCGATGCCGGGTTGGCCATGCCGGGTCCGGGGCTTTCCGCCCCGCCACCGTTTCCGGTACAGGCGGCCAGCGCCGCCGCACTGCACCACACCATTCCCGCAAGCAGCTTCCTCGTGAACCGGTTCATGACATCGACTCCTCAGGTGTGGGACCGAAAGATCAGGGTTTTCCGCGGGAGCACCCGCGGCGGACATGTCTGCCACCCTACCTGCCCAAAGTGGAGAAGGAAAAGCCCGACAGCCTCATGCACAGCCATGCAGTGCCTGCCGCAACGCCGGCAGGTAGCCGCGGCCGAACAGGGCCACATGGTTGAGAAGATGATAAAGGTTGTAAACGGGTGCACGCTCGCGCCAGTCGCCACGCAAGGGGGCGTGTTCGGCATACGTCGCGAAGAACGAGGGCGGCGGCGAACCGAACAGGGTCAGCATGGCCAGCTCGGCCTCGGCCCAGCCGTAATGCACGGCACCGGCATCGATCAGCGCCGGCGCGCCATCCGCGCACACGTGCAGGTTGCCCGACCACAAATCGCCATGCAGCAGCACCGGCGGCATGGCGGGAACGCGTCGCGCGAGCTGCCCGCACAGATGCTCGATGGCCCCGGCATCCACGGCATCGATCAGGTGCCGGTCCCGCGCCGCGCGCACGTGCGGCAGAAGCCGCCGCTCCGCGAAAAAGCGCCAGCCATCCGTATCGGGCGTGTTGTCCTGCGGCGAATCCCCGCAAAAACCCGCGCGGTCGAGCCCGAAACTTTTTCCGATCCTGGCGTGCTGGACCGCCAGCCCCGCGGCGGCCCGTTGCCAGTAGTCCCCCTTCCGGCTGCCCTGCCCCAGGTCTTCCATGACGATGCCGCCGGCACGGGTTTCGAACACCTCGGGAACGCGCAGCGCGGCGGCTTTGCGCAACAGCTGCAGGCCGTGTGCCTCGGCCTCGAAGAAACCGGGCGGCGCATCGTCACGATGCTTGCCGATGGCCGGTCGGCCATCGGCAAGCATGCTGCGCTCGATGTACGTTCCACGGTTCACGATGATCGCTGTGTGGTTCGGGTTCAAGGCGGACGATGGCCTCCGGTTCGGTCCAGGCGTGCCGGATGGCGTGGAGATTCCCGGCCGGCGCAGGCGTCCGTTTTTTCATCGGCCAGTACACCAGCAAGACCGGCGCCGGCGCAACCAGACGCTCCGTATCCACTGCAAGAGAGGTCGAGGGAGGTGTCCCGCGAAGCGCGGGCTCCGGCGCGGCTCAGGCCCGATGCGGCCGCAGGTTGGGCAGAAACACCGCGAACATGCCCAGCAACGGCAGGAACGCGCAGACCTGGTAGACAAATTCGACGCTGAAACGGTCGGCCACCAGGCCCAGCACGGCGGCGCCGATGCCGCCGAGGCCGAAGGACAGGCCGTAGAACATGCCCGAGATGGCGCCGATGCGCGTCGGCACCAGGTCCTGTGCGTAGACGATGATGGCCGGAAACGCCGAAGCCAGCACCACGCCGATGACCACGCTCAGCACCCCGGTGGCGGCAAGGCCCACGTGCGGCAGCAGCAGGGTGAACGGCGCCACGCCGAGAATGGATATCCAGATCACCGTCTTGCGCCCGATGCGATCACCGATGGGGCCGCCGATCAAGGTGCCGGCCGCCACCGAAGCCAGGAACAGGAACAGGTGGAACTGCGCGACGTGCACGGACACGCCGAAACGGTCGATCAGGTAGAACTCGAAATAGGTACTGATGCTGGCGAGGTAGAAATACTTGGAAAAGATCAGCACCATCAGCACGCCGAGGGTGCGCCGCACCACCGCCCGCGACTTGATCGGCGGCTCGACCGCGACCACCTTGCGCCGCCGCCGTTCGGCCACGTTGCGGCTGTACCAGCGCCCCACCTGCAACAACACCACGATGGCCAGCAACGCGGCCAGACCGAACCAGGCCACGCTGCCGCGGCCGTTGGCCAGCACTACCCAGGCCGCCAGCAGCGGCCCCAGCGACGAACCCACGTTGCCGCCGATCTGGAACACCGACTGGGCCAGGCCGTAGCGCCCGCCCGAGGCCATGCGCGCCACCCGCGCCGATTCGGGATGGAATACCGAAGAGCCGGTGCCCACCAGCGCCGCCGCCAGCAGCAGCAACGGGTAATCCGGCGCCACCGACAGCAGCAGCAGGCCGCCCAGCGTGAAGCCCATACCCACCGGCAGCGAGTACGGCAACGGCCGGCGGTCGGCCACGTGCCCCACCAGCGGCTGCAGCAGCGAGGCGGTGAGCTGGTAGGTCAGCGTGATCAGGCCGACCTGCACGAAACTGAGGTCGAAGCCTTCCTTGAGCAGCGGGTAGATGGCCAGGATCAACGACTGGATCATGTCGTTGAGCATGTGCGAGAAGCTGATCGCCCCCAACACTCCGAACACGGTGCCCTGCGGGCGCTCGTGCGGCGTCGCGTTCGCGCGGGTCCCGTGTTCGGCGGGCGCGTTGTCTACGGAAGTATGCATGTCGCGGCCATGTGGAAAAACGGCAAGGGCCGACGCACATGGTGCGCCGGCCCTCCCCTCAGGCCGATTATACGCCTTCGATGTGTCGCGGTCAGTTCCTGGTCTTGCCCAGCAGGCGCAGGATCTCCAGGTACAGCCACACCAGCGTCACCATCAGGGCGAACGCGCCGTACCACTCCATGAACCGGGGCGCGCCACGCGCCACGCTCTGCTCGATCATGTCGAAATCGAGCACGAGGTTGAGTGCCGCCAGGCCCACCACCAGCAGGCTGAAGCCGATGCCCAGTGCGCCGGATTCATGGATGAACGGGATGTTGATGCTGGTGAAGGCGCGCAGGCCGATGTCCACCAGATACAGCAGCGCGATGGCGCCGGTGGCTGCCACCACGCCCATGCGGAACTTGTCGGTAACGCGGATCCAGCCCGAGCGGTAGGCCAGCAGCATCACCGCCAGCACGCCGCCGGTGAGCATGATCGCCTGCAGCACCACACCCGGAAAGCGCAGTTCCATGAAGGCGGAAATGCCGCCCAGCGCGAAGCCCTCGGCCAGCGCGTACAGCGGCGCGGTGATGCCGCTCCAGCGCGGCTTGAATACCGACACCATGGCCAGGATGAAGCCCACGATCAGGCCGCCCCACAGGAACGGCGTGACCGCTCCCATGGCCTGCGAGGCCGCCACCGCCATCGGCTGCTCCACGCCGGCGCCGACCTGCTTGAGCGCTTCGGCGAAGGCCGTGGCGAAACGGTGCCACGTCCAGGCTCCCGTGACGACCGCGAGCACCAGCAGCAGCCCCGTCTTGCTGACGGTGCCGTTGAGGGTCATGCGTTCGCCGCCAGCCACCGTTTCCTGGACGGGCTGGCGCTGAAGTACCGGATTGTTCGATTGCACGTTCTGCTCCTGGCGGATGTTGTCTGTATGCCGTGTCCTGTTGGAACCCGCGACGGCCGCGAGGTTCCCGTGATCCCTGTGCGCGTCCGGCCCCGCCATCACGCGATGACGGGGCCGGACCGGCGGCGGGACCGCGCCGCGGGCCCCGGTTCGCCCGGACCTCGCGGCATGTTAGCAGCGAACGGCCTTCCTCAGCGTGACGTCACCTGTTGTTTCAGCCAGGCTTTGGTGGCGTCGTCCGGGTCGCCCAGCCAGGTCATTTCGGCCTGGTCGTCGGCCCCGGCATCGGGACCCGCGGCCGGGTTGCGCACGAACACGCCCTGCATGCTGCCGCCATCCTGGTCGTACAGCACCAGGATCTGCTCGCTGGGGCAGTCGTGCGGCTTGCAGGCCTGCGCGGCCAACAACGGCTTGCCGTTCACCTGCACGGTTTCGGCCGGGGTCGCGGTGCCGCCCTGCTGTACCCAGTCCGGCAGTTTGTCGGTACCGGACATGGCGTGGAAAGCGTCGGCGAAGGCCGGCTTTTGCATCAGGTCGTGCAGGTAGGTCTGGTCGGAACGGGCGGACTGGCTGTCCACCACGCTCATCCCGTTCTCCGAGGGCACCGGCGCGGCTTGCGGCGTGGTCACCGCATCCTTCCGGGCCGGATCGCGCGGCCCTTCGCTCGGCGCCGTGCTGCTGCCGGACGGAACCGGCCCCATGGCGTCCTGCGGCTGGTCGCCCGGTTGCGGGGAACAGGCGCCCAGCGCCAGGGTGGCGGCTATGGCGAACGTCAAGACGGACAAGGACTTGCGAACTGGTTTCACGGGCTTCCTCCGATGGCATCGAATGCGCAACGTAGCGCGGAAAACCTGAACCTTCACTGCAGGACGTCCAGCAGCTGGATGTCGAATACCAATGCCTCATTGGGGCCGATGCGCGGCAACTGGCCCCGCTCGCCATAGGCCTGGTCGGGTGGAATGAACACCTTCCAGCGCGCGCCCACATGCATCCGCGGCAGCACGTCGCGCCAGCCGGGCAGCATGTTGCGCACGGCGTAGGTCACCGGCTTGCCGTGGGCCCAGGAGCTGTCGAACTCCATGCCGTTGATAAGCGAACCGCGGTAGTTGATTTTCACCGTGCTGTCGGTGTCGGGGGACGGCCCGTCGCCCTTGGCCAGCACCCGGTACTGCACGCCGGACGGCAGCGTCACCACGCCCGGACGATCCGCGTTCCTGCGCATGAATTCACGACTTTTGGCGGCATTCTCCTTCGCCATCCGCTGAAACTTCTCCAGCGCCTGCCGGTGTACCTGCCGGCCCAGCGCCTCGAGCTGCTGCTCCATCACCGGGAACGGCACCGTCGGGGCATGGCCGGCATGCGCGTCGCGGATGGCCCTGATCACCGTGGGCAGATCCACGTCCGGCCGGCCGTCGGCGAATTCGCTGCCGATGCGGTAGCCGATGGCATAGGAAACCTGCTTGCGGTCCGGCGCCACTTCGGCGGCCGCGGCATGGGCCGAGGTGGCCGCCGGCGCCGCCATGGCGTCGTCGGGTGGCCCCGCCACGACCACGGCCAACGGGCAAAGCGCCCCCACCAGCATGCAGATCGCGGCTTTCATCGCAGGCAAGCGTCCATCGGGTACCGGTTGGCCATTACCGTGACATGAGAAACCCGTGGCTGGCAAAGGTTCCCCTGCTGCTACCATGACGGGCCGGTTCCAGGAGCCTTTTCCCACATGGCCTATCGCAATCTCGAGATCAGCAACCGCGGTGCCGTGCGCACCATCACCGTCAATCGCCCGGACAAGCTCAACGCGCTCGACCGCGTCACGCTCAACGAGCTGTCCATCGCCTTCACCCAGGCCGCGCAGGACGACGCCGTGCGCGTGGTGGTGCTGGCCGGGGCCGGCGACAAGGCCTTCGTGGCCGGCGCCGATATTGCGGAAATGAACGGCTATACCCCGGTGCAGGCCCAGGGCTTCTCGGAAACCGGGCAGCGCCTGATGCTCGCCATCGAACGCCTGGGCAAGCCGGTCATCGCACGCATCCAGGGTTTCGCCCTGGGCGGCGGCATGGAACTGGCCATGGCCTGCCACCTGCGCATCGCCAGCGAGAAAGCGAAATTCGGGCAACCGGAAATCAACCTCGGCCTGATTCCGGGCTTCGGCGGCACCCAGCGCCTGGTACGCCTGGCCGGCCGCGCCGCCGCGCTGGAACTGTGCCTGACCGGCGCTCCCGTCAAGGCTCCACGTGCGGCCGAACTCGGCATCGTCAACCGGGTCGTCGAGCACGGCAAGCTGGACGAGGCCGTCGACGCCCTGGCCGACCAGCTCGCGGCCGCCGCCCCGCTGGCCGCCGCCGGCATTCTCGATGCCGTGCTGAACGGCGCCGAATGCGGCATCGACCAGGGGCTGGCCTACGAAACCCGCAACTTCGCGCTGGCCTTCTCCACCGAGGACATGCGCGAGGGCACCACGGCCTTCCTGGAAAAGCGCACACCCGCGTTCCAGGGGCGCTGACCAGACGGCAGACCCGGCACGCCGGGTCCGTCGCCGTCGAGGTTCCCATGTCCAGACCCCGCTTCCCCGCCGACCCCGATCGCCTTCTCGCCCCCGGTACGCGCCCGGCCAGAAGCGGTTCGGGCGACGCCAATGCCCTGTGGCGCTACGAGAAGCAGCGCCGCCGCAACCTCCTGGCACGCCCGGGGCCGCACTCCGTGGCCCTGGTGCTGGACGGATTGCGCGCCGATTTCAACGTTCCCAAGATCTTCCGCAGTGCCGAAGCCATGGGCGCCCACGCCGTCCATCTGGTGGACATCGGCCCGTTCGATCCCGCGCCGGCCAAGGGCGCGTTCAAGCACGTTCCGGCCCGTTTCCACGAAAATTTCGAGGCGTGTCGCCGCATGCTGGCAGAGGACGGCTTCACGCTGATCGCCCTGGAACCGCACGCGCCCGGCCTGCTCACCGACATGACGCTGCCGTTGCGCTGCGCCTTCGTGCTGGGCAACGAAGCCGCCGGCCTCAGCGCAGCGGCCCGCGAAGCCGAGGGCGTACGGCTGGCCCGGCTGCCGCAATGGGGGCGCATGGAAAGCATGAACGTGGCCGTGGCCGCGTCGCTCGCCCTCTACGAGTACACGCGGCAACACGGCGTACCGGTGCCGGCCCCGCCCGCCGCCTGACCCGGCCGGTCCCGCGGAGGCGGCTTCCGCATCGCCATGAGAACGTCGCAAGCCGTGGTTTTTCCTCTGGAGGCGACGAGCGTACCGGTTGCGGCAATCGCGGCCATGGGCCGCTCCCACAAGGAAAAGGGAGTATCCGGAATGCCCGGCCGGGAATCGGTTCGGGAGGATTTCGGGATTGCCTGTCGCGGGCGAAGCCGCTCACGCCACCTCGCCCGCGGCGTGCCCGGAGGCCCAGGCCCACTGGAAGTTGTAGCCGCCCAGCCAACCGGTGACATCCACCACCTCGCCGATGAAGAACAGCCCGGGCACGTGTTTCGAGGCCATGCTGCGCGAGGACAGGCCATCGGTGTCCACGCCGCCCAGCGTGACCTCGGCGGTGCGGTAACCCTCGGTGCCGCTGGCGACGACCGGCCAGTCGTGCAGCCGGGCCTCGATGTCGCGCAGTTCGGTTTCGCGGTACTGGCGCATTGGACGCTGGCCGAACCAGCTTTCGCACAACCGCTGCGCCAGGCGCCGGGGAACGACCTCCCCCAGCACGTTTTTCAGCGATGCCGCCGGATGCGCCCCGCGCCGTGCCGGCAGCCACCCCGCCTCCAGGGCCGGGGCCAGGTCCAGACGCAGTTCGTCGCCCGGCTGCCAGTATGAGGACACCTGCAATATCGCCGGTCCGCTGAGGCCGCGGTGCGTGAACAGAAGACCGGCGCGGAACGCCTGCCCGTTCGCGCGCGCCTCCGCCAGCGGCAGGCTGACGCCGGCCAGTTCCGCATACCGCGCCAGATGCTTGCCGTCGAGTGTCAGCGGCACCAGGGCGGCGCGGGTGGGCAGTACGTCATGGCCGAATCGCCGTGCCAGTTCGTAGCCGAAACCGGTGGCGCCCATGCGCGGAATCGACAGGCCGCCGGTCGCCACCACCAGCGAATCCGCATGCATCTCGCCCCGCGTGGTGCGCAGCACGAAGCGGTCGCCGGTCCTGCGCACGTCCGCCACCGTGCAGGACACCTCCACCCGCACCCCGGCCGCGGCGCACTCGTCCAGCAGCATGCGCACGATGAGCTTGGAGGACACGTCGCAGAACAGCTGCCCCAGTTCCTTCTCGTGCCACGCGATGCCGTGCTGGTCCACCATGGCGATGAAATCGTCCGGCGTGTACCGCGCCAGCGCCGACTTGGCGAAATGCGGGTTGGACGAGAGATAGTTGGCGGGGGTCACGCCGAGGTTGGTGAAATTGCAGCGGCCTCCGCCGGACATCAGGATCTTCTTTCCGACCCGGTTGGCGTGCTCGACGACGCACACGCGCCGCCCCCTGCGCCCCGCCGTGAGCGCACACATCAGGCCGGCGGCACCGCCGCCGACAACCACCACGTCCCATTCCAAGATCCCGCGTCCTCGTGTCGCGCAAACCGTGCATTATCGCGCATGCGGCCGGCCGCCGTGGTGGCCACGGCGGCCGGCGCGGGCGCGATCAGCCACGCCGGAAGACGATGAAACGGCCGCGGCAGCCGCGATCGGTCCAGATGCCGGCGCGGTTCCAGCCCCAGTTTCGATTCAGCACACAGCGCGTGTCCGACTCCTGCCGCTCCAGCTGGACACGGCCGCGGGGACCCACGTCGACGTTGCAGAAACGGTACTTGTAATCGGGGCTGCCGCAACTGAAACGTATTTCACGGTCCCACCCCGGCCCCGGGCGCCAGCCATGTCCCGCGCCGGGACGCGGGTGCCCAGCGCCGGGACGCCCGCCAGAACCGCGACCGACCTCGGCAAAGGTGCCGCGACATCCCTCGCTGACCCACAGGGTCCCGCCCTGCATGCCCCAGGTGCGGCCCCGCACGCAGCGAGCCTTGGACAGCTGCCGCACCAGGCGCGCATCCCTCCAGTGGCCGACCCGGCAACGCTGCAGGCGGTGATCGTTGCTGCTGCAGGTGACCGCGGCACGCATGCCCTGCGCATGGGCCGGCGACAGCGCGGCCGGAGCGACATAGCCCGCCATGCATACGGCGGCAGTGACAGCGATGGTTCGTGGCACGACATGCATCGGTTCGTCTCCTTCAAACAGCCGCGGACGCGGCACATGCCATTCAACGCACGTCGGCGACGAACCGTTTACAGAAATCTCAGCCGTTATATCGGTACCGGCCGCGGTATCGACAAGCATGATCGCGGCCATGGCCGCTCCCGATCTCCTCAATTGCCGCCAGAACGCTTTCACTTCCGGATAGCCGTTTTCACCCATGGAAATAGGGCGTGTCGTGGTTATGCGGATGCCCGTGGCGGCCGCCTGCGCTTGCCTGTCTGTGCCTGCTCGGCCCATACACTTCCGGCTGCCAAAAGACTTCCTGCGGCCAAAGTCATGCCCCATGCACTTGCCATCAATTGCCTGCAAGTCATTGAACATCCTACCTCTGATCCTTCAAGGCCTTTCACGCCTACCGCAAGAAAAGAAATTTGAAAGGAGGGGTCCCTCCCTCACGGTTCGAAGGCCTTCATGGTGCGATGCTGGCGCGGACGGTCAGTCGGCATCCCCCCGGTAAGCCAGCTCGCCCGCGGTCACGCGCAGCGGCAGGCGGTTCTCGGGCGGCGCCATGGGACAGGTGGCGAAGGCGGTGAACACGCAGGGCGGGTTGTAGGCCTTGTTGAAGTCCAGCACGACGCGCCCGTCGCGCGGCGGTTCGGTGTACAGGAAACGCGCCGCTCCATAGGTCTCCTTGCCGCTGGTCTGGTCGGCGAAAACCAGGAAATACCGCCCGTCGTCAGGCGCCTCGACCACCGGCAGCAACTCGCAGCGCACGCCGTCACGCTCGAACACGGCCCGCCCGGCCACGGGATGCTTTTCGATGGTACCGATGGCCGTGCCCATTTCCAGCACCTCGCCCGGCGCGGCCGGGTGCCATGCGGCCTCGATGCGCCAGGACGGATCGACGGGAAAATACGCCAGGCCCCGGAAGTGCTCGCGCGTGGCGGCATGCCTGTGCTTGATGCGCAGGCCGACATGCTCTCCGCGCCGCACCAGGAAAAAGCTGACGTCGCCGCTTTGCACCAGGGTCGGGCGGGCATGGCTGTCGTCCCGCAGCACGGCCGCGTCCACCGCTTCGCCGTCGATGCGGGCCTCGCTGTCGCCGGCCAGCGCGATAGCGACCTCCCCATCGTGACCCAGGCGCACGATGCCGAGATGTGCCGGCAACCCCTCGACGACAATGGCATTGTCGGCCGCGCTGCCGATACGGTTGTCGCCCGGTTCAAGCCAGGGCAGGCCGACCAGGGTCAGCCAGCCATCGGGAGCAGTCAGGCGCCGCAGGCGTGCGGCGCGCCAGCGTTCGATCTCGGCGTCGAGGGATGGCGTGTCGGTGGGCATGGAAATCGGGAGCGGGACAGGATGCCCCAATCTATCGCAGTAGCGCACCCTCCGGGTAGGGGGCCTCGAAAAACCGCACTATTCCTGCGGAAAAACAGCGACAGCAGGCACCCGTCACGACGGCCCCACTCGGCGTCTTGAGGATCGGCGCGTTCCGACACCTCCCGCCACCGGGTCCGGTCAGCGGCCGCGCAGGAACAGGCGGTCGAGTTCGTCCAGGCGCAGCTGCACCCAGGTCGGTCGGCCGTGGTTGCACTGGCCCGAACGCTCGGTCGCTTCCATGTCGCGCAGCAGGGCGTTCATCTCGGGCAACGTCAGGCGCCGGCCGGCGCGTACCGAGCCATGGCATGCCATGGTGGACAACAGTTCGTTTTCCAGCTCTTCCAGGCGGCGCGAGTGGCCGTGTTCGGCCAGCTCCGCGAGCACGTCACGGGTCAGCTCGATGGCATCGGCCCCTTCCAGCAGCGACGGAATGCGCCGCACCACCACCGAAGACGGACCGCTGCGCGAAAGCTCCAGTCCCCATCCGGCCAGGGCCTCGGCATACTCCTCGGCGGCGGCGGCCTCGCGGCCGGAAACCGACACCGACAGCGGCACCAGCAGCATCTGCGAACGCAATTCGCAGGTGGCACGCCCGGCCTTGAGGCGTTCGTAGGTGATGCGCTCGTGGGCCGCGTGCATGTCCACCAGAATCAGCCCTTCGGCATTCTCGGCCAGAATGTAGATGCTCTTCAGCTGGGCCAGCGCATACCCCAGAGGCGGCACGTCGTCCGTGTCGGAAGCCGGGTCCCGCGGCAGCGGACCGGACGGCATCACGCCGGAGGGAGCCTCTCCCGCCAGCGCGGCGTACGCGCCCAGGGGCGCCTCCCGGATGCCCAGCGACAATGGCTTCTGCGCATGCCAGGCCCCTCCGCGCCCGCCACCGCTCCCGCCCCGTGCCGGCATGCCGGGCGGCTCGGAAGCCACCGCTGCCTGCATGCCGTCGGGAAGCCGCCCCGCCGGCAGCGAAGCCACGCTGCCGGCGCGCGTGCCGGCCAGCGCCTCGTGCAGGTTGCGGAACAGGAAGTCGTGCACCAGACGCTGTTCGCGGAAGCGCACCTCGTGCTTGGCCGGATGCACGTTCACGTCGACGCCGGCGGGATCCAGCTCCAGGAACAGCACGAACACCGCATGCCGGCCATGGAACAGCACGTCGGCATAGGCCTGGCGCACGGCATGCCCGACGATGCGGTCGCGCACCATGCGCCCGTTGACGAAGAAATATTGCTGATCGGCCTGGGCCCGCGAGGCCGTGGGCAGGCCGACCCAGCCGGAAAGGCGCATGCCGGCGCCCTCCTGCTCCACGCGCAGGCTGCGGCCCGGAAACTCCGGCCCCAGCACCTCGGCCACCCGCGCCAGGGCCGAAGCCTCGTCGTGCGCGGCCTTGTAGATGCGCAGCGGCTTGCCGTTGTGGGTGAGGCGGAATTCCACCGCCGCATGCGCCAGGGCCAACGTCTTGACCAGATCGTCGATGTGGCCCAGCTCGGTGCGTTCGGTGCGCAGGAACTTGCGCCGGGCCGGCACGTTGTAGAAAAGGTCGCGCACCTCGATGCTGGTGCCGGGCGGATGCTGGGCCGGCACCGGACCGTGGATGCCGTCGCCGCCGCTCTCGATGCGCATGGCCATGTCGCCGTCGCGGGGCCGCGACGTCAGGCGGAAGCGCGACACCGAGGATACCGACGCCAGGGCCTCCCCACGAAAGCCCATGGTGGCCACGTGCTCCAGATCGTCGAAACTGGCGATCTTGCTGGTGGCATGCGCGGCCACCGCCAGCGGCAATTCGTCGGCGGCGATGCCCCGGCCGTCGTCGCGCACGCGGATCAGGCGCGCGCCACCAGCCTCGATGTCCACCTCGATGCGGCCCGCGCCGGCATCCAGGCTGTTTTCCACCAGTTCCTTGACCACCGATGCCGGCCGCTCAATGACCTCGCCGGCGGCGATCTGGTTGATCAGTTCGG
>CAZMXV010000050.1:0-15400 GCA_964570295.1 uncultured Rhodanobacteraceae bacterium
ATCTCGCGCCTGATGGCCGACCAGGCCATCGCCAGCTTCAAGGTCAACAAGGCCCACGTCAACGAGGCCCTGGCGCGCAATCCCATCCTGGTGACGGCGCTCAACCCCGTGATCGGCTACGAGAAGGGAGCCGCCACGGCCAAGCAGGCGTACAAGGAAAAACGCCCCATCATGGACGTGGCGCTGGAGACCACGGGCCTGCCGAAGGACAAGCTGGAGAAGCTGCTGGATCCCGCCGAACTGACCAAGGGCGGCATCCACGGCAAGAAGTGAGCCGGCATCGTGCGCCACGAAAAAGGCCATCCTCCGGGATGGCCTTTTCGTGGCGTGGCCGGGGATCAGCCCGGCGGGTGTGCCGTGCCGGCGGACGCCTGCATGCCGTCGGTGGCATCCAGGACCTCGTCGCGGCACTCGCGGAGGCTCTTTTCACTTGTTCTGGCATAGGGGCGGAAGGCGGGTACGGCGGCCGCCAGCCGCTGCTCCGTCGCCCTCAGGGCCGGGAGGCGCTCGCACAGCCGGGCCGCGGCTTCGTGGACCGGTGCCAGGCGCTCCTGCATATCCCTTTCGATGCTTTCATCGGAAGCCCCGAACAGGGCCTTGATGGCAAGTGGTGCGGCCGCGTCGAGCCCGATTTCCGCTCCCTGCCGACCAATTTCGATGCCTTCCATGGCTATTTCGACGAGTTGCTGGCGGTAGGCGTGCACCTGGGCGCGCTGCGCCGCCGTGAGTTCGACCGGGTGGCCACCGACCAGCAGCTCGTCGTCGGGCGTGATCGCGGCCTCCGGAGCGGCTTTGTCCTGGGCCGAGAGCGTCAGGTTTTCGGTGGCGATCTCGTGTGCGGCCAGGTCGAGTTCGTGGTTGACCTCCTGGCGGGTGTTGCCGCAGGCCGCCAGGAGGGCGGCAAGACAGGCCAGCAGGGCGAGACGGGATACGTGGTGGAAACGGGTCATGGAAGGTCTCCTTGGCGGATCACAGTTCGGTGCGCCAGTGACGCAGCCAGGTGGCGACGGCGATCATGACCGCGCCGGCCAGGATGCCCCACAGGAATTCCGGCGTGAGCAGCAGGTGGTACTGCCGGCCGACGTTTTCCAGGAGCTTGCCGGCGAAGGGCTGGAAATGCATGCCGGACGCGTCGCTGGTGATGGAGAGGCGGGGCAGGTCGTGCAGGTTGCCCAGCCAGCTTCCGGGGAGGATGCCGAAAATCAGCCGCAGCACCCCGTATTTCCAGATCCAGCCGGTCACCATGTTGAACGTGCCTCCCACGGCGCCCATCCAGGTGAGGACCACGCCCACGGCGACCGGCAGGGCCACTGCCCAGCGCGCCACCTTGCCCGAGGACCAGGCCGAACACATCATCAGCCAGCCCACCGACGGCAGCATCCAGATCATGTAGATGGGCAGCATGCCCCACATGGCGGCGAACATGCGGCCGTGGTGCGGCAGCGTCCACATCACCATGCCGAAGCTGACGCCATGAAAACTCGCGTTGACGGCGTAGACCAGCAGCATCAACAGATACCCGATGCTGCCAATGACAGTGGCGATCACCGGGGCCACCACGACGGCGCTGAAGACCTTCGACAGCACCGTGGCCAGGTCCGACACGGGCAGCGACTTCCAGAACAGGATGCTGCGGTCGGCGCGGTCGCGCGAGAGGTTTCTCATGCAGTAGCCGATCAGCACGAAAAACAGCACGATGCCGATGATGCCCATGGGCATGGCCGCGGTGACGTCCAGCAGCGTGCCGGCCTCCTTCAGGTCGCCGGGCGAGGCGGTGGCCAGTTTTTCCCATATCCGGGAGCTGGACATGTGCCGGGCGCCGATGGTTTCGCCGGCGATGACGAGGAGGATGTTCAGGACGACCACCACGGAAGCGGTGATGACGGGAGTCCACAGGAAGCTGCCGCGGTTTTCCCAGAATTCGCGTTTGACCAGCCAATAGAAAGTGTTCATGCGTAGGTATCCTTCATGGTGGCGACGAACAGGTCGCTGACGGAGGGTCGGCGGATTTCGCCCAGCGCCTCCAGGCGGGCGCGTTCGACGCCGTCGAACAGGAAGATGCTCTTGCCGAAGACCTTGCGTTCGTCGATGGGACCGAGGGCGCGGGCGGTGTCGGCCTGGTCGGGATTCGCCATCACCTCGATGAAGCGCTCACCCAGCTCGTCCATGCTGGCGTCCAGCGACACCTTGCCGTCGCGGATGAAAACGAGGTCGGTGAGGATGTGCTCGACCTCCTCCACCTGATGGGTGGTGACGATGATGGTCTTGTCCTCGTCGAAGTAGTCTTCCAGCAGGCGCTGGTAGAACTGCTTGCGGTACAGAATGTCCAGTCCCAGCGTGGGCTCGTCCAGCACCAGCACGCGGGCGTCGATGGCCATCACCACGGCCAGGTGCAGTTGCACGATCATGCCCTTGGACATTTCGCGCACGCGCTGCGCCGGCTTCAGCTTGGTCTGCTTCAGGAAATTTTCGCAGCGCTCGCGGCTGAAACGCGGATGCACGTGCTCGACGAAGTCGATGACTTCGCGCACGCGGATCCAGCGCGGCAGCACCGCCACGTCGGCGATGAAGCAAACCTGCTCCATCAGCTTGTTGCGGTCGCGTCGCGGATCCATGCCCAGGATCGACAGTTCGCCGTCGAAACTGATGAGGCTGAGCATGGCCTTCAGCGCCGTAGTCTTGCCGGCGCCGTTGGGGCCGATGAGGCCGACGATGCGGCCCGAGTCGATGGAAAGGTCCATGTGGTCCAGCGCCAGCGTCGACTTGTAACGCTTGGTGAGGCCCTTGGCTTTGATGACAGTGCTCATGTGGCGTCGTCCTCGCCGGTGTGTTTGATCAGGGTTTCCAGGTCCAGGCCCAGGCGCTTCAGGCGCGCGAACAGGGCGGGCCATTCCTCGCGCAGGAAGTGTTCACGCTCGGACTGCAGCAGTGCCTCGGGGGCGCCTTCGGTGACAAACATGCCCAATCCCCTCCTTTTTTCGACGAGTTGTTCGTCGACCAGTGTTTGATATGCCTTGGAAACGGTCAGCGGATTGATCTGGTAGTCCGCGGCCACCTGCCGTACCGAGGGCAGGGCGTCGCCTTCCTTCAATGCACCGTCCAGGATCATGGCCACCATGCGGTCGTGCAACTGGCGGTAGATCGGAACGTTGTCATTCCAGGTGATGGTCATGGGTTCAATCCTTTTCGAGGATGCGCAGGGAGGCGGAGCCGAACGAGTAGTAGGGCATCCGCAGGCTCGGGCTGGCCAGCCTGGAGGCGGTGTCTATGACGCTGTTGCGCCCTTCCTCGAACAGGTACGCGGCATCGTGGCCGGGCGTATTCGTCGCGGTGACGCCGGGACGGACCACCATGCCCGGCAGGTCCGTGATGGACAGGCCATCGATGGTGGCCGGCAACGGCGCGTGCCGGCTGGTGTGGATGAATGCGGCCATGGCGAACAGGGTGCCTCCGGTGATCAGCAGGGATGAGCCCAGGGCAATCAGTTTTTGAAGAAACATGGGAATACCTCCCGTGGTGTTGTTGTTGCCCGGTGTTGTAGTGAACCATAACACCATGTCAAAAAAAAGAGGGAAGACGACCGGAGCGGCGTGATCCATGGACGCCCGCCGGAAAGCCCGCCTCAGGAGGCCGTACCGCCAACCTTTCCGCGGGTGGAAACCCTGGTGGCCATGCGCGGTGTCTTGACGCCGTGTGGCCGTGCCGTCGTGGTGGTATCCGGGTGCACGATGATGCCCGGCAGATCGGTGACAGGCAGGCCGCCGATGGTGGCCGGTGACGGGACCAGGGCGGTGCTGCTGAGGGCGGCCAGAGCGCCGATGGAACCGGCGGTGATCAGGACGGCGGCGGTCAGGGAAATCAGCTTGTGGGTGTTCATGGGGTGCCTCCTTTGGTGTTGTCGTAAACCGGTGTTGTAGTGAACTATAACACCAAGCCAAAAGAATGCAAGCATGACGTGTGACATGGGCGCGCCAGTCCCGGCGGTTCATGGCGGAGCCGGTTTGCGCGAGGCTTCCCCGGGATGGTCGAGGGTTATCCAGGAGGAGAGGCGGGGAATGTGCCGCTGGAATTGTGTAACGCGAGCGAAGCCGATTACGCTTGCCGGCATGCTGCACCGTCTCCGCCAGTTGCCGATCCGCCTGCGTCATGCCGTGCTTCTGCTGTGTACGTTGATGCTGGTGGTACAGCCGGTGTTCGCCGCGGCGGGTGAGCTGCACGAACTGGCCCACGACCCGTCGGGCCGGCATGCCAGCCTGCTGACGCCGGATGCCCCTTCTGCCGACAGCGCGGTGGACGGTGCGTCGACGGGTGCCGCGACAGACGTGCTGCACGTGTTGGTGGAAGGCGCGCACTGTTGCGGTCCGGGTGCGGCCATGGCGCCGCTGCTGCACTTCATCGCTTTGACTCCCGAGGCCGATCGCCTGGCGGGGGCGGTCCCGCCGCCCGTGCCCGACACGAGGCTGCCGGCACCGTTCAAGCCTCCGCGGTTCGATTGACGCATTTCCCGCGGCCCGAGGGCCGTTTCGTCGTCATTCGAATTTCCGGAGTTTTCCCATGTTTCGTCCTGCTGCGGCACTGGCCGCATGTCTGGTCGCGCTTGCCGTGACCCCGTCGGCGCATGCCGATACCCCTCTGACCCTGGATGACGCGTTCGCGCGCGTCATGGCCACCCATCCCGCCTTGCGCGTCCACGATGCCCGCCGTGACGTGTTGTCGGCCAGGGTCGACCAGGCGTCCCTGCGACCGGCATGGCGGCTGGATGCAGAGCTGGAAAATGCCTTTGGAAGCGGCACTCTGCGGAGTCTTCAGGGTGCGGAATGGACCCTGAGCCTGGCATCCGTGCTGGAGCGCGGCGGCAAGCTGGACGCGCGCCGCACTCTGGCCGAGAGCCGGCTCGACGCCTTGGCCGTGGGGCGAGAGAAGCAGCGCCTCGACCTGCTGGCCGAAGCGGCGCGCCGCTACCTGGAGGTGGCGGCGGCCCGTGCCCGGGCCGGCATCGCGCGGGGCGACATCGAACGGCGCCGGCATGCAGTCGAGGCGGCGCGCAAGCGTCATCGGGCGGGTGCCGCGCCCGAGTCCGCATGGCTGGGCGCACAGGCCGCGTTGTCCATGGCCGAGATGGACCTGGCCCGGGCCGAAAAGGAAGGTCAAGCCGCGCGCCGCTACCTGGCCGCCATGTGGGGCGGCCGGACGACGGATTACGACATCGCGGCGGTAGAGGTGCGCCGGTTGCCTTTGCTGGCGGATTTTTCCGTGCTGGCCGGCTGGCTGGAGCACACCCCTGAACTGGCCGCGTTCGCGGACCGCCGGCGCATCGGTGAAGCGCGCCTGCAACTGGCACGCAGCGAGGCCAGTGCCGACATCGAATGGCGGGTAGGGGTGCGGCGCCTGGAAGCGGACGGTGCCATGGGGTTGGTGGCCGGCGTGTCCATTCCCCTGGGCAGCGCGCGTCGTGCCGCACCGGAACAACGGGCCGCGCGTGCCGAACTCGCGGAACTGGCGGTTGAGCGCGAGGCCGAGGAAGCGGCCCTGTACGCCACGCTGGCCGAGGCCCATGGCCGCTACCAGGGCGCACGCATGGAAGTGCGGCGACTGGAAAAGGAGGTGCTGCCGCGTCTGGCGCGGGCGGCACGGGCCGCCGGCAAGGCATGGCGCGCCGGGGCGGCGACCTACATCGAGTGGGCGGCCCTGCTGTCGACGGACACCGAAGCGCGCCGACGGCAGCTGGCGGCGGCCGTGACGGCGCACCGGGCCCTCATCGAAATACAGCGCTTGACCGGGCAGCCGTTCGTCGCGGGTGGAAGTGCCTCACGGCCTTCGGTGGAGGTGGCGCCATGAACCGCTTTCCTGTCGCGGGCATGGCCGCCCTGGTCCTGTTGCTTGCCGCCTGCGGGAAGCCGGCGCCGGGGCATCACGAGGCCGCGGGAGCGGAAGCCGACGCGCACGAAGCGGCGGCGCTTTCGACCGTGATCGCTCCCGGGGTGGCGCGGGCAGCGGGTATCCGCGTGGCTCCGGCAGCCCCCGGCATCATTGCCGACGAGCACGTCGTCCAGGGGTTGCTGACCCCCGTCGAAGGCCGCATGGTGGAGGTCGTGGCGCGTTTCCCCGGGCCGGTGCGGAGCATGCGGGCGGGGGTCGGGGAGACAGTCCGGGCGGGACAGACGGTGGCTACGGTGGACAGCAATCTGAGCCTTTCCACGTATGCCGTGCGCGCACCGATGACCGGCACCGTGACCGCGCGTCACGCCTCGGTGGGCACGATGGCCTCCGAAGGCACCGTGCTGCTGGAAATCGCCGACCTGTCGACGTTGTGGGTGGACCTGCACCTGTTCGGCAGCGATGCGGGGCATATCGAACCCGGTTCGGTGGTCAACGTGACGCGGCTGACCGACGGCGGGACAGTGACCACCCGCATAGAGCGCGTGCTGCCGGGCATGGCCACGGCCAGCCAGAGCACCATCGCGCGGGCGCGCATCGCCAACCCGGACGGCCTGTGGCGACCGGGCGCCGCGGTCCGGGCCCGCATCACGGTGGCGCGCAAGGAGGTCGATCTGGCGGTGCCGCTGTCCGCCCTGCAGGCCATCGAGGGACGGCCGGTGGTGTTCGTGCGTACGGAAAAGAACGTTTACGAGGCGCGCCACGTGGAGACGGGTGCCCGGGACGGCATCCGCACCGAGATCACCGCCGGCCTTTTGCCGGGCGAGGACGTCGTGGTCCGGGAAAGCTATCTCGTCAAGGCCGACATGCTGAAGGAGGGAGCCGGGCATGAGCACTGAGCCGTCGCCACGGGGCGTGCTGGAGCGGGTGGTGCGTTTTTCGATCCGGCACCGCTGGCTGATGCTGGCGTTGACGCTGGCCCTGATCGGAGTGGGCATGTGGAGTTTCACCCGCTTGCCCATTGACGCCACGCCGGACATCACCAATGTGCAGGTGCAGATCAACACCGAGGCTCCGGGCTACTCGCCGCTGGAAGCCGAACAGCGCGTCACGTTTCCCGTGGAAACCGCGCTGGCCGGCCTGCCCGGGCTGGACCACACGCGGTCCTTGTCGCGCTACGGGTTGTCGCAAGTCACGGTCGTTTTCGAGGACGGCACCGACCTCTATTTCGCGCGCCAGCAGGTGGCCGAGCGGCTGCAATCGGTCAAGGCCGGCCTGCCGCCCGGCCTGGAGCCGGCGCTGGGGCCGGTCAGCACCGGCCTGGGCGAGATATTCATGTACGCGGTCGAGGCCATGCCGGGCGCGCGCAAGGCGGATGGCGGGGTGTGGGAGCCCGCCGACCTGCGTACGTTGCAGGACTGGATCATCCGTCCGCGCATGCGGCTCGTTCCGGGGGTCACCGAGGTCGACACCCTGGGGGGCCACGAACGCCAGATCCACGTGACGCCGGATCCGGCACGGCTGGTCGCTCTGGATGTCACGCTGGACGACATCGTGCAGGCGGTGGCGGCCAACAACCGCAATGCCGGTGCCGGCTATATCGAGCGTCACGGGCAGCAGTACCTGGTGCGCATTCCGGGGCAGGTGGCCGATGCCGCGGACATCGGCGCGGTCGTGCTGGGACGCCGCAACGGTCTGGCGATCCGGGTGCGTGACGTGGCCACGGTCGGGGAGGGCGTCGGGTTGCGTACCGGGGCGGCGACCCGGGATGGCCGGGAAGTGGTGCTGGGCACGGCCATCATGCTGGTCGGGTCCAACAGTCGCGAAGTAGCGCGCGCCGCGGCGGACAGGCTGGAGGACATCAACCGGAATCTGCCGGAGGGCGTCGAAGCCGTGCCTGTCTACGACCGTACCCACCTGGTGGATCGCACCATCCGCACGGTGTCCAAAAACCTGGTCGAGGGGGCGCTGCTGGTCATCGCGGTGCTGTTTCTGCTGCTCGGCAATATCCGTGCGGCACTGATCACGGCGGCGGTGATTCCGCTGGCGATGCTGGCCACCATCACCGGCATGGTGCGTGGCGGCGTGTCCGGCAATCTGATGAGCCTGGGGGCCCTGGATTTCGGCCTCATCGTCGATGGTGCCGTGATCATCGTGGAGAACTGCCTGCGCCGTTTCGGCGAGGCCCGGCGACACCTCGGACGCACCCTCGACGCGGCCGAGCACGCGGACCTTACCGCCACGGCCACGGTGGAGGTCATCCGTCCGAGCCTGTTCGGCCTGGGCATCATCGGCGCCGTGTACCTGCCGGTATTCGCGCTCGGCGGCATCGAGGGCAAGATGTTCCATCCCATGGCCATCACCGTGGTGATGGCGCTGACGGCCGCGATGGTGCTGTCGTTGACCTGGGTGCCGGCGTCCATCGCCCTTTTCCTGCGCGGGCGTGTGGCGGAAAAGGACAACCGCCTGACCGGATGGGTCCGGCGCCGCTATGCGCCGCTTCTGTCCTGGTCGTTGCGGCGCCGACGCCGGGTCGTGTGCGGGGCGGCCCTGCTGGTGGCGGTTTGCGCCTTGCTGGTGCCGCGGCTGGGCAGCGAATTCGTACCCCAACTGGACGAGGGCGACATCGCCATGCACGCCATGCGCATTCCCGGTACGGGCATCGAGCAGTCGGTGAAGATGCAAAAGCAGCTGGAAAAAGCCTTGCGGGAAGTGCCCGAGATAGCGCACGTCTTCAGCAAGATCGGCACGGCGGAGGTGGCCAGCGACCCCATGCCGCCCAGCGTTGCCGACACGTTCCTGATGATGAAACCGCGGGAGGAATGGCCCGATCCGCGCAAGCCGAAGGCCCGGCTTGTCGCCGGGATCCGGGACGTGGTGGAGCGCGTCCCGGGCAACAATTACGAGTTCACCCAGCCCATCGAGATGCGTTTCAACGAATTGATCTCGGGCGTGCGTGCGGATGTCGCGGTGAAAGTTTTCGGTGACGATCTCGACGTGCTGGCCGACCTGGCCGGCCGGATCGCGTCCGTGGCCCGTGGCTTGCCGGGGGCCGAGGATGTGCGTGTGGAGCAGGTGACCGGATTGCCCGTGTTGTCGGTCACGCCGGACCGGGAGGCCCTGGCGCGCCACGGGCTGAATCCCGGTGTCGTGCGGCAGGCCGTGGCCACGGCCGTGGGGGGGCGCGTGGCCAGCCAGTTGTTCGATGGCGACCGCCGTTTCGACATCGTGGTGCGGTTGCCCGAGGCATGGCGCGGGGACCCCGCGGCGCTGGCGGACCTTCCGGTGCCGCTGGACACGCAGGTCAACATGGATGAGTCCAGTCGCCGTGCCGACTGGCGCATCGGTCCGCCGCACACCGTGCCGTTGCGCGAGGTGGCCCGCATCGACACCGTCCTGGGCCCCAGCCAGGTCAACCGCGAGAACGGCAAGCGGCGCATCGTGGTCAGCGCCAACGTGCGCGATCGCGACATGGGTGGCTTCGTCGATGCCCTGCAACAGCGCGTGGCGGCCGGCGTCGACATGCCGGCCGGCTACTGGATCGACTACGGCGGCAGCTTTGAGCAGATGATTTCCGCCGGCCGTCGGCTGGCCGTCGTGGTGCCGGTGACGCTGGTCGTCATTTTCGGCCTGCTGTTCATGGCCTTTGGTGCGGTCCGTGATGCGGCCGTCGTGTTCAGTGGCGTGCCGTTGGCATTGACCGGGGGCGTGGTGGCGCTGTGGGTGCGTGGCATGCCGCTGTCGATCACCGCGGGAGTCGGTTTCATCGCCTTGTCGGGCGTGGCGGTACTGAACGGACTGGTGATGATCGCCTTCATACGCAAGCTGCGCGAAGAAGGCGCCGCGCTGGAGACGGCCATCGTCGATGGCGCCCTGGGCCGCCTGCGGCCGGTATTGATGACCGCGCTGGTGGCATCGTTGGGGTTCATCCCCATGGCCTTCAACGTGGGCACCGGCGCGGAGGTGCAGCGCCCGCTGGCCACCGTGGTCATTGGCGGTATCGTATCGTCGACCCTGTTGACGCTGCTGGTGTTGCCCGCGCTGTACCGCTGGACGCATCGCGAAGTGGCGAAGCCCTGAAAGGATACGGAGAAGTGGACCATCACCCGCCCGTGAACGACGCCGTGGAACGTCGCGTGACGACGCCTTTCGGCACCATGGCCCTGCTGCAGTGGGGGGCCGTCGGGGCGCCGCCCCTGCTGGCGCTGCACGGCTGGCTCGACAATGCGGCGGGCTTCACGTCGCTGGCGCCCCTGCTGGCCGACAGGCATCACGTGCTGGCCCTGGACCTGCCCGGACACGGCCATTCCGCGCACCTGGCGTCGGCGGTGCGGCGTTACCACGTGGTCGACCAGATCGGGCACGTGCTCGACGTGGCCGATGCCCTGGGTCTGGCGCGTTTCGACCTGCTGGGACATTCCCTCGGAGCCGGCATCGCCTCGCTGCTGGCGGCGGCGGTGCCGGAACGCGTGCACCGGCTGGTGCTGGTCGAGGGGTTGGGGCCACTTGCCGATGGCGGCACGGAAACCCTGACCCGCTGGCGCGAGGCACATGCCCGGCGCCGCCGCGGACATCGGCCGCCGCGGGTGTTTCCTTCGGTGCAGGCGGCGGTCGAGGCCCGCGTGATGGCGGACAGTGCGCTGACGGCGGACGAGGTGCGACCGATCGTGCGGCGCAACCTGCGCGAGGTCGAGGATGGTTTCGTCTGGCGCAGTGACGCGCGCCTGCGCCGCACCACGCCGGTACGCCTGGCCGAGGACCAGGTCCGCAGCCTGCTCGCGGGCATCGGGTCTCCGACCATGCTGCTGCTTGCCGAGCCCGAAACGCCCTACCTGCCGGCACGGCAGATGCAGGCACGCGCCGTCCGCGTTGGCGGAATACGCGTCGAACACATGGCCGGACCGCACCATCTGCATGTCCGCCACCCGCAGGCGGTGGCCGCGCGGATACGGCGGTTTCTTGCCCGCGAGGGCGGGAGCTGAAACGTCTTCCGGGCGGAGGCGTGATTTTCGTGTACTGTGGCGTCTTTTGGCGGGGGTGGCACCATCCATGCGGACCGACGGCGTGACCTTTCATCATCCCCTGGCATTCTGGTCCGGGTGCCTGGTCACGGCGCTCGGCGTGTGCCTGCACCTCCCGATGTACCTGATGGCGGCACCCATGCATTTCCACATGGCCGGCATGCCGATGGACAGCGAAATGATGCTCGGCATGCTTCTGATTCCTGCCGGTGTGCTGTTGTCGGCCTACGGCCTGATGCCGCGTCTGGCGCAGATTCGCCGCACCACGCAGGCGACCCGGCCGCTGCAATGGCACGTGGCTGACGGCGTGCCGTTGAACCGGGAGCACTGGAAGCTGGTGCTGGTATTGGCGCTGGTGCTGGCCATCGACGTGATGAAGCCCGCCTCGATCGCTTTCGTGATGCCGGGCATGGCACGCGAGTACGGCATCGACATGGCGCAGGCCGGCTACCTGGCCTTGTCGGCCCTGGTCGGCACGGCGTTGGGTTCGGTGGCCTGGGGGCGGCTGGCGGACGTATTCGGGCGGCGTGCGGCGATCCTGCTTTCGGCGCTGATGTTCATGGGCACCGCGATCTGCGGCACGATGCCGTCGTTCGCCTGGAATCTGGTGATGTGCTTCATGATGGGCGCGGCCGCGGGCGGCATGCTGCCGATCGCGTTCACGCTGATGGCCGAGACGGTGCCGGCGCGGCACCGGGGCTGGCTGCTGGTGGCCCTGGGCGGAGTCGGCACCTCGGCGGGCTTCCTCCTGGCCTCGGGTGCCGCCACCCTGCTGGTGCCCACGTTCAGCTGGCGCTCGCTGTGGTTGCTCAACCTGCCCACCGGCGCCCTGATCGTGCTGCTGAACCGGTACATTCCCGAGTCGCCGCGTTTCCTGGCCAGTGCGGGTTTGCCCGAGCGTGCCCGGGCGGTGCTGGCACGCTTCACCGGCGGCATCGCGGACGCGGTTGCCGCGCAGCCGGCGGTTCCACCTTCCGTGCCGGCTTTCGCCGGACAACCGGTTGCGGGGCTGCGGGCCATGTTGTGTGGCCGGCATTCGCGCATCACGCTGGCGCTGGTGGCCTGCGGCGTGGCCTGGGGACTGGTGAATTTCGGCTTCGTGCTGTGGCTGCCCGCCAACCTGGAAAAACTGGGCCTGGATGCGCATGCCGCCAGCGAGCTGATGGCACGCTCGGCGTTGCTGGCAGTGCCGGGCATTGCCGTGGTGGTATGGCTGTACCAGTGCTGGAGCAGTTTCCGTTCGCTGGTGATGTTCGTGGGGTTGACGGCCCTGTCGCTGCTGGCGTTTGCCGCCATCGAGGTCGGCGCCCTGCATTCGCAGGCCTTCACCGTCGCGGCGACAGTGGCATTGCTGTTCGCCATCAGCGGCGTCATTGCCACCATGATCCCATATGCGGCCGAGATTTATCCGGTGCATCTGCGTGGTACCGGCTCGGGCATGATTGCCGCCGGCTCCAAGGCCGGCGGCATCCTGGGCGCGGCGTTCGGCGTGGCCGGCCTGTTCGACAGCTTCCTGGTGTCGGCGACCCTGATTGCCGTCCTGATGCTGGTGGCCGGCCTGATGCTGTGGCGTGGCGGCATCGAGACCAGTGGTTTCGAACTGGAGTCGATCCAGGCGCGGCTGCGCGAGGGCGTGCCGGACTAGTCTTCCGGAGACACCTGGACTCCGCGGATTTCGCGCGCCCCGAGCCGGTCGCGTTCGTGCGGGGCTTCGAATGTCGGCACCGGGCCGATGGACACGATGCCGTGCGGATTGATGTCCGGATGGCTGCGGAAATAGTGGTTGCGGATATGGTCGAGATGCACGGTGTCGGCGACGCCGGGCATCTGGTGGATGTCGCGCAGCAGGCCCAGCAGGTTGGGGCAGTCGGCGATGCGCCGGCGGTCGCACTTGAAGTGCGTGGCGTATACGGCGTCGAAACGCACCAGCGTGGTCCACAGGCGCAGGTCGGCCTCGGTCAGGGTGTTGCCCACCAGGTAGCGGTGCTCGCCCAGGCGCCGTTCCAGTTGTTCCAGGGTGTCGAAAAGCGCGGTGACGGCTTCGTCGTAGGCTGCCTGGGTGGTGGCGAAGCCGGCCTTGTAGACGCCGTTGTTGACGTGGTCGTAGACGGTGGCGTTGATGGTGTCGATGGCTTCACGCAGGTCGTCGGGGCAGTAGTTGCCGCGACGCGCGCCGATGCCGTCGAAGGCGTGGCCGAGCATGCGGATGATTTCCGCCGACTCGTTGCTGACGATGGTTTCACGCTCCCTGTCCCACAGCACCGGTACTGTCGCGCGCCCGTTGCAACGGGGATCGGCCTTGAGATACAGCTCGTACAGCTTGTCCAGGCCGTACAGCCTGTCGCCGGTAGTGCCGTCGAAGCCGGTGCGGAAAGTCCAGCCATCCTCCAGCATCAGCGGATGCACCACCGACACGCCGATGTGCGATTCCAGCCCCTTCCAGGCCCGCATCACCAGGGTGCGGTGGGCCCACGGGCAGGCCAGCGACACATACAGGTGGTAGCGCCCGCTTTCAGCGCGAAAGCCGTCGTCACCGGAAGGCCCGGCCGCGCCGTCCGGGGTGATCCAGTGGCGGAAGCGGCTGGCCGAACGCTCGAAGCGCCCGCCGGTGCTCTCGGTGTCGTACCACTTGTCCTGCCACTTGCCGTCCACCAGCAGACCCATGGCGCTCTCCTCGTTGCACAACGATGCAGTAGTGGCCTTCAGGTTAGGGCGGCGCTGGCGCGATGTGAAGCCGGCCGGCGGCCGTCACTGCCGGAAAATGCACAACGCCACCAGCAGGGCGATGCCGAAGGCCGCCATCAGCATGGTGAAGGTGAAGGCCAGCCAGGGCGTGTGATAGGCCACCTTGCGCGGATTGGCCCGATACCAGGCACGGCCGTAGGCCAGGAAACGGAAGCCCGCGGCGAGCAGAATCACCACGCCGAGGGCCACCAGCACGATGCCGCCGAGGGTCGACAGCGGGTTGGGAAGCAACGGGGCCGTGTCGGTGACGGGCCAGGGCGGGTGCTGCATCAGCAGGCCGAAGCGGTCCACCGCAATGCCGAAAATCATCAGCGACAGGGCGGTGCGCGTCCATACCGCCAGGGTGCGCTCGGTGTTCATGTACGAGCGTTGCAGCGACAGCTCGACCAGCTCGCGGGCGACTTTCACTTGCAGGTCGTGCGCATTCTCGGACATCAGTCGCTCCAGCGGAAAACGGGTGGCGGGGCAGGGCGGCACGGCAGGCGGTTCATTGCACAAACACCATCAGCGCCGCGAGCACGAGCATGCCGAGCACCGCCACCATCACCGCAAAGGGAAAGGCCAGCCAGGGGCCGAAGGAAGCATCGTGGCCATGGGCCCGCTGCCAGGCGCTCCGGTATGCCTGGTGCCGGATGGCCGCCGCCGCCACCAGCAGGGTGCCGAGCGCGACCAGCGCGATGCCACCAATGCTGGACACGGGGTTGGGAGCGAGCGGCGTGCCCGCGTGGACGAAGGCGGGGCGCACGAGCAGAAGTCCGAAACGGTCGAGCACGGTGCCGAAGACGATGAGCGACAGGGAGGTGCGCGTCCACGTGGCCAGGGTGCGGTCCACGTTCATGTAGCAGACCCTGGCCTGCAGCCGCGCCATCTCGCGCATGCTCTCGAGTTGCCGGGCACCGTCGTCTTGCGTCACGTCCTCGCTCCCGCGTTGCGGCCCACGAACAGTCTGTCACCGGAGGATGCCGTGGACAAGCGTTCGCATGCGGATCATGGGTTGGATGCCGGGTGAACACGGAGGAACCGGTGCAATCGGGCAAAAAAAAACCCAACTGATATCAGTTGGGGTTTTGGTATTGGTGGCGTCTCTATCGAACTGTCGCCTGAAGGCCAATACACAAGCCAATCTATGTGATCAAAGAAAAAAGTTACCGCCAAAGTTACCGTCACGCCACGGCTGCTGCCGGCTGATCGCGGCGGGTCAGGGCCAACCTTTGACCGTATTGGCGGAGCCCATCCGCGACACCTCCCTCAGTCCATTTGAGTCTTTGCGAGAGGTGTTCTCGGTTCCGATGCTGTCCATTGGGTGAAATGGCTGCATCAAGCCTCGCCTTGGTCGTCGCTTGCCTCTGGGTTGCAAATCCGTTCGTAAATATCCCGTGCAAGGTGTTGTCGCGCGGCGTCCCGGAATGTTTTGTCGCCCATGACGCGCGCGAAGATTTCCTCGTTGCCTTCCATGCGATCGACGAAGAGGCCATCCAGCACCTTGCCGAACCAGGCGGAAAAGTTATCCAGATTGTTGGCGCGGGCGGCCTCGACTACCTTTTCGCTGTTGGTGGCCGTAGCGCGAATTTGGTCGAAGAACAGCTGGTCCGCTTCGGTAAAGTCGGTGCCGAAGCGTTCGTTGAGCTTCTCCACCAGGCTGGACAGTGGCACCGCTTCGTCCTTGACGCCGGCCGTGCCCACGTCGGTTGGCCCCTTGAGAGGGTAGGCCTCGCCCGTGCCAAGGTCGATCGAGCCCGCGCCAATCTGACGCAATC
>CAZMXV010000051.1:0-15017 GCA_964570295.1 uncultured Rhodanobacteraceae bacterium
CGGTGATGAAGAACCAGTTGCCGCCCCAGGCCACGTCGCCATGGATGCGGCCATGCCCCGGCACATCCAGCGCGACGTTGGCCGCGAGGCGATGGCTTTCGACGTTGTCGATGGCCACGCGCCCGTCCTCCAGCAATTCCACGCCGATGGTGCCTACCGGCGTTTCCAGCCGATGACGGCCGGGGCCAATGCGGCCCAGGTGCCACAGGGTACGCACCACGCCGATGGTGCCGTGGCCGCACATGCCGAGGTAGCCGATGTTGTTGAAGTAGATGACGCCGGCGCAGGCGTCCGGGTCCTCGGGCGCCAGCAGCAGTGCGCCGACCACGGTGTCCGAGCCGCGCGGCTCCAGCACCACGGCGCGGCGCCAGCGGTCATGGCGCGAACGCAGCCGCTCCAGGCGCTGGCGCATGTCGCCGCCGCCCAGGTCCGGAAACCCCGAGGTCACCACGCGGGTGGGCTCGCCAGCCGTGTGCGAGTCGATGTAGTCGATACCGTGCATGCGGCCATGCTGGCAGGATGGCGCGCATCAATCTAGAGGGGCTTGACGGCCGACAATGCGGAATCCTGCATAATGCGACGCATCCCCCGAATTCCCCGCCAAGGGGAGGCACGCGCATGAAAGTCGATGTCGATGAACTGGTCCACCTGTTCGACGCCCTGCCGGACGTGGTGTTCTTCGCCAAGGACACGGCCGGACGCTATACCCACGTCAACCTCACCCTGGTGCGGCGGCTGCGCCTGGCCAGCCGCGAGCAGGTGGTCGGCAAGCGCGTGGACGAGTTGTTCCCCGCCTTCATGGGTGGCGGCTACGCCTCGCAGGATCGGCACGTGCTGCGTGGCGAGGTGGTGGAAAACCAGCTGGAAGTGCACATTTTCGACAACCGCACCTCGGGCTGGTGCATCACCTTCAAGCGGCCACTGGAGGCCGGTGGCCGCGTCCGTGGCGTCATCGGCATCTCGCGCGACCTGAAGCTGCCCGACGGCCAGCACCCTACCTACGATCGCCTGCGGCGGGTACTGGCGTACATGCAGGCCAACTGCGGCGAAAAGGTCCGCGTGACGCACCTGGCCGGCCTGGCGGACATGTCGGTGGCCCAGCTGGAGCGCCATTTCCGGCACGTGTTCCAGCTCACCCCGCAACAGATGCTGACCAAGCTGCGCATCGAATCGGCCATGGAGCGCCTGCGCGGCAAGGGCACCATCGCCTCGATCGGCCTGGCCTGCGGTTTCGGCGACCAGAGCGCCTTCGCGCGCCAGTTCAAGATGACCACCGGGGTGACGCCGCGCGACTATCGCCGCCTCCACCACGGCAGGACCGCGGGCGGCAGCTGAAAGGACATGCCGCCCATGAAAAAGCCCGCCACGAGGCGGGCTTTTTCATCACCATGACCGCGGGCACCCTTCCGGCGCCCCGGTCATGCGGGAGACGCGTCAAGCGGGGTTGGCCGCCACGCGATAGCCCTTGAGGCGCTGGGCGAAGTCCTGCAGCACGCGGATGCCGCTCTGCTCGGCCTCGTGCACCCATTGCTGCAGCCCCTTCAGGGCCTGGTCGGTGCCGCGCTGCTCCATCAGCGCCATCAGGCGCGCGCGGTAGTTGCACACGGTCTGCAGCGTCGGACGCTTGGCCACGGCGGCTTCCAGGCTGGCCCGGCCGTCGCGGTCCAGCCAACGCCCGCCGTCGGCCAGCGCGCGGCGCAGCCGGTTGGGCACGATGGCCTTCAGGCTCTCGCCCTTGTGCGCGGCCTCCTCGCGCAGGGTCGGCATGATGACCTGGCGGTAATAGTCGGTGAGGGCCTGGAAACGGTGCGTCAGCACGGCTTTCAGGGTCTCGGTATCGGGCAGGTTGACGTTCGGCTCGACATCCAGCGACGGCGCCACCCGCAGCACCTTGGCCAAGCCCACCTTCCGGAGCCCGCAGATGACGGCCCAGCCGATGTCGAATTCCCACTTGCGCAGCGCGAACTTGGCCGAACTGGGGAAGGCGTGGTGGTTGTTGTGCAACTCCTCGCCACCGATCCAGAAACCCCACGGCAGCAGGTTGGTGGAGGTGTCGGAGCTTTCGAAGTTGCGGTAGCCGGACCAGTGCCCCAGGCCGTTGACGAAGCCGGCGGCCCAGAACGGAATCCAGGCCATCTGGATGGCCCAGATGACGATGCCGACCACGCCGAACAGGGCGATGTTGATGATGGCCATCAGCGTCGGCCCCCACATCGGGTGCTTCGCGTACAGGTGGCGCTCGATCCAGTCGTCCGGGGTGCCGCGGCCGTATTTCCCGAGGTCTTCCTCGTTGGCGGCGGCACGGCGGTACAGGTCCACGCCGTCCCAGAACACCTTCTTGATGCCGTAGACCTGCGGACTGTGCGGATCGTCCTCGGTTTCCACGCGGGCATGGTGCTTGCGGTGCACGGCGACCCATTCCTTGGTCACCATGGCGGTGGTCAGCCACGCCCAGAAGCGCAGGAAATGCGCCACGGCGGGGTGGAAATCCACGCCGCGGTGGGTCTGGCTGCGGTGCAGGTACAGCGTGACGGCCATGATGGTCAGCTGGGTGACCACCAGGCCGTAGACCAGCCAGGTGACCCAGCCGGCGCCGGTGAGGCCGCGGGCGGCGAAATCGATGAGAGTGTCAAACATTCAGTAGCCACGAAAAGCGGAAAGGACGGGGGGCCGGCTGCTGACATCCCTGGCACGGCGGCACGAAAACGCGCCGGCGGTGGCCCCGGAAGGCCTATTCAATCACATTCCACGCATGCGAATGTGAAAATTTTCCCGGCAGCGGTTGTCTTGAATATAGGGGCAAAGCCAGAATCGACAAGTGACCGCGATCAAGCACCCCCCGCTGCTCCAACTCGAAGGCGTCGGCCGCCGGCGCCACGGCCGCGCCGTGGTGCGCGACCTCGACCTGCGCGTGGCGCGTGGCGAGGTCCTGGGCCTGCTGGGCATCAACGGCGCCGGCAAGTCCACCACGCTGGCCATGCTGGCCGGCGTGCTGCGACCGGACGCGGGGCACATCCTGCTCGACGGCGACGACCTCGCCGGGCATCCCGACGCCACGCGCCGCCTGGTCGGCTGGCTGCCCGAGCGCGTACCGCTGTGGCCGGAACTGACCGTGGCCGAAACCCTGGCCGCACGCGGCCGGCTGCACGGCCTGCGCGGCAAGGCCCTGCGCGCGGCCCGCGACGAAACCCTGGAGCGCCTGCGACTGGGGCCGCTGCGGCAGCGCCTCGCCCGGGCATTGTCGCAGGGCCAGCGGCAGCGGCTGGGGCTGGCCTGCGCCATGCTGCACCGGCCGGCGCTGCTGGTCCTGGACGAACCCGGCAACGGCCTGGATCCGGTGCAGGCCGCCGATCTGCGCCGCCTGGTACGCGAACATGCCGACGCCGGCGGCGCGGTGGTGTTGTCCACGCACCTGTTGCCGGAGGTGACGGCCGTGTGCGACCGCGCCGCGATCCTGCACGAAGGGCGCCTGCGTCATGATGCCGCCCTGGACGACCCGGCCGGAACCGCCCTGGAACTGGTGCTGGCCGAACCCGCCGAATCCGCCCGCCTGCAGGCACTGGCACCGGTGGCGCGGGTAGTGGCACGCGACCGGTGCCGCTTCGGCATCACCCTGGCGCCGGGGGCCGATACGCCGGCCCTGCTGCGCGCGCTGCTGGACGCGGAGCTGGCGCCGGTGGCCGTGCAGCCGGGCCGGGGCGCGCTGGAAAGCCTTTTCATGACCATCGCCACGCGGGAGGCCGCCGCATGAGCACGATGGCCCTGCTGCGCGGCGAATGGCGACGCCTCTGGCTGCGTCCGTTCGCCTGGATCCTGCCCGCCGTCGCCGGCGCCGCCATGGCCTGGCAGCTGGTGCTGATGCTGGGGCCGTACCTCGAGCGCCAGGACGAGCTGCTGGCCACCGGCGCCAACATCGGCTACACCGACCTGGTGCTGCTGCCGTGGCTGGCGCTGTTCGTGGTGGCGGTGATGCTGGCCGCGCCGCTGATCACCATGTCGATGCTGGCCTCCGAACGGCGCAACGGCACGCTGGACGTCCTGTTCGCCAGCGGCCTGTCGCCGGCGCGCATCGTGCTGGGCAAATACCTGGCCGCGCTGGGCTGGATGCTGGCCATGCTGGCGCTTCCGGTGCTGATGCTGCTGGCACTGGCCGTGGCCGGAACGCCCGACTGGGGCAAGCTGGCCGCCGCCCTGCTGGGCCTGGCCCTGCTGGGGGCCACGCTGGCCGCCATCGGCCTGGCCTGCTCGGCCTGGACGTCCCACCCGGCGCTGGCCTGCGCCGTGGCGCTGCTCATCCCATTGGCCCTGATACTCGTCGACCAGACCGCGCCGGTGCGGGCACCGCTGCAGGCCGCGCTGGGATGGCTGTCGCTGCCGGCGCACCTCAGGCCGATGGGGCGCGGGCTGGTGGATACGGCCGACGTGGCCTGGTTCGTGATTCTGGCCGCCCTGGCCCTGGCCCTGGCGATTCTGCGGCTGGACCGTGAAAGGGACCGCGACTGATGCACGCACGCCTGAAAACCTGGCTGGGCGTGGTCCTGCTCCTCGTCGCCGCCGCCTGCCTGGCCTACCTCAGCAGCCGGCACCGGCTCGCCGCCGACTGGTCCTCGGGCCAGCGCGCCAGCCTCTCGCCGACCAGCCGCGCGGTGCTGGGCAAGCTGCACGGCCCGGTGGCCATCACCAGCTACGCGCGACCGGGCGACGACCAGCGCGAACGAATCGCCGGCTTCATCGCCCGCTACCAGCGCTTCAAGCCCGACATCACCCTCGATTTCGTGGACCCGGCCGCCGACCCGGCCGCCACGCGCGCGGCAGGCATCACCGTGAACGGCGAGCTGGTGGTGCGCTACCGCGGCCGGCGCGAATACCTGCGCCGCATCGACGAGCGCCAACTCACCAACACCCTGGAAACCCTGGCCCGCGGCGACACCCGCATCGCCGCCTTTGTCACCGGCAACGGCGAACGCTTGCCCGCCGGCTCCAGCCCCGGCGACCTGGGCGACTTCGTGGGGCAGCTGGAACGGCGCGGCGTGCGCGCGGTACCGCTGAATTTCGCGCAGGTGGCCAGGGTGCCGCAGGGCACGCGCCTGGTGGTGCTGGCCAGTCCCGCCCGTGCGCTGCCGGAGGGCGCCGTGACGGCCCTGACCACCTACGTGGAGGGTGGCGGAAACCTTCTGTGGCTGACCGAGCCCGGCAGCGACGACCGCACCCTGCAACCCCTGGCCGCGCTGCTGGGCGTGCAGAAACTGCCCGGCACGCTGGTGGACGGGCAAGGCAGCGCCCTGGGCCTGTCCGATCCGCGCCTGGTGGCCGTGGGCCGGTATCCGGACCAGGCCGTCACCCGCGACTTCACGCTCACCACGCTGTTCCCGCAGGTGGCAGCGCTGGCGCAGGCGTCACTGGGGCAATGGAAGGTGTCGCCGTTCCTGCGTTCGGGCGTGCAGAGCTGGACCGAGCGCACGCGCGTCGACGAGAACGCCGCCTCGACCATCCGTTTCGACGCCGGCCAGGGCGAAACCCGCGGCCCGCTCGCCTTCGGCCTGGCCCTGACCCGGCTCTCGCCCAGCCCCGACCACAACGAGCAGCGCGTGGCGGTGGTCGGTGACGGCGACTTCCTGTCCAATGCCTACCTTGGCAAGGGCGGCAACCGCGAACTGGGTACTCGGCTGTTCAACTGGCTGCTGGGCGACGACGCGCTGATCGGCGTACCGCCGGCCCGGGCCGCCACGCCGCCGCTGGCACTGACCCAGCGTGGCCTGAACGCCTTCATCGCGGTCTTCGTGGTCGCCCTGCCGCTGCTGCTGGTGCTGGCCGGGCTGCTGACCGGCTGGCGCAGGCGGCGACGATGAAGCGGCGTCTCCCGCGCCTGTGGTGGCTGACGGCCGCGGTGGCGGCGCTGGTCGCACTGAGCATCTGGCAGTGGCGCAGCGACCACGCCGGCGCCACGCTGCTGGACCTGGACGCGGGCGCGGTGCAGCGCATCAGCGTCACCTGGAAGGACCGGCCCACGCGCCACTACCTGCGCCGCGACGGGCACTGGCACGATGCCGCGCGGCCCGGCGCGCGCGTCGACGACAGCTACCTGCGGCATCTGGCTGCGCTGGCCGACACGCCGGTACTGGAATGGCGCGACGCGGCCACGATGGACCCCGTGAAGCTCGGCCTGGCCGATCCGCCGGTGCGCGTGAGCCTGGACGGCCACGAGCTGGAATGGGGAGCGCTGGCGGCGTTCGGCCCGCAGCGTTTCGTGCGCGTGGGCGGGCGCATCGCCGTGGTGCCGGCCTCCTACAGCCCGCGCACGCCCGGCGACGGTGACGGCGACGACGCGTCCGTCTCGTCCCAGAAATCGTAGAAGTTGAACCAGTTGCAGGGTGCCTGCCGTGCATGGTGCTCCAGACGTGCGGCGTAGCGCGTCAGCACCGCATCCAGAGCCGCCCCGCGCACGCCGCGCGGAATCTCGACCACGTCCGCGAACGGCTCGAACACCAGCCGGTAGCGGTTGCCGCCCAGGTACAGGCCCAGGCACAGCACCACCGGCACCTTCAGGGTCGCGGCCAGCAGCCACGGCCCCACCGGGAACGGCGCCGGCACGCCGCAGAAGGGAACCCGGCGCATGGTTTCGTCCGGTCGCCCGCGGTCGGCCAGCAACGCGGCCATGTGCCCGCGCGCCAGCACCTCGGAAAGCGCCAGCACGGTACTGGCCGGGTCGCCCGCTCCGTCGATGATGCGCGCGGCCACGTCCGGCGCGAGGCGCTCCAGCAGGCCCGTCATCACCGGCGTCTGCTGCTTGTTGAGCACGATGTGCAGCGGCACGTCGGGGCGCCGCGAGGCCAGCGTGCGCAGCACCTCGAAGCTGCCCATGTGCGCTCCCACCAGCAGCAGCCCCCGGCCCTGGTCCAGCCGGGTTTCCAGCGCCTCCAGGCCTTCCACGGCAATGTCGAAACCGCGCTCGCCACGCAGCAGGAAGAACACCCGGTCCAGCAGCGTGGCGGCAAACCGGAACATGTGCGCCAGCACCTGCCGGGGCCCCGAACGCCCGGTGATGCGCGCCAGCAGCACCTTCGCCGCCCGGCGCTCGTGGCGACGGCGCAGGTAGAAGTACAGCGTCACCGGATACAGCAGCACGCGGGCCGGCGCCCGTCCGCACAGGCGCGCAAAGGTGAAGATGAGCCACAGGCCGAGCCGCCCGCCGCCCTCGGGGCGCTGGCGCCAGTGCTCACTCATGACGCGCGGCGGCCATCAGGCAGCGCGTTGCTGCTCGACGTGCTGGCTCAGGGCGCGCAGGCTGGCGAAGATGCGCTGGTTGTCGGGGTTGTCCGAGCGCAGCTGGAACCCGTAATGACGCGACACCGCCAGCGCGATTTCCAGCGCGTCGATGGAGTCCAGACCCAAGTCGCCGCCGAACAGCGGAGCCTCGGGGTCGATGGCCGCGGCCTCGACGTCTTCCAGGTTCAGGTTTTCCACGATCAGTTCGGCCAGTTCGCGTTCGGCCGGCGTCTGTTCACTCATCTTGCATGTCCCATAATGGCTGCCCCTCCCGCCAGCCCCACGGCATGGCGTGCATGTGGCCTCCGGGCGCGGCCGCGCAGTGTAACATTAGCGGTTGGCTTTCCTACTGTCACTCGGTCGCTTCATGATCCAGGCCCGTCCCAGCACATCCCTGCCCCCGCCCGCGGCGCCGCGCGTCGGCTACCGCACCGAACCGGTCGATACCCTGCTGGCCGACACCGGCACCCTGGCGGTGCTGCGTTTCGGCCATGCCGGCGCGACCGCCCATGGCGACCCCCGCCTGCTGGACCTGGCGCTGCCCGGCCTGGACGGCGCGGCACCGCTGGAATGCTGGCGGGTCGAGGGCAACGTGCATCACGGCCGCGAGGACGGCATCGCGTATGCGCGTGGCGGCGGCTGGCTGTTCGCGGCGCTGGAAGTGGCCGAGGCCGAGCACGGCGACGACATCGAGGAAACCGCCGCCCAGGCCTACCGCCGCTTCTGCACCTTCCTCGGCCGGCAGCCGGAAGGCGCGCACGTGCAGCGGCTGTGGAACTACCTGGACCGCATCAACGAGGGCGAGGGCGACGCCGAGCGCTACAAGCACTTCTGCGCCGGGCGCCTGCGCGGCATGGGCGGTTTCTTCGACCACGGCTTTCCCGCCGCCACCGCCATCGGCCTGCCGCAACCCGCGGGCCGACTGGTGTTGTACTGCCTGGCCACCTCCCGCCCCGGCGCGCGCATCGAAAACCCCCGCCAGATGAGTGCCTGGCGCTACCCGCGGCAATACGGCCGCACCCCTCCCAGTTTTGCCCGCGCCATGCGCCTGCCCGCCAACGACGCACTGGCCATTTCCGGCACCGCCGCCATCACCGGCCACGAATCGCGGCATGGCGACGACCTGCGCGCGCAACTGGAAGAAATCCACGCCAACCTGGACGCCCTGCTCGACACCGCCGGCATGCCGCCGGGCCTGGACGCCACCGCACCCCTCAAGATCTACCTGCGCCATGCGGCCGACACGGAAGCCGTCAACGCCTTCCTCGACCGCCACCTGCCGGCGGCGCCGCGCCTGCTGCTGCAGGGCGACATCTGCCGCCGCGAACTGCTGGTGGAAATCGACGGCTGGCGATACGCCTGATACGCCGCGGCACCGCTCAGGCGCGCCGGCGCGGCCACCCGGTCGCCACGGCCAGCACGGTGGCGGCCGCCAGTACCCACGCGTAATGCACGTGGCCGGCCACCGCCAGCGGTGTCAGGCCGGCCATGGACGCGGCCAGAAGCACCTGCGCGCCATACGGCAGGATGCCCTGCATGACGCAGGAAAAGATGTCCAGCAGGCTGGCGCTGCGCGCGGGCCGGATGCCGTGGTGGGCGGCCAGGTCCTTCGCCACCGGCCCGGATACCAGGATGGCCACGGTATTGTTGGCCGTAAAGACGTCCGTCACCGCTCCCAGTGCGGCGATGCCGGCCTCGCCGGTACGCCGGCCGGCACGCCGGCCGCCCATGCGCATGACCAGGCGCGCCAGCCACGCCAGGCCGCCCTGTTCACGCATCAGCGCCGCCAGCCCGCCCACCAGCAGCGACAACAGGGTGATCTCGAACATGGATTCGAAGCCTTTCCAGACGTCCGCGGCCAGCGTGACCAGCGAGTAACCGGGCACCATCGCGATGCCCAGCCCACCGGCCAGCACGATGCCCAGAGCCAGCACCGCCAGCACGTCCACGCCTGCCACGGCCAGCACCAGCACCACCAGGTAGGGCAGGGCCAGCGGCAGCGACGCCGCGGGCACGACGGCGCCCTCGTGCCCGCCGGGAAGCCACGCCAGCACCAGCACGGTGGCCAGGGCCGCCGGCAGGGCGATCCACACGTTCTCCCGGAACTTGTCGCGCATGGCCGTGCCCTGGGTGCGGGTGGCGGCGATGGTGGTATCGGAGATCACCGACAGGTTGTCGCCGAACATCGCGCCGCCGATCACCGTGCCAAGGGTCAACGGCAGATCCAGTCCGGCGGCCCGGGCCAGTCCCATGGCAATGGGCGCCACGGCCGCGATGGTGCCCATCGAGGTCCCCATGGCCAGCGACACCAGGCTGGCGATGACGAACAGCCCCGGCAGCAACATGCCCGGCGGCATGACCGCCATACCCGCGGCCACCGCCGCATCCACGCCGCCGACATGCCGGGTCACGCCGGCGAATGCTCCGGCCAGCAGGAAAATCAGGCACATCAGCATGATGCCCGGTTCGCCCATGCCCTTGAGCAGCACCTCCACCGGCTTTTCCCGCATGCCGCGTCCCAGCACCAGCGCCAACGCCACGGCCGGCAGGATCGCCACCGGCGCATGCAGGTGATAGAAGCCCATGGCGTCACCATCGAGACTGAAGTACAGCCCCGAACCGAAAAACAGCAGCAGAAACAGCGCCAGCGGCAGCAGCGCCCGTGCGGAAGGTTGGTCGTGCATGGAAGGCATACCGGCGCCAGGAAGCGCTGCGGGAAAACCGCGCAGTCTATAGCAATGGACGTCTAGACGTCCATTGCTTGCGCGTGACCGGAAAAGAGGCGGCTACTCCGCAAGACACCCCGGAAAATCCGGCATCGGGGATTCCGGGAATATCGACGGGGGTATCGCAAGACGTGATCGCGGCCACGGCCGCGATGGTTCCGGCCGATCGGATCTGTACCGGCCCGACCGGCCGCGGCCACGCCTACAGCCCGTAGTACATCTGGAATTCCAGCGGATGGGTGCTGGCCCGGTAGGCGGTCACTTCGCGCATCTTGACCTTGATGTAGGCGTCGATGACGTCGTCGTTGAACACGCCGCCGGCCTTGAGGAAGTCGCGGTCGGCGTCCAGCGCCTCCAGGGCCATGTCGAGACTGGAACACACCTGCGGGATGTCGCGCTCTTCCTCGGGCGGCAGGTCGTAGAGGTCCTTGTCGGCCGGCGCGCCCGGGTCGATCTTGTTCATGATGCCGTCGATGCCGGCCATCATCAGCGCGGTGAAGGTGAGGTAGCCGGACTGCATCGGATCGGGGAAACGCAGTTCCACGCGCCGGCCCCTGGGGCTGGACACGTGAGGGATACGGCAACTGGCCGAACGGTTGCGCGCCGAGTAGGCCAGCATCACCGGCGCCTCGAAGCCCGGCACCAGGCGCTTGTAGCTGTTGGTGGTGGCATTGGTGAAGGCGTTCAGCGCGCGCGCGTGCTTGAAGATGCCGCCGATGTACCACAGCGCGGTCTGCGACAGGCCGCCGTACTGGTCGCCGGCGAACAGGTTCTTGCCGTCCTTGGCCAGCGACTGGTGCACGTGCATGCCGCTGCCGTTGTCGCCGACCAGGGGCTTGGGCATGAAAGTGGCGGTCTTGCCGTGGGCGTGGGCAATGTTGCGGATGACGTATTTCATGGTCATCAGCTCGTCGGCCTTCTTCAGCAGCGTGTTGAAGCGCACGCCGATCTCGCACTGGCCGGCATTGCCGACCTCGTGGTGGTGCACCTCCACCTTCTGGCCCAGCCGCTCCAGCATCTGGCACATCTCGGCGCGGATGTCGGCCAGCGAGTCGGTCGGGGCGAGCGGCAGATAGCCGCCCTTCACGGCAGGGCGGTGGCCGTGGTTGCCGCGCTCGTATTCGTAGCGCGAGCTCCACGCGGCTTCCTCGGAGTCGATCTCGTAGAACACGCGGCCCATGTCGTTCTGCCAGCGGATCGAGTCGAAGATGAAGAATTCCGGCTCCGGTCCGAAAAAGGCGGTGTCGGCCACGCCGCTGGTCTGCAGGTAGGCCTCGCCGGCGCGCGCGATGGAGCGCGGGTCGCGCCCGTAGGCCTGCATGGTGGACGGCTCCAGCACGTCGCAGGTCATCACCAGCTGCTTGTGGTTGCTGAACGGGTCGATGAAGGCGGTGTCCGGGTCGGGCAACAGCACCATGTCCGACTCGTTGATGCCTTTCCAGCCGATGATGGACGAGCCGTCGAACATGCGTCCATCCTCGAACAGGCTCTCGTCGACGCCGTGCGCGGGGTAGGTGAGGTGGTGCTGCTTGCCGAGAAGGTCGGTGAAGCGGAGGTCGACGAAGGCGATGTGCTCGTCTTCGATGAGCTTGAGGACGTTTTCGACGGACATGGTGGCGGGACCCGGATGGTGAGTGGAAAGGCGCTGGCGCGGGAGGGCGTGAACAGGGGGATTTTACATGCACGGCAGCCCCGGCAGGTGGCGGAACGGCATATGCCGGCCGGCGGCGGCCACGATCCCCGGGAGGCTTTCGCTACACTCGCCACTCCACCCCAGCCCGGCCCGGCGCATGCACGACCTGATCCAGACCATCATCCTCGGCATCATCGAAGGGATCACCGAGTTCCTGCCGATCTCGTCCACCGGTCACCTGCTGATCGCCGAATACTGGCTGGGACAACGCTCGGACCTGTTCAACGTGGGCATCCAGGCCGGTGCCATCCTGGCCATCACCCTGATCTACCGGCGGCGCATCCTGAGTCTGCTCACGCGGTGGCGCGACCCCGCCAACCGCGACTACCTGTACAAGCTGGCGGCGGCCTTCCTGATCACCGCGGTGCTGGGGCTGGTGGCGGTGTCGCTGGGCTTCGAGCTGCCCGAGCGGGTCACGCCGATCGCCTGGGCGCTGATCCTGGGCGGCCTGTGGATGATCGGCTGCGAGCAGGTGGCGGCGCATCGCCCCGAGCGCCAGGAGATCACCTGGACGGTGGCGATCATGGTCGGCATCGCGCAGATGGTGGCGGGCATTTTCCCGGGTACCTCGCGTTCGGCCTCGACCATCTTCGCGGCCATGCTGTTCGGTACCCGCAACCGCCCCGCGGCCACCGAGTTCGCCTTTCTGGTCGGCATTCCCACCATGTACGCGGCCACCGGCTACGAGCTGCTGAAGGTGCTGCACGGCGGCCATGCCGTGCACGAGGACTGGACGGCCCTGGGCGTGGGCTTCGTGGTGTCGGCCATCGTCGCCTTCATCGCCGTGAAATGGCTCCTCGGCTACATCCGCCACCACTCGTTCACCCCGTTCGCGATCTACCGCATCGTGCTGGGCGCGGCGCTGCTGCTGTTCCTTCCCGCGGGAGGCTGACGCGTCGCCGCGTTCAGCGCTCCACCACCTGCGCGAACCACTGCCAGCCGCGCAGCTGTTCGGTGGCCAGCTTCACGCAGGTCAGCATGGGCACGGCCAGGAGCGCGCCCGGGATGCCCCACATCCAGCCCCACAGCAGCAGCCAGATCAGGATCGCCACCGGCGACAGGCGCATGCTCTGGCCCAGGATGAGCGGCGTGATCAGGTTGCCTTCGGTAATGGTCATGCAGGCGAAGCCCGCCGCGGGCAGCAGGCCGTGCAGCGGGTCGGAAAACTGCAGCAACCCGACCACCGCCAACACGATGGTCATGCTGATGGCACCGACATAGGGAATGAAGTTGGCCAGTGCCGCCATGCCGCCCCACAGCAGCGGATCGGGCACGTCCACCAGCCACAGCCACAGGCTGGTGAGCACGCCCAGCATGAAGTTGATCGAGGTGGTGGTGAGCAGGTAACGCGAGACCTGGCCCTGGATGTTGCGCACCAGGGTGACGTTGTGGCGTTTCTTGCGGAAGTTGGGCGATATTTCCACCAGCCGCCGCAGCAGGGCGTCGCCGTAGATCAGGAAAAAGAACACCAGCAGGGTCACGGTCAGCACGTTGGCCAGCACCCGCGGCGTCATCTGCAGCACATCCCAGGCCGTGAAGGCACTGCCGCCGGCGGTCCCTCCGCCATGCCGCGACGCCGGCCCCGTCTCGATGAGCGAACGCGCCGACCGGGTCGCCGCATTGATGCTCGTGGTGACCGGCTTCAGCTTGGGTGCCACGTGGCGCAACGCGCGCGGCGCATGCTGCAGCCAGTCGGCCGCGGGTTGCGCCAGCGACGTCACGCCGGCACCGATGCCCGCGCCCAGCGCCAGCATCAGCATCAGCGCCGACAGCGCCCGCGGCACGCGCCAGCGCGCCGCGGCCGCCACCAGCGGATTGAGGCCGAGGGCGATGAAGGCCGCCAGCACCAGCGGGATGACCAGACTCTGCGCCAGCACCAGCGTGTACAGCACCGCCAGCACCAGCAACGCGTTGAGAACGCCGCGCAGGCCCAGCAAATGCCGTGCGTAGCGCCGCGACCAGTGCCGCCGGGGCGGCAGCGACGTCGCCGTGGGCACGGCGACACCGGGATCGACGGGTTCGTCCATGCTCAAGGTACCTGTGTCAGCAGCCGCACCATCCAGCGCACCATGGGGTCGTGCCACAGCGTGATCAGGCGGGTGCCGGGATGTCCCGCGACCAGGCCCGCCGCCAGACCAACGCCGCCGGCGGCACCGGTCCAGGCCAGCGGGCGCCGGCGCACATGCCGGCGCAGGCGCGCCGCATCGGCGGCGCAATGGCGGCCGGCACGGGCCACGCGCATGCGCGCGGCGCGCGCCTCAACCAGCCGTCGACGAAGTGTCATCATGCGTGTCTTCCCCTTTGTCGTCCGCCCGCGCAGGGGCGGCCTCGCGGCCGAAATCCCGGATCATGCGACGCCATTGCGTGCGCGTTTCCGGCAGGCTCATCCAATACAGGCAACGCCGGAAAAGGTACCCCGATGCCACCAGGCACGCCAGCAGCACGACGCCGAGCACCACCAGCGCCCAGGCCCACGAGCCCAGCCACTGGGCCAGGAGCCATGCGGCAAGGGCCATGGTGGTGAGCCCCAGGGCCAGCGCGAACACCGCCACCAGCAGTGCGGCCACCAGGGCGGTCATGGCCGCGCTGCGGGCCAGCCGCCATTCGGCGCCGAACAGGTGCCACTGGGCCTGCGCCAATTCGCGCAGGCCCAGTGCGGCCTCGGTCAATTCACGCAGCCAGCGCGGCGGTGGCGACTCGGCCTCCCCGCCCTCGCGGGCTGCCCCCCGGACCTCGTCGGCATCCACGCCGCGGAATCCCCGTCTCAGCGACGGCGACGCATGAGGCGCCCGACCAGCCAGCCGGCGGCCAGCGCCATGACGACCGACTGGGTGGGTTTCTCGCGCACGTAGTCACGCGCCTTGTCGACCCAGTCGCCGGCATGCGCCATGACATCGTCCAGCGCCTCGTGGCCCCGTTCGACGGCGGCGCCGGCACGGTCCACCGTGCGCTCGGCGGCATCGGCCACGCGGTCGGTGCCGCGGTGCATGCCGCTCTCGACCTTGTCGGCCGCCCGGTCCAGGGTGTCATGGGTACGCTCGACTGCCTCGGAGGTGGCCTCCTTGAACCGTTCGGCACCCCTTTCGATGCCTCCGGTGGCTTTTTCCGCCTTTTTCTCGATGGATGGCTTGTTGGCCATGGGAATGACCTCTTGTCTGGTTGGTGGATGGGGGAGAAGCGCGGCGGTGGCGGGCATGGCCCGCTACAGGCGGCGCCCGCGGAACAGGGACACGACGAACAGGATCAGGAAAACGAAGAACAGGATCTTGGCGATCAGCGCCGCGGTACCGGCGATGACGCCGAAACCGAGAATGCCGGCGATGATGGCCACG
>CAZMXV010000052.1:0-14941 GCA_964570295.1 uncultured Rhodanobacteraceae bacterium
CATCGAAACCGCGGAAGCCCTTCATGTAGGCATCGGCGATGACCGGCACCGCGTGGTAGCCGATCATGCACCAGGTTTCCAGGCCCTGATAGGCCCACACCGGCAGGATGCCGAACGGGCTGGCCTGCCGCGCGGCGAGCAGGGAATGGACAAAATCGTTGACCCGCTGCGGCGGCTGGATGAAGGCCATCAATGGCTGCTGCGCGCGGTACACGTCCCACAACGACCAGGTGGAGTAGAACGTGAAGCCGTCGGCCTTGTGCACGGCGTGGTCCGGGCCGCGGTATTCGCCGTTGGCATCCATCGCCAGGTTTGGTGCGATCAGGGCGTGGTACAGGGCGGTGTAGAAGTTCGTGCGCACGTCGGGCGCGGCCTCGACGTCGATGGCCGACAGCGCCTTTTCCCACAGGGCGCGGGCCTGTGCACGGCGTGCATCGAAATCCCAGCCCTTGCCGTCGGCATCCAGGTTGGCGACCGCGTTGGCGGCGCTGACGGTGGAAATGGCCACCTTCACCAGCAACGGCTTTTGCAGCTTGCCGAACTCGAACACGCCTTCCAGTTGTCGGCCACCCAGCGCATCCATGCCACCAGGGTTGCGGTCCGGTCCCTTGAAGCCGTTGTAGGTGACATGCTCCTCGCGATTGCGCAGCCGGTGGCCGGTCATCGGCCGCGAAAAGCGGATGGCGAAATATAGCTGTCGGCCCGGCGCCCAGCCGCGCGTCTCGCGGTAGCCGGTGACGGTGCCGTCGGCATGGACGCGCAAGCGTGCCCACGACACCTTGCCCTCGTAGTCGTAGATGCTGGGACGCAGGTCCAGCAGCACGTGCGCATCGTCACCCGCGGGAAAGGTGTAACGCTGCCAGCCGACGCGCCGGCCCGCGGTCAGTTCCGCGCGCACGCCGCTGGTGTCCAGCGTCACCGCGTAATAGCCCGGCTGCGCAATCTCGGTCTTGTGGCTGAATGCGGAGCGGTAGCCGCTGCCCGGCCTGGCGGGATCACCCGGGTCCCACTGGACCTTGCCGACGCCCGGCATCATCAACACGTCGCCCAGGTCCGAATGGCCGCTGCCGGAGAAATGGGTGTGCGAAAACCCCAGGATGCTGTCGTCGTCGTGGCGGTAGCCGGCGGCCCAGTCGTAACCCTTGTGAAAATCCGGCATGGCCGTGTCCGGGCTGAGCTGGATCATGCCGAACGGCACCGTGGCGCCGGGGAAGGTATGGCCGTCGCCGGCGGTGCCGATCATGGGATCGACACTGTGCCAGGCCGTGTCCGCCGCTGCCCGTGTCGGGGCCGACAGGCCGGACAGGAGCAGGGCGCCGAAGACACAGGCAATGCCACGCAGCAGGGCGCGCGACGGTACAGGGCATGAAGGCATGGGGCGCATGAGAGTTTGGATCGTTCCAAATAAGGCCAAACTAGCATGACCCCTGATGCCCCGCATGTGCCATTCCGGCCTGTCGTCACGTCATCGCACGGAAAGCCGCGAAGGCGTCACCCTTTCCTCTTCCGAAAAGCCACGGCCCTGCCGCGGAGGCCTCGAAAAATTCCCGCCCGATTCCCCGAATGCCGCAGAAATCCGGTTTGCGCCTTCCCGCATGACGGAGGCCCGCCAACCGGCAGGCCTCCCGGTTCCGCACGACCATAAAAAAGAGGAAGCCAGCCAATACGCCAGCTTCCTCATAGCTTCATCCACACTTCGTACGTTGTGTATCTCAGAACGGAATATCGTCGTCCTCGAAGCCGGCGTCGGCCGGGCCCGGGGACGGCTGCGGCGCGGACGCTCCCCGCGCCGGGGCGGGGGCACGTGCCGGCGCCGGACCGCGGCTGTAGCCACCACCACCGCCACCGCCCTCGCCGGGGCCACCCAGCATCTGCATGTTGTTGGCGATGATGTCGGTGGAGTAGCGTTCGATGCCGTCCTTGCCGGTGTACTTGTCGGTGCGCAGCGAACCCTCGATGTACACTTGGCGCCCCTTGCGCAGGTATTCCTGGCAGATCTCGGCCAGCTTGCCGAAGACCTTGACGCGGTGCCACTCGGTGCGTTCCTGGCGCTGCCCGGACTGCTTGTCCATCCACGACTCGGTCGTGGCCACGCTCAGCGTGCAGATGGGCGTGCCGCTGCCGGTGTAGCGGGTGTCGGGATCGGCGCCGAGGTTGCCGATCAGGATGACTTTGTTGACGCCTCGTGCCATGGGTGCTGTCCCCGGTTCGGATACTGCGAAAGATGCAGCGATGCTAGCACAGCCGCCTCGTCGTTCCGCAGGAGAAAAAGGCCCGTTTTTCCGTAGGCCTTCGACGCGGGATCGCCGCGCTCCACGCCCCCATGGCTCCAACGTCCCGTCGCGGCCGAAGCCCGGCCGGGGCCCCGGAAGCCCGCGTGGAAGCCCCCGCCGTACCGGTTCAGGCCGGCACCGGCTCGCCGGCCGCCACCACCCGCCGGCGTCCCCACCAGAGCAGCGGCAGCCATACCACCACCAGCGCCGCGGCGGCCAGGAACACTGCCGCCTGGCCGACATGTTCCAGCATCATGCCGCCCAGTACGCCGCCCACGCCCGCACCCAGGAACTGGCAGGTGGCGTAACCGCCCATGGCGGCGCCGCGCAGGTGCAGGGGTGCCAGCCGCGACACCAGGCTCGGCAGGCTGGCTTCAAGCAGGTTGAAGGCGCTGAAGAACACCAGTGCCGACGACCACAGCACGAACTGGTCCCTGCCGCCGGCGCCGAAACCCAGCAGGGCCAGCCCCAGCCCCAGCGCACACACCATGACCAGCCGCATGCTGCCGACCAGCGAGGTCACGCGCCGCAACACACCGCCCATGACCAGGGCCGAAGCCAGCATCACCGGCAGGTAGAGCTGCCACTGGTGCGCGAGGTCGATGCCGGTGCGCTGCACCAGCATCAGCGGCAAGGCCACAAAGGCCGCCGTCAGCATGGCGTGCATCATGAATACCGACAGGTTCAGCACCGCCAGTTGCGGGCGCACCACCATGCGCAGCACCGCCGACCAATGCGCCGCTTCCGGCGCCCGGTGCCGGCGTGGCCGCGGCACCACCGCCCACAGCAGCAACGCGGCTCCCGCGGCCAGCACGGCGGTCAGGCCGAACAGGCCCGGCAACCCCGCCACCGCCGCCAGCGGCGCGCTGAGGATGACCGCCAGCACGAAAGCCAGGCCGATGCTGACCCCGATGATGCCCATCACCTTGCTGCGGTTGTCGTCGTGCGAATGGTCGGCGGCCAGTGCCTGGCTGGCACCGGATACCGCGCCCATGCCCTGCAGCACACGCCCGATGATGATGCCGACGATGCCCGTGGACAGTGCCGCCACCACCGAGCCCAGAAAGAACACGCCCAGGCCGATGGTGATGGTCAGGTGCCGGCCGATGCGGTCCGAAGCCAGCCCCACCGGCACCTGCAGCAACGCCTGGGCAAAACCGTAGACGCCGATCGCCAGCCCCACCAGGAAGGCCGTCGCGCCGGGCAGGCGCATGGCGTAGGCGGTGAACACGGGCATGATCAGGAACAGGCCGAACATGCGCAGCCCGACCACGCTGGAAAGCGCCAGGGCCGTGTTCAATTCACGCTTGCTGAGTTTGCTCACGAACTGTCCGCGCGGTGAAAAGGCGTCAATTATAAGAGGTCACGCCCGCCCTCCCGCCTGTGGCACTTCGCCGCCCGCATGGGGCGCTTTGCACCTATAATTGCCGGTCTTGAGCCAAATCTTTCCTGCATGAGCACTTCCGCCACCCGCATCGCCGTCGATTCCGCGCACGACTATACCGCCGCCCGGGCGCTGGCGGCGCCCGACATGGCCGCCGTGGACGCGCTGATCCGGCGGCGCCTGTCCTCGCACGTGGTGCTGATCAACCAGATCGCCGCCCACATCATCGACGGCGGCGGCAAACGGCTGCGCCCGGTGCTGCACGTGCTGGCGGCACGCGCCGCCGGCTACGAGGGCGAGGCGCACACGCAGCTGGCCGCGGTGATCGAATTCATCCACACCTCGACGTTGCTGCACGACGATGTGGTCGACGAATCCGAGCTGCGGCGCGGGCGCCAGACCGCCAATGCCATGTGGGGCAACGCCGCCAGCGTGCTGGTGGGCGACTTCCTGTATTCGCGTTCGTTCCAGCTGATGGTGGAGCTCGACGACATGCGCGTCATGCGCGTGCTGGCCGACACCACCAACACCATCGCCGAGGGCGAGGTGCTGCAGCTTCTCAACATCGGCAATCCGGATGTCGACGAAGCCGCCTACCTGGGCGTGATCGAGCGCAAGACGGCGGTGCTGTTCGCCGCCGCCACCCAGCTCGGCGGCGTGCTGGCCCGCCTGCCCGAGGAGCAGGTGGCCGGCCTGCGCGAATACGGCATGCAGCTGGGCTACGCCTTCCAGATCGCCGACGACCTGCTCGACTACATGTCCGACACCGGCACCCTGGGCAAGAACGTCGGCGACGACCTGGCCGAGGGCAAGCCCACGCTGCCGCTGATCTACGCCCTGAAGCAGGCCTCGCCGGAACAGGCGACATCCCTTCGCCACGCCATCGAGCATGGCCAGCGCGACGCCCTGGGCGAGGTCATCGGCTTCATTCGCCAGTGCGGCGCGCTGGAACGCACCCGCCGTCTGGCGCACGCCCATGCCGACGCCGCGCGCAAGGCCCTTGACTGCCTGCCGGCCTCGAAATGGCGCGACGCCCTGCTCGCCGTGGCCGACTACGCGGTCGAACGGACCTGCTGAGCGGGAAAGGCCTCACGCCTCCGCTTCGATGGCACGTTGATGCCCCTTGCGGCCAGGAGCCGACCGGGTGAACCCCGGGCTGCCGCCTGCCTGCTCGGGCGAACTCAACGGCCGGCCGCATGCGCCACCAGGGCGCGTCGCAGCGGCGCAAGGCGGTTGACGGCATGCATGCCGAGGCCGCGCAGGGCCACCAGCGGCCCGGCGCGCCATCCATAGATGCGGGCCAGGGCATCCAGCGAGTATGCATCCAGGGTGTCGGCACTGCGCCGGCGGCGGGCATATCTGTCGAGCACGTGACGGGCGCCGACATCGCGCCCGGCGGCATGCGCGGCGGCCAGCACGTCGCGCAGCTCGACGACGTCGCGCAGGCCCAGGTTGATGCCCTGTCCGGCCAGCGGATGCACGGTGTGGGCGGCATCCCCCAGCAGCACCATGCGGCCGGCACGGTAGGTCCGCGCCAGCTTCAGATGCAGCGGAAAAGCCGCGCGGCGGCTGGCGGCCGTCACGCGGCCCAGACGCATGTCGCTGGCCACGCCCACGGCGGCGCCGAAGGCGGCATCGTCCATGGCCAGAACCTCCGCGGCCTCGGCCTCCGGCAACGACCAGACCACCGAACTGCGCCCGTCCGACAACGGCAGCAGGGCCATCGGACCGCCGGGCAGGAAGCGCTGCCAGGCGGTGTCCTCATGGCCATGCTCCGTGGCCACATGGGCGACCACGGCACGCTGGCCGTAGTCGCGGCCACGGCTGTCGATGCCGGCCATGGCGCGCAGGGGCGACCCCGCGCCGTCGGCGGCCACCAGCACGCGGGAAGCCAGCACGGTGTCGTCTTCCAGGCGCACCTCCACGTGGTCGTCGTGCATGTCCAGCGCGGCCACCGCAGCCGGACACAGGCAGTGCACGCCGGCCGCCTCCATGCGCTGCCACAGCACGTGCTGCACCAACCGGTTCTCGACGATCCAGCCCATGGCATCGCGGCCGCCGTCGGCGGCATCCATGTCCAGCACGGCGCCGTTGCCGGCATCCCAGACATGCATGTGGCGGTAGGCCTGCGCGCGCGCGTCGCGTACACCGGCCCACGCGCCGAGCCGGTCCAGGCAGGCCACCGACGAGGGTGCCAGCGCCACCACGCGCAGGTCGACGTCGTCCTGCGCCGCCCACGGCGCGGGCTGGCGCGCCTCAACCAGGACCACATCCAGCCCGGCCCCGGCCAGGGCCAGGGCAGCGGCGGCACCGGCCATGCCGCCGCCGACCACGACCGCATCGTGCCTGGCACGGCTGCGCCGGCGCCGGGGCGTGGGGGAATCGTTCATCGTCATCGGGACACCTCCAGTACGTCGCGCGGCGGCTGGCCGCGGAAGCCCATGCCGCGCCGCATCATGGCGTGGCGCAGCGGCGGCAGGCGATCGAATGCCAGCATGCCGAGCGTACGCAGGGGCGCCAGCCACGGCTGCTCCAGGCAGGCCAGGCGGATCAGGCCATGGCTCATGGCCATGACGCCCTCGCGGTCCGGCGCGCGGCGCCGTGCATAGGTTTCCAGCAAGGCATCGTTGCCGGGATCCTCCGCGGCAGCCACCAGTTCGGCCAGAGTCAGGGCATCACGCAGTCCCAGGTTGAAGCCCTGTGCACCCACCGGATGCACGGTCTGCGCGGCATTGCCGACCAGCACGGCGCGCGGTGCGGTCACTCCCTTGGCAGCCACGCGCTGGATGGGATGCACGAAGCGCCGTCCCGGCCGCGCCAGGCGCCCCAGACGCCAGCCGAAACGCCGTTGCGCGAAGGCCGCGAAGGCGTCGTCGCGCATGCCCGCCACCGCCTCGGCCCGGTCGGCAGCCACGGTCAGCACCAGGCCGGCCTTGCCGCCGCCCAGCGGCAGCAGCGCCACCGGACCGTCGTCGGTGAAGCGCTCGTAGGCACGACCCTCGGGAGCCCGCTCCGGCACCACGGTGGCAACGATGAGGGTCTGCCGGTAATCGTGGACGTCGGCTTCGATGCCAAGCGCTTCGCGCACCGTGGAGCGGCTGCCGTCGGCCCCCACCAGCAGGCGCGCGTGGATCGTGCGCGCGCCGTCGCCGGCGTCCACGCGCACGCACCAGCCATCGTCGGCACGCGCGATGTCCGCAACCCTGGCGGGCACGTGCCGCACCAGCCGCGCGCAGGCCGAAAGGCGTGCCGCCAGGGCCGCTCCCAGCCGGCTGGCCGGCACGGTCCAGCCCAGCGCATCCACGCCGAAGCGTTCCGCTTCCAGACGCGTGGCACCGAATTCGCCGGCACGGCTGACGTGGATGCGCCGGATCGGCGTGGCCTGCGTCCGGGCATGCGGCCACACCCCCAGAGCGCGCAGCCCGTTCACGCTGGCCCGCGCCAGCGCCAGGTTGCGTTCGTCCGCGGGAGCCTGCGCGCCAGTCCCGGGCGCGAAGGCCTCGACCATGGTCGCGCGACAGCCGGCCGCGTCCAGGGCAATGGCCAGGCTGGCGCCGACCAGGCCGCCGCCCACGATGAGAATGTCGGTGCGTTCGCTCATGCGCCGATGATAGCGCCATTGCCCCCGCGCGCCTGCCGCCGCCGGACCATTTGCAGTATCCTTGGCCGCATTGTCACGACCTGTCGATGGAACCCGTCATGCGTCCGAATCCTTCCGCCTCCTCCCAGACGTTCGCGCCCCGCATGCTGGTGCTCACCGGGCTGATCGCGCTCGCCGTGGCCGTGCGCCTGCTGATGCACTACCACCCCGGCGCGCTGCCCTGGAACTTCACGCCGGTGGCGGCGATCGCCCTGTTCGGCGGTGCCTGCTTCCGCCACCGCGCCCTGGCCTTCATCGTGCCGCTGGGCGCCATGCTACTGTCGGACATGGTGATCGGATTCAGCGGCATGAGCCCGCTGGTCTACGCCTGCTTCGCCGCCATGGTGCTGGTCGGCATGGGCACGCTGCGCCGCCGCAAGAGCGCCCTGCGCGTGGCCGCCGCCGCCGCCGGCAGCGCCACCGGGTTCTTCCTGGTGACCAACTTCGCCGTGTGGCTGGGCTCGGCCATGTACCCGCAGACCGCTGCCGGCCTGGTCGCCAGCTACGCGGCCGGACTGCCGTTCTACCAGTACGGCACCCTGCCCGGCACATTGCTGTGGAGCGCCGCGCTGTTCGGCGGCTTCGCCCTGCTGCAGCGCCGCTTCGCGGTGCTGCGCGCCGAGCCGCAGCCGGCCTGACGCGCCGTGGGCAATCGCCTTTCCAGGATCTACACGCGCACCGGCGACGACGGCTCGACCGGCCTGGGCGACGGTTCGCGCGTTCCCAAGGATGCCAGCCGCGTCACCGCCTACGGCACCATCGACGAGCTCAACAGCACCGTCGGCATGGTGCTGGCCTGCGACAGTGTGCCGGACGCGGTCCGCGAGGCGCTGGTGCAGGTGCAGCACGACCTGTTCGACCTCGGCGGCGAACTGTGCATTCCAGGCATGGAAATGATCCATGACGCCGACGTGGAGCGCCTGGAGCACACGCTGGACCATCTCAACGCCGACCTGCCGAAGCTGCGGGAATTCATCCTGCCCGGCGGCGGCATGGCCGCGGCCACCTGTCACCTGGCGCGCACCGTGTGCCGGCGCGCCGAACGCGCCGTGGTGACCCTGGCCCGCGAAGAAGACATCCGCCCGCAGGCGCGGCATTATCTCAACCGCCTGTCCGACCTGCTGTTCGTGATGGCGCGGGTCCTGGCACGTGCCAGCGGACACGGCGAGGTGCTGTGGCAGCACGAGCGCCGCAAGAAGCCCCAGGCCTGAGCCACGGCCCGTGCTGTACCTGTACACGCACCCGGCCTGCCTGAACCACGTTCCCGGCCCGGGGCACCCCGAATCGCCGCGCCGGCTGGCCGCTGTCCTGGAGGCCCTCGACCACGACCGTTTCGCGGCCCTGGACCGCATCCAGGCCCCGCGCGCCACGCGCGAACAGCTGCTGCGCGTGCACACGCCCGAACACGTGGAGCGCATCCTCGGCACGCATCCCGTGGACGACCTGGCCGCGCTGGACGAGGACACCCTCATGTCCTCCGGCTCGGCCGAGGCCGCCCTGCATGCCGCCGGCGCCGCCTGTGCCGCCGTCGACGCGGTGATGCGCGGCCCGGTGACGCGCGCCTTCTGCGCCGTGCGGCCGCCCGGTCATCACGCCACCGCCGACCGCGCCATGGGCTTCTGCCTGTTCAACAACGTGGCCGTGGCGGTGGCCCATGCCCTCGCCATGCATCGCCTGAAGCGCATCGCCATCGTCGACTTCGACGTCCACCACGGCAACGGCACCCAGGCCATCTTCGCCACCGAATCCCGCGTGCTGTACGTGTCCAGCCACCAGGCGCCGCTGTATCCGCATACCGGCGGCGCCGACGAGACCGGCTGCGGCAACATGCTCAATGCACCCCTCCCCGCGGGCACCGCATCGGCCGGATTCCGCGGCACCTGGCACGACGTGCTGCTGCCCCGCCTGCACGCCTTCCGTCCGCAACTGGTGCTGGTGTCGGCGGGCTTCGACGCGCACCGCGACGACCCCCTCGCCGACCTGGCGTTGAAGACCGACGACTACGCCTGGCTCAGCGAGCGCCTGGTCGACCTCGCCAGGGCGCATGCGCATGGCCGCATCGTCTCGTGCCTGGAGGGCGGCTATGATCCGGGAGCCCTGTGCGCCGGCGTGGTCGCGCATGTGACCGAACTTTTGCAAGACTGAACCCTGGCCGGATGACGGTCATTGCCCATGCCCGTCGTCCATGCTTTCTGCTAGCGTAAACCCCCAGCATTCCAAGGAGACCGGCCCCGTGCCGACCACTGCAACCCGACGCCCGGTCCGACATGCCCTGGCCTGGGCCATCGCCGCCGCCGTGGCGGGCATGGCCCCGCCCGCCTTCGCCGCCACGCAGGATGCCGCGCCGGCGGAACAGGTGCCGGCCCGCCAGGAAGCGCCCTTCGAGCCGTGTCCGCTGGGCACCTTCACCTGTCCGCCACGGCCGGTCAGCTACGCCCTGTGCCGCCCCAACGCCCTGCTCGAGTTCTACCGGCCGGACCTGCCCGCCGACAGCAAGGGCCGCGAGAATGCCGTCACCGACGTGTTCGCCCGGCACAGCGACGCCTCCGAACGCGACCTTTACCACCTCGACGGCGACGTCAGCCTGCAGCGCTACGACCAGCTGCTGCAGGCCGACCACATCGACTACAACGACCGCACCACGGCCTACGATGCCCGCGGCCACGTCACCTGGCAGGACAGCGCGACCCTGCTCTCGGCCACGCGCATCCACGGCACCACCACCCCGGACCATGCCCAGGCCAGCGACGTGCGCTACCAGATGCTGGCATCGCGCGGCAACGGCATCGCCTCGCACGCCGAAATGCGAAGCGCCGATCACCACCACTTCACGCAGGCCACCTATTCCACCTGCGATCCCGGCCACCGCACCTGGGAATTCCGCGCCAAAAGCATCAGCACCGACAGGATCACCGGCGAGGGCAAGGCCCGCGGCGCCACCATGCGCCTGTGGGACGTGCCCTTCCTGTACCTGCCCTACCTGAGCTTCCCCATCGACGACCGGCGCAAGTCGGGCTTCCTGTACCCCACATTCGCCAACAACGGCAACTCGGGGTTCATGGTCAGCGTGCCGTACTACCTGAACCTGGCACCCAACTACGACGCCACCCTGACGCCTTACCTGTACACCGAGCGCGGGCTGATGCTGGGCACCGAGTTCCGCTACCTGTTCGGGGGCACCCGCGGCACCCTGCAAGTGGACTACCTGCCCAATGACCAGCGCGCCGGCAGCGACCACCGCAACCGCGAGCGCGACATCGAGGACGGGGTCGACCGCTACCTGCTGCAGTTCGCCCACCGGAGCCGCCTCACGTCCAACTGGAGCTTCTCCACCTCCATCAAACGTGCCTCGGACAAGTATTATTTCCAGGACTTCCAGTCCGACCTGAAGGGCTACATCACGCCCTCGTCGCTGCATTCCAACGGCTACCTGCGCGGCTACGGCGACTGGTGGACGGCCTCGCTGGGCGCCGACTCCTACCAGAACGTCGACCCTCTCTACGATGACAGCCACATCCAGTACAAGCGCTGGCCGCGGGCCACCTTCAACCTGGACGTGCCGCTGTCGCGCCACTTCACCTTCGGCATGGAAAACGAGGCCGTGGCATTCCGCAAGGAAGACGCGGTCGAGGGCAACCGGCTGGATCTGCAGCCCTGGCTGCAGGCCGACTTCCAGGGGCCGGCCTGGTACGTGCGTCCGCGCATGGCCTGGCGCTACACCGGCTACGAGCTGGTCAACGATGCCGACCGCTACGGCTACACCAACCACTCGCCCTCGCGCAGCCTGCCCATCGCCAGCGTCGACAGCGGCCTGATCTTCGAGCGCGACACCTCGCTGTTCGGCAGCCCCTACAAGCAGACGCTGGAACCGCGCCTGTACTACCTGTACGTGCCCTATCGGGACCAGCGCGAACAGCCCATCTTCGACACCCGCGCCATGCAGTTCGCCTGGTGGGAGCTGTTCTCGCCCAACCGCTTCTCCGGCGCCGACCGGCAGATGGACGCCAACAACCTCACCGCCGCGGTGACCTCCCGGCTGCTGGACACCACCGGCGCCGAGAAGGCCGCCTTCAGCTTCGGCCAGATCCGCTATTTTTCGCCGCAGAAAGTGCAGCTGGGCCGCAACACGCCCGGCACCCGCTTCGACGGTTCCGAATACGTGGCCCAGATGAGCCTCAGCCTCAGCCCGACCTGGCGCCTGAACAGCGTCTACCAGTGGGACCCCAACGACCGCCGCACCTCGGTGGGTACCCTGCAGGTGCAGCGCCGGCTGGGTGAAACCGGCATCTTCAACTTCTCCTACCGCTACCGCGTCAACTACATGGAGCAGTTCGACGCCTCGGCAATCGTTCCCATCAACGAACGCTGGCGTCTGCTGGGCCGCTGGAACATCCAGCTGCGCGACAACAAGCACTGGGAACGCGGCCAGCCCAAGACCCTCGAGGCCCTGTTCGGCGTGGAGTACGACAGCTGCTGCGTGGCCGTGCGCCTGCTGGGCCGCCACTACGTGCGCAACGTGCACGGCGACACCGACAACGCCATCATGCTGCAGGTGCAGTTCAAGGGCCTCGGCAGCTTCAGCCCGCAGACGGAAGACTATTTGCGCCATGCTATTCTTGGCTACCAGTAATCGCCGGCCCCGCGCCGGCGGCCTGTCGTTCGCGGGTTGAACATGCGCCGATCCGTGCTGTCCCAAGCTCGTACCCCGTTCCCGTGGCCGTTCCACGGCAACGCCGGCTTTCACCAGGTTTTCCTCCGATGAAGCAGATCTCCGCCCTACTCGCCTTCCTGCTGGCCTTCGGCATGGCGCCGCTGGCCCACGCGCAGTTCCTGCCCGGGGCGGCCCCCGGCCAGTCCTCCGACAACGGCAGGATCGACCGCATCGTCGCGGTGGTCGAGGAGGACGTCATCCTCCAGAGCGACCTCGACCAGGCCGTGCAGTCGGTGGAACAGCAATACGCCGCGCATCCGGAGCAGCTGCCGCCGCACGACGTGCTGCAGCGCCAGGTCCTGAACCGCCTGATCCTGATGAAGCTGCAGGTACAGCGGGCCCAGGAACAGGGCGTGCGCGTGTCGCAAAACGATGTCAGCAACGCCATCGCCAACATCGCCTCCGGCAACCACATGACGCCGGACCAGCTGCGCCAGGCCATCGCCCGGCAAGGCGGCAGCTTCGCCGCCTTCCAGCGCAACGTGGCCGAGCAGGTGCTGGTGCAGAAGCTGCGCGACCAGGTCGTGCAAAGCTCGGTGCAGGTCACCGATGCCGAGATCGACAACCTGCTCAAGGACCCGGCTTTCAGCGCCGGGCGCGTGCACCTGGCACACATCGAAATCAACCTGCCCGAGGGCGCCGGCCCCGAAGACATCGAAAAGGCCCATGCCAAGGCCGAAAAGGCCGAGCAGGCCATCAAGGGCGGCATGGACTTCGGCGCCGCGGCCATCCGCTACTCCGAAGCCCAGGACGCGCTGGACGGCGGCGACCTCGGCTGGCGCGGCATGAACGAGATTCCGCCCGGTTTTGCCGACCTCGTCACCAAAATGCAGCCCGGCGAGGTCACGCCCCCGCTGCGCGGCCCCAGCGGCTTCCACATCCTGAAGCTGATCGAGCGCCAAAACAACGACCGCGACGTGGTCACCGAGTACCACGCGCGCCAGATCCTCATCAAGCCCAGCGAACTGGTCACCCCCGAGCAGGCCCGCCAGAAGGCGCAGGACCTCTACGAAAAGCTGGCCAAGAATCCCAAGGACTTCGCCGACCTGGCCAGGGAAAACTCCGACGACGACACGTCGGCCAACATCGGCGGTGACCTGGGCTGGTTCCAGCTGCAGGACCACGGCCCGGCCATCGCCGACGTGCTGCAGAACCTCAAGGAAGGCGAGGTTTCCGAGCCGTTCCAGACCCCCGTCGGCTGGGACATCGTGATGCTGGAAGGCAAACGCGAGAGTGACGTGACCGACGAGATGCAGCGCCAGCGCGCCCGCATGGCCATCGGCAACCGCAAGGCCCAGCAGACCTACGAGGACTTCCTGCGCCAGTTGCGCTCCAGCTCCTTCGTGGACATCCGCATCCCGTCCCTGCGCGACCCGGACCAGGCCCAAGACAAGTCGTGAGCCCGCGCCCCGCCGACGCCCTGCCGCGGCTGGCACTGACCGCCGGCGAGCCGGCCGGGGTCGGCCCGGAACTGCTGGCACGGCTGGCCGCCACGCCCCTGGCGGCCGACCTCGTCGCCATCACCGACCGCGACCTCCTGGCGCGTGCCGCGGCACGCTGCCGTCTTTCGATCCGCCTGGAGGACTACGACGGCCAGCCCCGCCACCAGCGCGCCGCCGGCATCCTGCGCGTGCTGCATGCGCCGCTGCGTGCGCAGGAAACACCCGGTCGTCCCGATCCGCGCAACGCCTTCCACGTGCTCAACCTGCTGGCACGCGCCGTTGACGGCTGCCTGGCCGGCGAATTCGCCGCCATGGTCACCGCCCCGGTGCAGAAGTCGGTCATCAACGATGCCGGCGAGACCTTCAGCGGCCACACCGAATTCCTGGCCGAGCGTGCCGGCTGCGATGTGGTGATGATGCTGGCCAGCGACACCCTGCGCGTCACGCTGGCCACCACGCACCTGCCGCTGGCCGACGTACCGGCGGCCATCACCGCCGAGCGCCTGCGGCGCGTCCTCGGCATCGTCCACGCCGACCTGAAACGGCGCTTCGGCATCGCCGCCCCGCGCATCGCCGTGCTCGGCCTCAACCCGCATGCCGGCGAGGGCGGCCACCTGGGCCGCGAGGAAATCGACACCATCATTCCCGCACTGGACGCACTGCGCGCCGAAGGCATGCCACTGCTCGGCCCGCTGCCGGCCGACACCGCCTTCGTGCCCGCGCAGCGCCGGCACTACGACGCCGTGCTCGCCATGTACCACGACCAGGCCCTGCCGGTACTGAAGAGCGAGGCCTTCGAGCGCACCGTCAACATCACCCTGGGGCTGCCCTTCATCCGCACCTCGGTCGACCACGGCACCGCCCTCGACCTCGCCGGCAGCGGCCGCGCCGATCCCGCCAGCCTCGTCGCCGCCGCGGACCTGGCGCTCGAGCTGGCCCGTCGCCGCTCCGCCTGACCCGCCCGGCCCGCCTCCATGTCGCATCGTCCCAAGAAACACTACGGCCAGCACTTCCTGAACGACCGGCACTACGTCGATCGCATCATCCGCGCACTGGCGCCGCAACCCGGCGACCGCGTGGTCGAGATCGGCCCCGGCGAGGGCGCCCTCACCCTGCCCCTGCTGGAGGTGACCGGCCATCTCACCGCCATCGAACTGGACACCGACCTGATCCCGCGCCTGGCCCGGGACGCGGCGCCACGGGGCGAGCTGGAGATCATCCAGCGCGACGTGCTCCGCACCGACCTCTCGGAACTGGCCGGGAACGGCTCCCTGCGCATCGTCGGCAACCTGCCCTACTACATCTCCAGCCCCATCCTGTTCCACTGCCTGGCGCATGCCGACGCCATCACCGACATGCACTTCATGCTGCAGAAGGAAGTGGTCGAGCGCATGGCCGCGGCACCCGGCGGCAAGACCTACGGCCGCCTCAGCGTAATGCTGCAACTGGCCTGCCGCGTGGAGCCGCTGTTCGACGTGCCGCCCACGGCCT
>CAZMXV010000053.1:0-14898 GCA_964570295.1 uncultured Rhodanobacteraceae bacterium
CGCGCCATCCAGCTGTACGCGCGCGCCGCCGCCGACGCCATCCTGGAAGGCAAGGCCGCCGCCCCCGCCAAGCAGGGCGACGCCGACGACTTCGTCGAAGTGGCCGACACGGATGCCGCCCCGGCCGCCAAGGCCGAGGACAAGCCTGCCGCCAAGGCCGAAGAAAAAGCCGCCGCCGGCGAATAATCCCCTTCGGGGCCGCGCCGCCCGGCGGCGCGGCCCCGGCAACACGTTTCGAGGTTTACCATGCAAATCAGTGCACAACTGGTCAAGGAGCTGCGCCAGCGTTCCGGCGCCGGCATGATGGAATGCAAGAAGGCCCTGGTCGAGAACGAGGGCAACATCGACACCGCCATGGAGTGGCTGCGCAAGCAGGGCCTGGCCAAGGCCGACAAGAAGGCCGGCCGCGTGGCCGCCGAAGGCCGCATCGTCAGCGCCCAGGACAAGGGCCGCGCGGTGCTGGTGGAAATCAACTGCGAGACCGACTTCGTGGCCAAGGACAAGAGCTTCCTGGCCTTCACCGACGAAGTCGCCCGGATTGCCCTGGAAAGCGGTGCCCGTGACGCCGAAACCCTGAAAGCCGCCGCCTACCCCGAAAAGGGCAGCGTCGACGAAGCCGCCAAGGCCCTGGTCGCCACCATCGGCGAAAAGATCGACGTGCGCCGCATGGCCCGCGTGGAAGCCGACGGCATCATCGGCCACTACATCCACGGCGGCCGCATCGGCGTGCTGGTGGCCCTGGAAGGCGGTTCCGAGGAACTGGCCAAGGGCATCGCCATGCACGTGGCCGCGATGAACCCGCAGTACGTCAGCGCCGAGGACGTGCCGGCCGAGTTCGTGGAAAAGGAAAAGGACATCGCCAAGGGCCAGATGAGCGACAAGGACAAGCAGAAGCCCGCCGAGATCCTGGAAAAGATCATCTCCGGCAAGGTCAACAAGGTGGTCGCCGAAATGACCCTGACCGGCCAGCCCTACGTGCTGGACACCGGTTCCAGCGTCGGCGACGTGCTGAAGAAGGAAAAGGCCGTGGTCAAGCAGATCGCGCGCCTGGCCGTCGGCGAAGGCGTCGAGAAAAAGGAAGAAGACTTCGCCGCCGAAGTGATGAAGCAGGCAGGCCTGGCGTAAAGCAGGGGCTGCCGCACCTGAGGACGCAAAAAGGCCGCGAGGAATCGCGGCCTTTTTGCTGTTTTGCGGGGGTGGTCGACAGGAACGGGCAGCGAAGGCGTATTTGAAAGCACTTTGCCCCGCCCGTCCGTCACCCACTCCCGCTATTTGTCCCTCGTCCCCCGCCCCCAACCTCGCTACAATGCAGCACACCCGCACAAGCCGCTACCGGAGAGTCCTTGATGACCGAGACGCCCAAGTACAAGCGCATCCTGCTCAAACTCTCCGGTGAGGCCCTCATGGGCGACGAGGACTACGGCATCGACCCCAAGGTGATCGGTCGGCTGGCCGAGGAAATCATCGAGGTGCGCGACGCGGGGGCCGAAGTGGGCGTGGTGATCGGCGGCGGCAACATCTTCCGCGGCGCGGGCCTGGCCGCCGGCGGCATGGATCGCGTGACTGGCGACCACATGGGCATGCTGGCCACCGTGATGAACGCCCTGGCCATGGCCGATGCCATCGAGAAGCACGGCGGCTATGCGCGCGTGATGAGCGCCATTCCCATCCACGACGTGGCCGAGGACTTCATCCGCCGCCGCGCCGTACGCCACATCGAGAAGGGCCGCATCGCCCTGTTCGCCGCCGGCACCGGCAATCCGTTCTTCACCACCGATTCGGCCGCCGCCCTGCGCGCCGTCGAGATCGGCGCGGACCTGCTGCTGAAGGCCACCAAGGTCGACGGCGTGTACAGTGCCGACCCGGCCAAGGACAAGACCGCCACGCGCTACGAGCACCTCACCTACGACGAGGTCATCGAAAACAAGCTGGCGGTAATGGATACCGCCGCCATCGCCCTGTGCCGCGACCACGGCATGCCGATGCGCATCTACGACATGACCTGCCCCGGCAACCTGCTGCGCATCATGCGCGGGGAGGCGGTCGGCACCCTGGTCGACGGCGAGTAACCGCCCTCCCCTCCCTCTCCCTTGCCCGGGGCATCCGCCCCCGGGCTTGCTATACTCGAACGGATACACGCCGTTCCATGGAGCCTGCCGTGCTAGACGACATCAAACAAGACGCCAAGACCCGCATGGGCAAGAGCATCGACGCACTCGAGAACGAACTGCGCCGCCTGCGCACCGGCCGCGCCAGCAGCGCGCTGGTGGAAGGCCTCAAGGTGCCCTACTACGGCTCGGACGTGCCACTGTCGCAGGTGGCCAACGTGGCCGTCAGCGATGCCCGCACCCTGACCATCACGCCATGGGAAAAGACCATGGTGGCGCCCGTGGAAAAAGCCATCCTGGGCTCGGATATCGGCATTACGCCGAACACCGCCGGCAACGTGATCCGCCTCAACCTGCCCGCGCTCACCGAAGAGCGCCGCAGGGAACTGGCCAGGCACGTCGCGCACGAGGGCGAAAACAGCAAGATCGCCATCCGCAACATCCGCCGCGACGCGCTGCAGAATGTCAAGGAGCTGCTCAAGGAAAAGGAGATCACCGAGGACGACGAGCATCGCGCGGAGGACGAGATCCAGAAACTGACCGACAGCTTCGTCAAGAAGGTCGATGAAGTGGTCAAGACCAAGGAAGACGAGTTGATGGCGATCTGATTCGCCGCACGCCCCCGCCCATGTCCGCCACACCCCCTGCCTCGCGCGTACCGCGCCATCTCGCCATCGTCATGGACGGCAACGGCCGCTGGGCCGAAAAACGCCACCGTCCGCGCAGCTTCGGCCACAGCTCGGGGCAGAAGGCCGTCCGCGGTGCCGTGGAATTCTGCCTGCGCAGCGGCATCGGCTCGCTGACGCTGTTCGCCTTTTCCAGCGAGAACTGGCGCCGGCCCCAGGTCGAAGTCAAGGCACTCATGCAGCTGTTCCTGAAGGCGTTGGACAAGGAAACCGACGAGCTGGACAGGCAGCACGTGCGCATCGAGTTCATCGGCGACCTCACGGCCTTTGACGATTCGCTGCGCGAGCGCATGCAGGCGGCGATGCACCACACCCGCGACAATGCCGCACTGCGTCTCAACGTGGCCGTCAACTACGGCGGCCGCTGGGACATCGTGCACGCGGCGCGGGCACTGGCCGAGGCGGTGGGCCGCGGCGACATCGCCCCCGGCGACATCGACGAGGCCACCCTGGGCGCCCGCGCGTGCCTGGCCGACCAGCCGCCCCCCGACCTGCTCATCCGTACCGGCGGCGACTTCCGCATCAGCAACTTCCTGTTGTGGCAGCTGGCCTATACGGAGCTGTATTTCACCGATACCCTGTGGCCTGACGTCGATGCCGAGTGCCTGGCATGCGCCGTGGCCGACTACGCCAGCCGTCAGCGCCGCTTCGGCCGCACCGGCGCGCAGGTCGCGGCCACCGGCACCTGACCCTGACTACGGGATACCGCATGCTGCTGCAGCGCATACTCACCGCCCTGATCCTCACGCCACTGGCCGTCGCCATCATCCTGTTCCCGCCCACGTGGCTGTTTGCGCTGATCGTCGCCGCGGTGTTCCTGGGGGCACAGTGGGAGTGGACCCGCCTGTGCGGCGTGCGTCGTCCCGTCGCGCGCCTGGTGATGCCGCTGCTCACCGCGATCGTGATGGCCCTGCTGTGGTGGCAGCGGGCTGCCCCGTGGCTGTGGCCCGCCGTGATCGCGACCGGCCTGGCATGGTGGCTGGCCAGTCTCTGGTGGCTGCGCACCTACACTTTCGCCGCCTCGCCCACCCGCGAACACGGCTGGCTGAAACTGGTTGCCAGCGTGGCCGTGCTGGTTCCCGCCTGGGTGGCCGTGAGCAGTATCCACGACCTGCCCGCAAACGGCCCCGGCTGGACCCTGCTGGCCCTGTGCGTGGTATGGGCGGCCGACATCGGCGCCTATTTCAGCGGTCGCGCCTTCGGGCGTCGCAAGCTGGCACCGCGCATCAGCCCCGGCAAGACCCGCGCCGGCGCCTGGGGCGCCCTGCTCGCCGGCATGCTGGTGGCGGTGGGCGGCGCCTGGCTACTCGGGATGCCGACTGCAAAACTGCCTTTCATGGGCCTGCTCGGCCTGCTCACCGTGGCCGCCGCCATCGTCGGCGACCTGTTCGAAAGCCTGATGAAGCGCCACGCCGAGATCAAGGACTCCGGTGGCATTTTTCCCGGCCACGGCGGCCTGCTGGACCGGCTGGACAGCGTGTTTGCGGCCCTGCCGGTGTTTGCGGCGGGGTTGATGGTGCTGGGGCCATGACGTTGTCGACTTGTCACTGGGATGGCACTTTTTGGGGGCGGAGCCCGGGTCCCGCCCGGCCCACACCCCCCGCCACCGCTGCTCCCCGGCATCCGGCGCCATGACATCCACGCCCCAATCCGTCGCCATCCTTGGCGCCACCGGTTCCATCGGCGCCAGTGCGCTGGACGTCGTCGCACGACACCCGGCGCGCTTTCGCGCCACCGTCCTTACGGCCCACCGCAACGTGGACAAGCTGGTCGAGCTCTGCGTGCGGCACCGCCCGGCGGTGGCGGTCATCGCCGATGCCGCGTGCAAGGACACGCTGGCGCGGGCGCTGCACGGAGCCGGGGTCGCCTGCGCGGTGGAAGCCGGCCCCGACGCGCTGGCCACGGTGGCAGCCATGGGCGGCGTGGATACCGTGGTCGCCGCCATCGTGGGAGCCGCAGGGCTGGCCTCCACGCTGGCGGCGGCCCGGGCCGGCAAGCGCCTGTTGCTGGCCAACAAGGAATCCATCGTCATGGCGGGGCCGTTGCTGACCGCCGCCTTGCACGAGGGGGGCGGCATGCTGGTGCCGGTCGATTCCGAACACAACGCCATTTTCCAGTGCCTGCCGCAGAACCGCCCGAAGGTACCTGGCAACGGGATCAGGCGCCTGCTGCTGACCGCGTCGGGCGGGCCGTTCCGCGGCCGTAGCCGTGACGAGCTGGCGCGGGTCACGCCCATGCAGGCTTGTGCCCACCCGACCTGGTCGATGGGCCGCAAGATTTCGGTGGATTCGGCCACCTTGATGAACAAGGGGCTGGAAGTCATCGAGGCCCACCACCTGTTCGATGCCGATGTCGGGTGCATCGACGTGGTGCTGCATCCGCAGTCGATGGTGCATTCCCTGGTCGAATACGTCGACGGCTCGGTACTGGCGCAACTGGGCAATCCGGACATGCGCACGGCGCTGGCGCATGCCCTGGCATGGCCCGAACGCATCGAGGCCGGCGTGACGCCGCTCGACCTTCCCGCCCTCGGCCGCCTGGATTTCGAACGCCCCGACACCGGCACTTTCCGCTGCCTGGCGCTGGCCTATCAGGCCCTGCGTGCCGGCGGTGACGCCACGGCGATCCTCAACGCCGCCAACGAGGTCGCGGTGGAGGCCTTCCTGGCCGGACGCCTGCCCTTCACGGCCATCGCCGAAGTCATCGACGCCACACTGCAGGAACTGCCGCCCGAGCCCGTTGTCGATATGTCATCGCTCGTTCAGCGTGATATTGGCGCCCGTCACGTGGCGCAACGTATCATGCAGGGGTATCACTGAGGCCTATTCCTTGCCTATGCTCGATTTCCTGGGTTCCATCTGGTGGCTGATCGTCACGCTTGGCGTGCTCGTCACCTTTCACGAGTTCGGTCACTACTGGGTGGCGCGCCGCTGCGGCGTGAAGGTGCTGCGCTTCTCGGTGGGCTTCGGCCGTGCCCTGTGGAGCCGTACCGGCCGTGACGGCACCGAATACCGCATCGCCGCCATCCCCCTGGGTGGATACGTGAAAATGCTGGACGCGCGCGAGGGCGACGTTCCCGACGACCAGCGTGACGTGGAGTTCACCGGCAAGCCGGTCTGGCAGCGCATCGCCATCGTCGCCGCGGGGCCGGTATTCAACCTGATCTTCGCGGTGTTCGCCTTCTGGCTGATGTTCATGGTCGGACGCACCGGCATGGTGCCGGTGGTGGCCGCGCCGGCGGCACAGACCCTGGCCGCCGAGGCCGGGTTCCAGGCCGGCGACACCATCCAGTCGATCAACGGGCGTCGTATCACCACCTGGAACGAGGCCCTGGACCTCCTCAGCGAGGAGGCCATGGCGCACCAGCCGACCAACATCGCGGTGCGCCATGCCGATGGCGGCGCCGCCACGCTGCGCCTGGCGCTGGAAAAGCTGCCCGGCGACGTCCAGCTGGACAAGGCTTTCGACCGCATCGGCCTCCAGGCCGAGCCGTTGCCGCCGGTCGCCGAGAAAGTCGAGCCGGGCATGCCGGCAGCCAGGGCCGGCCTGCGCGACGGAGATCGCATCACCGCCATCGGCGAGCATGAAGTGCGGCATTTCCGGGACATCGGCACGCTGACCCGGCAACAGGTGGAAAAATCTCCCACCCTGGTCTTCCACGTCGTGCGCGACGGCCGTTCCCTGCGGATTCCCGTCACCCCGACCTGGACCGATCCCGGCGACGGCGGCGGCGCCCGCTGGATCGTCGGCGTGGCCCCGCCCCGCCCCGCCACGGCGGTGGTGCGCTACGGGCCCCTGACCTCGCTGGGCATGGCGTTCCGGACCACCTGGGACAAAACCGCCACCACGTTTCAGATGATCGGCCAGATGGTCACCGGACAGGTATCCACCCGCAACCTGTCGGGCGTGATCACCATCGCCCGGGTGGCCAACACCTCGGCACAGATGGGCGTGGCCTGGTTCCTGTCCTTCCTCGGCCTGATCTCGTTGAGCCTGGCCGTACTGAACCTGTTGCCGATTCCGATCTTGGACGGCGGACACCTGCTGTATTACCTTATCGAGCTGGTCAAAGGCCGTCCGGTCAGCGAGCGCACCATGATTGCCGGGCAATTCGTCGGCATGGCGTTGATCGTTGCCCTGATGGGCCTTGCCTTCTACAACGACATCCTGCGGCTGGCCTCGTGAGTCGCTGCCCTATCCTGCTGTGGCCCCCGGCCGCAGCTTCGCGTTTTACCCAATGGAACCGACGATGAAGCGAGTCGCCGCCCTGATTCTCCTGTCTGCCTTGAGTGCCAATGCCCTGGCAGTCACCCCGTTCGTGGTGACCGACATTCGCGTGGACGGCCTGCAGCGCATCGCCGCCGGCACCGTGTTCAGCTACCTGCCGATCGAAAAGGGCGACACCCTCAACGATGCCAGCGCCCAGCAGGCCATCCGCGCCCTGTACCGCACCGGCTTCTTCAGCGACATCGAGCTGGACCACCAGGGCGGCATCCTCATCGTCAAGGTGGTCGAGCGTCCCTCCATCGCCAAGCTGGACATCCGTGGCAACAAGGCCATCAAGACCGACGACCTGAAAAAGGGCCTGAAGTCGATCGGCCTGTCCGAGGGCGCCACCTTCGACCGCCTGGCCCTGGACCGCGTGCGCAAGGAACTGGTCAACCAGTACTACAACCGCGGCAAGTACAACGTGTCGGTGGAGCCGCACGTCACGCACCTGAACAACAACCGCGTCAACATCGACATCGAGATCCGCGAAGGCAAATCGGCGCGCATCAAGGCCATCAACATCGTCGGCAACACCACCTATTCGGACAAGCAGATCCGCGGCGATTTCGAGTCCGACACCAGCAACTGGACGTCCTGGTACACCAAGGACGACCAGTATTCGCGCGAAAAGGTCTCCGGCGATCTGGAAAAACTGGGTTCGTACTACATGAACCGCGGCTACGCCGACTTCGGCGTCACCTCCACCCAGGTGGCCATCAGCCCCAACAAGCGCGAAATGTACATCAGTGCCAGCGTCAAGGAAGGCGACGTCTACGAGATTTCCGACGTGCACCTGCTGGGCGACCTGGTGCTGCCCGAAAAAACCCTGCGCCAGTTCGTGTTCATCAAGAAGGGCGACACCTTCAACCGCGCGCTGATCCAGCAAAGCGCCAAGATCATGAAGGGCGTGCTGGCCAACATCGGCTACGCCTTCGCCGAGGTCCAGCCCATTCCCAAGCTGGACAAGGAAAAACACACCGTCGACCTGACCTTCTACGTCAAACCCGGCGAACGCGTGTACGTGCGCCGCATCACCTTCAGCGGCAACACTCTCACCGAGGACGAGGTGCTGCGCCGCGAGATGCGCCAACTGGAAGGCTCCTGGTACTCGCAGGCCGCCATCGACCGTTCCAAGACCCGCCTCAAGCAGCTGGGCTACTTCAAGGATGTCGAAATCGAGCACAAGCGCGTGCCCGGCACCGAGGACAAGGTCGACCTGACCGTGAAGGTGGAGGAGCAGTCCGCCGGCAGCCTGCAGTTCGGCATCGGCTATTCGCAGTATTCGGGCATGATCCTGTCCGCCTCGGTGTCGCAGAACAACTTCCTGGGCACCGGCGACAAGTTCTCCATCGGCGTGCAGACCAGCCGCTATTACAAGACGCTGAACCTGCGCTACGTCAATCCCTACGTCACCGATGACGGCATCAGCGTCGGCTACAACCTCAGCTACAGCAAGACCGATTTCGGCAACACCAACTTCGCCAACTACGAAAACAGCTCGCGCGCCTTCTCCACCTTCGTGGGCATCCCGATCAGCGAAACCGACCGCCTGACCGCCGGCCTGGGCGTGGAAAGCAACCGCATCAACCTGTTCCCCGGCTACAGCCCCGAGTCCTACCTCAACTACCAGAACGCGCTGGGCAACAAGACCGCGCACAGCTGGACCTTCAACGCCTCCTACACCCACGAGACGCGCAACAGCTACTGGGCGCCGACCCGTGGCGGCATCCAGCAGCTGAGCGTGGATGCGGCCCTGCCCGGCTCCACCGTGCAGTACTACAAGGCCAACTACCGCGGCAACCACTACTGGCCCATCGGCGGCGGCTTCGTGCTGTACCTCAACGGCGAGGTCGGCTACGGCGGCACCTACGGCAGCGACACCTTCGACCGCACCTTCGGCCCCTACAAGGCCGGCGACAAGGTCAGCTTCCCGTTCTGGCAGAACTACTTCGCCGGCGGCGTGCGCGACGTGCGCGGCTTCCAGGACAACACCCTGGGCCCGCGCGAGCAGACCGGCTACTACTACTACCCGACGCCGATCGGCGGTGCCTTCAAGGTGCTCGGCACGGCCCAGGTGTTCCTGCCGCTGCCGTTCCTGAAGGACATCAACACCGCGCGCGTGGCCGTGTTCACCGACGTCGGCAACGTGTACCGCGACTACAGCCACTTCGACGCCAGCACGCTGCGCGTCTCGGCCGGCATCTCGCTGCAGTGGCAGGCGCCGATCGGGCCGCTGGTCATCAGCTATGCCATCCCGGTCCGCAAGCAGCCCGGCGACGGTCATTACGAAGAACGCTTCCAGTTCACCTTCGGCAGCAACTTCTGATTTCCGCTTTCCGCTGAAGCCCCGCGTTCCCGGACGCGGGGCTTTTTCGTGCGTCACCGCTCTTGCGGCAGTCTTGGGCTGCTCCGCGCCACCCACGGGCGGGGCGTTGCCGCTATCATGGTTTCTTTACGCAGCGGCACCAGGGCGCATGACCGAACCAAGCCGACAATACGACCTGCAGACACTGGGCGGGCGCTTCGGCCTCCCATGGCGTGGCGACGGAAGCACCGTCATCCGCGGCGTGGGTACGCTGGAGCGGGCCGACGGTTCACAACTGGCCTTCCTCGCCAACAGCCGCTACACGGCGCAGCTGGCCGGCACGCAAGCCGGCGTGGTGGTGCTGTCGGCCGAGCATGCCGACGCCAGCCCGGTTCCGGTGCTGGTGGCCGACGACCCCTACGTGGCCTACGCCCGCATCGCGGCCCTGTTCCAGCGCCAGCCGGCAGCGGCGCCCGGCGTCCATCCCAGCGCGGTGGTGGCCGGGGATGCCGACATCAGCCCGGGAGCCAGCATCGGTCCGTTCTGCGTGGTCGGATCCGGCAGCGTCGTCGAGGACGGCGTGATCCTCGGACCGCACTGCATCGTCGGCGAACGCTGCCGCATCGGTGCCCAGAGCCACCTGGAAGCCCGCGTCACGCTGGCCGGGGACGTGCAACTGGGTTGCCGCGTGCTGGTCCACCCCGGCGCCGTGATCGGGGCCGACGGCTTCGGCCTGGCGGTACACGAGGGCCACTGGATCAAGGTGCCGCAACTGGGCGGCGTGCGCATCGGCGACGACTGCGAAATCGGCGCCAACACCACCATCGACCGCGGCGCGCTGGAAGACACCGTGCTGGAAGAAGACGTACGCCTGGACAACCTCATCCAGATCGCCCACAACGTGCACGTGGGCGCCCATACCGCCATGGCCGGTTGCGCCGCCGTGGCCGGCAGCGCGCGCATCGGGCGCTGGTGCATGGTGGGGGGCAATGCCGGTATTCTTGGCCACCTCGAAGTGGCCGACCACGTGGTCATCACCGCCAAGAGCCTCGTCACCCGCTCCATCCGCGAGCCGGGCGAGTATTCTTCGGGGGTTCCCCTGCAGGACAACCATGCGTGGCGCAAGAACGCGGCGCGCTTCAAACATCTCGATGACATGGCGCGCCGCCTGAAGGCGCTGGAAAAGGAAAAAGCATGACTGACAATGCCGTCACCCTGCCGGTCGACGTGGAGCACATCCAGCGTCTGCTGCCCCACCGCTACCCGTTCCTCCTGGTCGACCGCGTGGTCGAACTGGAAACCGGCAAGCGCATCGCCGCCATCAAGAACGTCACCATCAACGAGCCTTTCTTCCAGGGTCACTTTCCGGGCCATCCGGTGATGCCGGGCGTACTGATCATCGAGGCCCTGGCCCAGGCCGCCGGCGTCCTGTTCCAGCTGTCGGCAAATCCCGACGACAACCACGGCGCCTCGCTCTATTACCTGGTCAAGGTCGACAAGGCGCGTTTCAACGCCATGGTGGTGCCGGGCGACCAGTTGCGCCTGGAGGTCGGCCTCAAGCGTCTGCTGCGCGGCATGGGCATGTTCGAGGCCCGCGCCATGGTCGGCGACAAGGAAGTGGCCAGCTGCGAGCTGATGTGCGCCGGGCGCGGTGACTGAGGTGGCCATGATCGACCCGACCGCACGCATCCACCCCGAGGCGCGCCTGGCCGATGACGTCGAGGTCGGGCCCTACAGCATCATCGGTGCCGATGTCGACATCGGCGCCGGCACCACCATCGGCGCGCATGTGGTGATCCAGGGGCCGACCCGCATTGGCCGCAACAATCGCATCTGGCAGTTCGCCTCCATCGGCGCCGACGCCCAGGACAAGAAATACGCCGGTGAGGCGGCGCGCCTGGAAATCGGCGACGACAACGTGTTTCGGGAGTTCGTCTCGGTGCACCGGGGCACTGAAGGCGGTGGCGGCGTCACGCGCATCGGCAACGACAACTGGTTTCTGGCCTACGTGCACGTCGCGCACGACTGCATCATCGGCGACCACACCATCTTTTCCAATTATGCGGCCCTGGCCGGGCACGTCGAGGTCGGCGACTGGGTGATCGTGGCCGGCTATGCGGGCGTGCACCAGTTCTGCAAGGTCGGTGCGCACGCCTTCATCGGCATGGGCTGCCTGGTCGGTGCCGATGTACCGCCCTTCGTGATGATGGCCAACGAGCAGCGCGGGCGCCCGCGCGGCGTCAACAGCGAAGGCCTGAAGCGCCGCGGTTTCGACGCCGAGCGCATCCAGGCCATCAAACGCGCCTACCGCACCCTGTACATGGGCAAAAAGCCCCTGGCCGAAGCCCGCGAGCAACTGGCCGAACTGGCGGCCGGCAACCCGGACGTGCAGGAGATGCTTGCTTTCCTGGATCGCAGCGAACGGGCGCTGGCGAGGTAGTTCGGGGACTCGGGGTCGGAAAAGACAAAAAGCTTCGCTCGCACATGCATCAGGAAAACGACATGGCAACGGCATCGACCGGGCCCCGGGAACCGGGTCCCGTCATCGCCATGGTGGCCGGCGAAGCTTCCGGAGACCAGCTTGGCGCGCACCTGATTCCGGCCCTGCGCGCCCGCTTTGCCGATGCCCGCTTCATCGGCGTAGGCGGGCCGCGCATGGCGGCGCAGGGGTTCGAGCCCTGGCACGACATCGACGTCCTGTCGGTGATGGGCTTTGCCGAGGTGCTCCGGGACCTGCCGCGGCTGCTGGCCCTGCGCCGGCACCTGGCACAACGGCTGCGCGACCTGCGCCCCGACGTTTTCATCGGCATCGACGCGCCGGACTTCAACCTTGGCCTGGAGCGGCGGCTGAAGGACGCGGGCATTCCGGTGGCGCATTATGTCAGCCCCTCGATCTGGGCATGGCGCGAGAACCGCGCCGAAAAGATCGGCCGCAGCGTCGACCGCGTGTTGTGCCTGTTCCCCATGGAGCCCTCCATCTACGCGCGCCACGACATCGACGCCCGTTTCGTCGGTCACCCGCTGGCCGCACGCTTTCCCATGGTCTCCGACCGCGAAAGCGCCCGCGATGCCCTCGGCCTGCCCCACGACAGGCCGGTGCTCGCCGTCCTGCCCGGCAGCCGCCGCAGCGAAATCGAGCGGCTCGGCCGCATCTTTCTCGATGCGGCCGAACGCGCCCGCGCGGCCATTCCGGGACTCGGGATCATCGTGCCGGCGGCGAATGCGAAGTGCCGCGCGCTGCTGGAAGACATGCTCGGAAGCCCTTCGGCATCCGGAACTCGCCAAAACAGCGCAAATGATGCGCCACCATCGGATCCCGTGACCATTTTCGATGGCCATTCCCATCAGGCCATGCAGGCCGCCGACGTGGTCCTGCTGGCTTCCGGCACCGCCACGCTCGAGGCCATGCTGGCCAAGCGCCCCATGGTGGTCGGCTATCGGGTGGCGCCGGCCAGTTACCGCATCGCGCGCCTGTTGCGCATGCTGAAGACCGACATCTACGCACTGCCCAACATCCTGGCCCGGGCCGACAATCCGCAGGCGCCACTGCCGGCGCCCGAGTGCATGCAGGAAAACTGCACGGCCGACCGTCTCGCCGATGAAGTCGTGGCGCTGCTGCGCGATCCGCAACGCCGCGGCGACATCGTGGCCACATTCGAGCACCTTCATCGCAAGCTGCTGGGCGACATGGATCCGGCCCATCCGGCCGGGCCGGCAGCCGATGCCGTCGCCGACATGATCGGGCATGACTGAAGCGACCCTGCCGCTGCCGTTCGATACCGGCATCCCGGCCCTCGCCGCCGGTGTCGACGAGGCCGGGCGCGGCCCCCTGGCCGGGCCGGTCTGCGTGGCCGCCGTCATTCTCGATCCGGCCCGCCCGATTGCCGGCCTGGATGACTCCAAGCGGCTCACCGCACGTCGCCGCGATATCCTTTTCAACCAGATCATCGAGCGTGCCGCGGCGTTCCACGTCGTCATGGTCAGCCGTGCCGAAATCGACCGTATCAACATCCTCCAGGCCACGATGCAGGGCATGCGGCGTGCCGTGGAAGGACTCGCCCCGGCCGCCGAATACGCGCTCGTCGACGGCAACCGCCTGCCTACGGGGCTGTCCTGCCCGGCCCGCGCGGTGATCGGCGGAGACCACCTGCACGCGGTCATCAGCGCCGCCTCGATCCTGGCCAAGGTCACCCGCGACCGTTACATGATCGAGCTGGACACGCGCCATCCCGGCTACGGCTTCGCCAGCCACAAGGGTTACGGGGTAGCCGCCCATCTGGAGGCACTGGCACGCCTGGGCCCGTGCCCGGAACACCGGCGCAGTTTCGCACCGGTACGCCGGTACCTGGAACAGGGTCCGGAATGATCCGGCCCCATCGCGGGCCATGGCCGCGATGGCATGCAGGCCCGACATGCCACCTGCCTGCATCGCCACCCCGCGCCTGTCAAGCAGGCTAAACTACCCGCATGCCTGCCCGCTTCGTCCACCTCCATGTCCACAGCGAGTTCTCGCTGGTCGATTCCACCCTGCGCATCAAACCACTGGTCGAAGGCTGCGCGAACCACGACATGCCGGCAGTGGCGTTGACCGACGTCAACAACCTGTTCGCCCTGGTGAAGTTTTACCAGGGCGCTTCCGCCGCCGGCGTGAAACCCGTGGCCGGCAGCGACATCTGGGTGGTGTCGCCGGACGATCCGCGGCCATGGCGCATGACCCTGCTGTGCCAGGACCGTGACGGCTACCTCAACCTGTCGCGCCTGATTTCACGCGCCTGGCGCGAAGGCCAGCATGGCGGCCACGCCCTCGTCGAAGCCACCTGGCTGACCCCGGAAAACACGCGGGGCCTGATCGCCCTGTGCGGCTTCCGCTCGGAAGCCGGCCGTGCCGCCCGCTCGCGTACTCCGGAAGCCGCGGAACGGCTGCTGGCCCCCCTCCGCGAACTGTTTCCGGAGCGTCTGTATCTGGAACTGACGCGCACCGATCGCGACGGCGAGGAGGACTGGAACCAGATCGCGCTGGCACTGGGCGAGCGCCTGGACCTTGCGCTGGTGGCCAGCAACGACGTCTGCTTCCTGCGCCGTGAGGATTTCGAGGCCCACGAGGCGCGCGTCTGCATTCACCAGGGCCGCGTCCTGGCCGACCCCAAGCGCCCGCGCGATTACAGCCCCGAGCAATACCTGAAATCGGCCAGTGAGATGGCTGAGCTTTTCAGTGACTTGCCTGAAGTTCTTCAGAATACGATTGAACTGGCCAAGCGCTGCAACCTGGAAATGAGCTTCGGCACCTACTACCTGCCGCAGTTCCCGGTGCCCGACGGCCACGACCTGGACAGCTACATCCGCGAGCGCGCGGTGCAGGGACTGGAGGAGCGTCTGGCCCAGCATCCCCTGGCCGAGGGCCATGCGCGCGAGGACTACGACCGGCGTCTGGAACACGAACTCGCCACCATCATCCAGATGGGGTTTCCGGGCTACTTCCTGATCGTCTCGGACTTCATCAGCTGGGCCAAGGAACACGACATCCCGGTCG
>CAZMXV010000054.1:0-14808 GCA_964570295.1 uncultured Rhodanobacteraceae bacterium
TCTCCGGCGGCAAGTTCATCACCAGCCGCCAGATCCGCGACCGCCTGCACCGCGAAATGCTGCACAACGTGGCGCTGCGCGTGGAGGACACGGACGATCCGGACAAGTTCAAGGTGTCCGGCCGCGGCGAGCTGCACCTGTCGATCCTGATCGAGACCATGCGCCGTGAAGGCTACGAACTGGGCGTGTCGCGCCCCGAGGTGGTCACGCGCGAAACCGATGGCGTCATCGAGGAGCCGTACGAGCAGCTGGTCGTGGACCTGGAGGAAAGCTACCAGGGCGGCGTGATGGAGAAACTGGGCCTGCGCAAGGGCCAGCTCAAGAACATGGTGCCCGACGGTCACGGCCGCGTGCGCCTGGAATACATCATTCCGGCGCGCGGGCTGATCGGTTTCCAGACCGAGTTCAAGACCCTGACCTCCGGCACCGGCCTGCTGTTCCACGTGTTCGACCACTACGGTCCGCGCAGCGAGGGCATCATCGGCAAGCGCCCCAACGGCGTGCTGATCTCCAACGGCACCGGCACCGCGCCGGCCTACGCCCTGTACAACCTGCAGGACCGCGGCCGCATGCTGATCGACGCCAACGTCGAGATCTACGAGGGCCAGCTGGTCGGCATCCACGCCAAGGACAACGACCTCACCGTCAACGCCCTGCGCGCCAAGCAGCTCACCAACGTGCGCGCCTCGGGCAAGGACGATGCCCTGAACCTGGTGCCGCCGGTGAAGATGTCGCTGGAGCAGGCGCTGGAATTCATCCAGGACGACGAACTGGTCGAGGTCACGCCCAGGGCCATCCGCCTGCGCAAGAAGCATTTGACCGAGAACGAGCGCAAGCGGGCGTCGCGGCAGGCGGCGTGACAAAGCCGGGACCCGGGAAAGCATGGTCCGCTTCATCATGTCAAAGCACGCCGGGCGTCCTGCCCGGCGTCGTCGTGTATGGCGCATCCAAAAAATCCACATTGCGAACGATGCGGTGAATGAACGGACCCGGCGCTGTTGAATGACCCGGCGCTGCGCGGGAGGATGAAAGTCCCGCGGATGGAAACCTCCTCATGGCCGACGACAACTGCACGATCGTCCTGGATGGCCGACCGCTCACTGGCCCACCCGACCAGCCGCTGATCGACTTCCTGATCGCCCACGACGTCGACCTCCCCCATGTGTGCTACCTGGGCGTACTCGGGCCGATCCAGACCTGCGACACCTGCTGGGTCGAGGTCGACGGCGAACTTCAGCGCGCCTGCGCGCTCACCAGCACCGACGGCATGCGGATCAGCAGCACCAGCGAGCGCGCCAGGAACGCGCGCCACGAGGGCATGCACCGCATCCTCGCCAAGCACGAGCTGTACTGCACGCTGTGCGAGAACAACACCGGCGACTGCCAGCTGCACAACACGTTCGCGGCCATGGACATCCCGATCCAGCGCTACCCGTTCCAGCGCAAGCCGCACGACAAGGACCTGTCGAGCCCGTTCTACACCTACGATCCGGACCAGTGCATCCTGTGCGGGCGCTGCGTCGAAGCCTGCCAGAACGTCGAAGTCAACGAGACGCTGAGCATCGACTGGTCGATGGACCACCCGCGCGTGTTGTGGGACGGCGGCAAACCCATCGACGAATCCAGCTGCGTGCACTGCGGCCACTGCGTCACCGTCTGCCCCTGCAACGCGCTGATGGAAAGGACCATGCAGTCGACCGACGCCGGGCCGTTCACGGGCATGCCGCCGTCGCTCAAGCGGCCGCTGATCGACATGGTCAAGGCGTGGGAAGACACCACCGGCACGCCGCCGATCACCGGCATCTCCAGGATGGACATGAAATGACGCCAGCCGGAAATCAAGCGCACCAAGACCGTGTGCACCTATTGCGGCGTCGGCTGCTCGTTCGAGATGTGGACGCGCGGCCGCCAGATCCTGAAGGTGCAGCCGATGCAGGAAGCGCCGGCCAACGGCATCTCGACCTGCATCAAGGGCTGCTTCGCCTGGGACTTCGTCAACAGCGAGGATCGCCTGACGACGCCGCTGATCCGCGAGAACGGCCGCTTCCGCGAAGCCGGCTGGGACGAGGCACTGGATCTCGTGGCACGACGGCTGCTGGATATCCGCGATCAATACGGACCGCGCAGCATCGGTTTCATCGCCTCCAGCAAGGCCAGCAACGAGGAGGCCTACCTGACGCAGAAGATCGCGCGCCTCATCATCGGCACCAACAGCGTCGACAACTCCTCGCGCTATTGCCAGAGCCCGGCCACCAAGGGCCTGCAGCGCACGGTCGGCATCGGCGCCGATTCGGGCACGATCCGCGACATCGAGAAGGCCGAAGTCGTGGTGCTGGTCGGCACCAACACCGCCGAAAACCATCCGGTGATCGCCTCGCGCATCAAGCGCGCGCACAAGCTCCGCGGCCAGAAACTGATCGTCGCCGATCCGCGCAAGCACGAGATGGCCGGGCGCGCGGACATCTTCCTGCGCACGCGGCCGAGCACGGACCTGGTCTGGGCGTCGGCGCTGGCGCGCTACATGTTCGACCACGACCTGGCCGACATGGATTTCCTGCGCCGGCGCGTCAACCAGGTGGACGAATACCGCGCGTCGCTCGAACCGTTCACGCTGGAATTCGCCGAGGACATCACCGGGGTGCCGAAACAGCAATTGATCGAGGCGGCCGAGATGATCGGCAACGCCGAACGCGTATGCCTGCTGTGGGCCATGGGCATCACCCAGCACGGCCACGGCGCCGACACCAGCACGGCGCTTTCCAACCTGATGCTCGTCACCGGCAATTACGGCAAACCCGGCACCGGCGGCTACCCGATGCGCGGCCACAACAACGTGCAGGGCGCCAGCGATTTCGGCGCGCTCAAGAACGTCTATCCGGGCTATGAAAAGGTCACCGACGAGGAGGCGCGGGCACGCTGGGCCAAGGGCTGGGGCGTCGCGCCGGAGGAACTGTCGAACGAAGTGGGCCTGGACAACTTCGAGATGACGATGAAGGCCGGCGACGAGTTGAAGGCGATGTACATCATCGGCGAGGAAACCGCGGTGTCCGAGTCCAACGCCCGCGAAACGCACGAGCATTTCGCCAGGCTCGATTTCATGGTGGTCGAGGACATGTTCGTCAGCACCACCGCCGAATATGCCGACGTCATCCTGCCGGCCTGCGCCAGCGTCGAGAAGGAAGGCACCTACGTCAATACCGAGCGGCGCATCCAGCGCTTCTACGAAGTCATGCCGCCGCTCGGTGACTGCCGGCCGGACTGGCGCATCCTCACCGGGCTTGCCGCGCGCATGGGCCACGACTGGGGCTACACGCATCCGTCGCAAATCATGGAAGAATGTGCCGGCATCGCCAAAGTGTTCGCCGGCGTGAATTACGAACGCCTGGCCGACTGGAAGTCGCTGGTCTGGCCGGTGGCCAAGGACGGGACCGACACGCCGCTGCTTTACACCGACACGTTCCACATGGAAGGCGGCAAGGCCAAACTGTATCCGCTGCAGTGGCAAGAGCCGGCCGAAACGCCCGACGCCGAATTTGATCTGCACGTCAACAACGGCCGCCTGCTGGAACAGTTCCAGTCGATGAACCAGACCGGCAAGGGCCCCCGCATGAACTCCCAGGTGCCGCACTGGTTCATCGAGGTCGGTCGCGAGCTTGCCGCCGAACGCGGCATCGAGGACGGCACCTGGCTGCGCGTCGTCTCGCGACGCGGCGCGGTCAAGGTACGCGCGCTGGTGACCGACCGCGTGCACGGCAACGAACTGTACCTGCCGATCCATCACGAGAAGCCGTCGATGAACCGGCTCACCGGCGATGGACACGACCCGGACGTCAACACGCCCGCCTACAAGGAAGTGGCGGTCCGCATCGAAAAACTCGGTGAACGTGGCGAGTCGCCGCTGCGCAAGAACAATTTTCGCTATGGCGATCCGACGCCGCGCGAGGATGTCGGAGTCCATGACAAGTGGACGCGCGACGACTACGCGCCGATCACCGAAGAAGCGCCGCATCCGGAGAGAATGTGATGGCAGAACCACTCAAATACACGCCCCGGCCGCCGAAGATCGACCCGGACGCCCACGAGGCTCTCGAACGACTGCTGCAGACGGCGCACGAACATGGTCTTCTGCGTTTCGCGAACGATCTTGTCGCCTCGGACAGCCAATGGATGCAGGTCATCGTGGACGGCCTGAACAGCGAAAACTCGCGCAGGGCCGTGCAAAACCTCGCGATGCTCCTGATGCTGCTGTCGCGCATCGAACCCGACCAGTTGTGCAAGGTGCTGTTCGCGGCCAGGGACGGCCTCGGGCGTATGGCCAGCCACCGACCGGGGGACGAGGAAGCCGACGCTCCGGGCATCAAGGGCTTTTACAACATGCTGCACGACGACGCGCTGTGGCAGACGCTGGCGCCGCTCGTCGACGCACTCAAGGCCTTCGGCGAAGGCTTGAACCGCGACGTGCACAAACCGGTCACCGCCTTTACCGGGCAGGAGACCAAGCGGTCCTGAGCAACCGTGCCCCACGTGCAAACCGGAAAACGCCACCGGTCTCCGGCACGGCAACGCGGTGTCCGTGCCGCTTCGCAAAACAGCCGGAAATGCCACAATGGCCACATGACGATTCCCGTACTGATGTCCTGGAGCGGCGGCAAGGACTGCCTGATGGCGCTGGCCCGGCTCCGTGACGACCCGCAGCGACAGGTGGTCGGCCTGCTCACCACCGTGACCGCGCGTTACGATCGCGTGGCCATGCACGGTATCCGGCGCGACGTACTGGCGGCACAGGCGGCCGCCCTGGGCCTGCCCCTGGTCGAGGCGGTACTGGACTGGCCCACCGACAACGCCACCTATGAAAAAGCCCATCACGAGGCGCTGCAGGAAGCACGTCGGCGCTGGCCGGGGCTGCGCCACTGCGCCTTCGGCGACATCCTTCTCGAGGATGTGCGCGCCTACCGCGAAAAACAGCTGGCGCGCGACGGCTGGACCGCCCTGTTCCCGCTGTGGGGTGAAGACACGCGCGGGCTTGCACGGCACTTTTCCGCGGCCGGGCATCGTGCCCGCGTGGTGTGCGTGGACACCACGCAACTGGATGCCGGTTTCTGCGGCCGCGCCTACGACGACGAGTTCGTTGCCACGCTCCCCGCCGGCGTCGACCCCTGCGGCGAGAACGGCGAATTCCACACCCTCAGTCATGCGGGGCCAATGTTCGATCCGGCGCTGGAACTGCGGCGTGGCGACTCCGTGCTGCGCGACGAACGTTTCCAGTACACCGATTTTCTGCTCCGCAATGACGATTGAAGGCGACACCATCCTCCCCGACTCGCTGCAGCCCGGGCTGCGCCTGGTGTTTTGCGGCACCGCGGCCAGCCGGCGCTCGGCGGCCGAGGGGGCCTATTACGCGCATCCCGGCAATTTTTTCTGGCGCGCGCTGGCCGAAAGCGGCATCACGCCGCGCCGCTACGCACCACACGAATTCCGCCAGCTGCTGGAGCTCGGTATCGGCTTCACCGACCTGGCCAAATACCACTCGGGCAATGACAGCCAGTTGCCACGCGACGCCTTCGACGTGACCGCCCTGCATGCCCGGTTGCGTCGGCACGCGCCGGGCGTCGTCGCCTTCACCAGCAAGAACGCCGCGCGTGCCGCACTGGGACACGCCACCGGCTACGGCCTGCAGGAAGCCGGCATCGCATGCAGCGACGTCTTCATCCTGCCCTCGCCGTCCGGCCAGGCCCGGCGCTTCTGGGACATCGGCCCCTGGCGCGAACTGGCCCGCCACATCGCCCGCGCCTGCGCCGCGGCACCGGCCGAAACACCTAGTTCGAATGCGTGAACGCGGTGCGGTAACGCGCCACGGTTTCCTCGCGAACATGCGCATGCGGCTTCTCCGTCGCCGGCACGTTGCCCCAGCCATGGCGCACGTAGGTCACCACGTCGGCCACTTCCGCGTCGTCCAGGGTCTGGATGAAGGGCGGCATCGAATACGGTCGCGGGTAGGCGGGGGTGGCCGGCGGGAAACCGCCCAGCAGCACCTTGCGGATGGCATTGACCGGGTTCGCGGAAAGCAGCGAGGTATTGCCGGCCAGGGCCGGATAAACACCCTTTGCGCCCTCGCCACGCCTGCCGTGGCAGTCGACGCAGTGCCGCTCGTACACCCTGCGCCCCCGCGCCATGTGTTCGTCCAGGTGCCGCCTGCGCTCCTGGCGCACGGCGGGCGGCTCGAACGTTCCGGCAGGGCGCGACGCGGGGCGGGAGGGACGTTCCAGCAGATAGGTGGCGATGGCCTCCAGGTCCCGGTCGCTGAGGTGCCGGGTGCTGTTGCGCACCACCTCGGCCATCGGTCCGTAGGCGAAACCACGCGCCGAGCGGCCATGCTTCAGGAAATCCACGATGTCCTCCCGCTTCCAGCCGGCCAGCCCGTTGCCCTCGGCCGTGCCGAGGTCCGGGGCATACCAGTCCTGCACCGGAATCAGGCCGCCTTCCAGAGGATGATCGTCGCGGGTGGCGCCCAGCCAGTTGCGTGAGGTGTGGCAGGCACCGCAGTGGCCCAGACCCTCGACCAGGTAGGCCCCGCGGTTGTAGGCCTTCGAGCGGCCCGGCTCGGGCCTGAACTCGCCCTCGTCGAAATACAGCAGCCGCCAGCCGGCCAGCAGGGCACGCCAGCTGTAGGGAAAGGACAGCCGGTTCGGCGTGTCGGGGCGGCGCACCGGCGCGGCCGTGCGCAGCCAGGCCCAGATCGCGTCGATGTCCCGGCGCGTGACCCGGGTGAACGAGGGGTAGGGAAAGGCGGGGTAGAGATAGTTTCCGTGCGCGTCGATGCCTTCGCGCATGGCGCGGCGGAAATCGTCGGCGCTCCAGTCGCCGATGCCGGTTTCACGGTCCGGCGTGATATTGGGCGTGTAGATCGTGCCGAAGGGCGTCGGCACCGCCCTGCCCCCGGCCAACGGCTCGCCGCCGGCGACGGTGTGGCAGGAAATGCAGCCGCCGGCGCGCGCCAGATAGGCGCCGCGTGTCACCTGCCCGGCGGTCGCCGCATCGTCCATGTCCGCACCCGTCCCCGCGCCCACGGCCCATGCAAGACCAGCCCCCAGCAGCAGCGTGAAGAGTGTTCCACCGATGACATGCCGTCGCGTCATGCTCATTTTTCCACGCTCCCGCAATGCATCGGCAGCGGCGTGCTGGAGGCGGGTGCCGGTGTCGCATCGTCGGGGGCCGGCCGCGCGGCCAGCCATGCCGCCACGACATGGATGTCCTGCCGGGACAGGCGCCGTGCCACTTGCGCCATGCAGTCGGGCGCGGCGGCCCGGCGCGAGCCGTTGCGCCAGGCCCCGAGCTGACTGCCGATGTAATCGGGAGGCAGACCGACCAAACCCGGGATCGCCGGCTCGCGGCCGGTCAGGCGCTTGCCGTGGCATGACGTGCAGGCCGGCACGCCGAGTCCGCGGTCGCCCTCCACGGCCAGTTCGCGGCCACGCTCCAGCACCGCCTCCGGCAGCGGCGAGGCGACCGGCGGCGGAAAAGCGGGGGACTGCGAGGCGAAAAACGCTGCCATTTCGCGCAGGTAGTCGTCCGGCAGGCCGGTGACCATGTGCCGCATCATGGGATAGCGGCGCAGGCCGTCACGAAAGTTGACCAATTGGTGGTAAAGGTATCCGGCGGGCTTGCCGGCGAGGCGCGGATTGAAGCCGTTGTCGCCGCCTTCGCCGTGCCTGCCGTGGCAGCTGGTGCAGGCGGCCACGCGCTGTTCGAGTGTGTCCGGCACGGCGCCCGGCGGCGCCGCGGCGGCCAGGACCGGAAGCAGCCCGGCGATGCCCACGAGGCAACACCGGCGCATCGCGCCGCGCATCTTCATTCGCCTCCTCCCGCATACGACATTTCCGTATAGTGTAGCGCCCGCCCGGACGGGTACCATGGCGCGGCAACCGAGCCATGGGTCGCCCGGGGAAGGAATCATGCATACGCGATTGAACCTTTTCATGACGCTTGCCGCGCTCGCGGCGCTGGCCGCGCCTGTCGCCAGAAGCCAGGAGACAGCCACGGCCGGCAGCACCGCGCCGCCCTGGTACGCTTCCGTCGCCACCCTGCGGCAGGACATGCGCGAGGGCACGCTCGACGCCCACGCGCTGACCCGGACGTTCATCCGCCGCATCGCCACCCACGACCAGTCCGGCCCCACGGTCAATGCGGTCATCGAAGTCAATCCCGAAGCGCTGGAGCTGGCACGTCAGGCGGATGCCGCACGCGAAGCCGACGAGCCGCAAGGCCTGCTGGCCGGCATTCCGGTACTGCTCAAGGACAACATCGATACCGGCGACCGCATGCTCACCAGCGCCGGCTCACTGGCCATGGCCGCCGCCCCCGCCACGCGCGACGCCACCGTCGCCGCGAAGCTGCGCGCGGCCGGCGCCATCATCCTGGGCAAGACCAACCTCAGCGAGTGGGCCAACTTCCGCTCCACGCGCTCCAGCAGCGGCTGGAGCGGCCGCGGCGGACTGACCCGCAATCCCTACGTGCTCGACCGCTCGGCCTGCGGCTCCAGTTCGGGCTCGGGTGCCGCGGTGGCGGCGGGTTTCGCCACCGTGGCCATCGGCACCGAAACCGACGGCTCCATCATCTGCCCGGCCGCGGCCAACGGCATCGTGGGACTGAAACCCACCCTGGGCCTGGTCAGCCGCGCCGGCATCGTACCCATCAGCCACAGCCAGGACACCGCCGGCCCCATGGGCCGCCGCGTGGCCGACGTGGCCGCCGTGCTCACCACCATTGCCGGCAGCGACCCGCGCGACGCGGCCACCGCCGGTGCCGACGAACACGCCACCGACTACACCGATTACCTCGACGTGCATGCCCTGGAGGGCAAGCGCATCGGGGTGGTGCGCGAGCTGGCCGGCGACAACCCGGACGTGCTGGCCCTGCTCGACCGGAGCATCGAGACCCTGCGACGTGCCGGTGCCACCGTGGTGGACCCGGTATCGCTGCCGCACCTGGGCGAATACGGCAAGGACGAAATGACCGTGCTGCTGCACGAATTCAAGCACGACCTCAATGCCTATCTCGCCACGCGCCGCAATCTGCCCGTGCACTCGCTGGCCGAACTGATCGAATGGAACAAGGCCCATGCCGACGAGGAAATGCCCTGGTTCGGCCAGGAACTCTTCCTGGCCGCCCAGGCCACCGGCAAGGACGGCGATGAAGCCTACGCCAAGGCCCTGGAGCGCGCCAAACGGCTGTCCGGTCCCGAGGGCATTGATGCCGCCCTCGCCGCCCACCACCTGGACGCGCTGCTGGCGCCGGCCCAGGACCCGGCCTGGGTGATCGACCTGGTCGACGGCGACCACGAAGTCGCCTCCGCCTACAGTCCCGCCGCGGTGGCCGGCTATCCGTCCATCACCGTGCCGGCCGGCTTCGTGCACGACCTCCCGGTGGGCATGCTGTTCTTCGCCGGAAAATGGAGCGAACCGACCCTGATCGGCATCGCTTTCGCCTACGAGCAGGCCACGCGGGCGTGGCGCGCGCCGGCATTTTTGCCGACCGTGCGGATGGATGAGGGGCAAGCGACGGGGAGCGAATAACGGGGCGGGCAGCGGGGGCGCATGACGGGAGCCGCCTGCATGGCCGGAGCCGTGCGGAAGTGCATCCCGCGGTTGCGACAGCGGCGCCCGAAACCCTCGTGCTTGCGCGCCTGCTGCCCGTCCCCAGCCCCGTTTTCAACGCGGCTTGCAGGCCACGTGCCTCACCCCTCGCTCCGCCCCTCACGCCCGTACACGTCCTCGAAACGCACGATGTCGTCCTCGCCGAGATAGCTTCCCGACTGCACTTCGATCAGTTCCAGCGGCACCTTGCCCGGGTTTTCCAGGCGGTGCTTCGTGCCCATGGGAATGAAGGTCGACTCGTTCTCGCCGAGCAGGAACACGTCCTCGCCGCGCGTCACCCGTGCCGTACCGCTGACCACCACCCAGTGCTCGGCGCGGTGGTGATGCATCTGCAGGCTGAGCTGGCCGCCCGGCTTGACGGTGATGCGCTTGACCTGAAAGCGGTCGGCCATGTCGATGGAGTCGTACGCGCCCCACGGCCGGTACACCTTGCGGTGCAGCACCGCCTCGCCGCGCCTGCCGTCCTTCAGCCGCGCCACGATGTCGCGCACCCGCTGCACCTGATCCTTGCGCGCCACCAGCAGCGCATCGTCGGTGTCCACCACCACCACGTCCTCCAGGCCGATCATCGCCACCAAGCGCCGCTCGCTCCAGGCGTAGGTGTCGCGGCAGTCGATGGCCATCACGTCGCCATGGTGGGCATTGCCGTCGCCGTCGCGTCCGGCCACCTCCCACAGCGCGGCCCATGAGCCGACGTCGTTCCAGCCCACGTCGATGGGCAGCACGCGTGCAGCATCGGTCTTTTCCATCACCGCGTAGTCGATGGAGTCGGAGGGGCCGGCCTCGAAGGCGGCCTTGTCCAGGCGCAGGAAGTCCGCGTCGCGTGCGGCGCCCGCGAAGGCCTTGCGGCAGGCCTCCAGGATGTCCGGGCGATATCGCTCCAGCTCCTCGAGATAGCGCGAGGCACGCATCAGGAACATGCCGCTGTTCCATACGTACCGGCCGCCCTCCTGGTAGTGTCGCGCGGTGGCGGCATCCGGCTTCTCGACGAATTCCTCCACGCGGCGCACGCCCTCGCCGTCACCCAGGCGGATATAGCCGTAACCGGTTTCCGGCGCCGTGGGCACGACGCCGAAAGTGACCAGCGCCCCGTCGGCGGCGGCAGGCGTGGCGTCGCGCACCGCGGCACGAAACGCCTCGACATCGCCGACCACGTGGTCCGAAGGCAACACCAGCAGCAGCGGATCATCGCCGCCGGCACGCGCCTGCAGGGCCGCGACCGCGATGGCCGGCGCGGTGTTGCGCCCGGCCGGCTCCAGCACGATGGCCTGTGGACGGCAGTCGATCTGGCGCAACTGCTCGGCCACCATGAAACGGTGTGCCTCGTTGGTCACCACCAGGGGGGCCGCCACGCCTTCCATGCCGGCCAGCCGCAGCCAGGTTGCCTGCAGCATGGAATGTTCACCATTCAGGGCCAGGAACTGTTTCGGATGCCCGGACCGCGACAGCGGCCACAGGCGGGTGCCGGAGCCTCCGGAAAGAATGACGGGTACCAGCGAATCGGTCATCGGCTTGCTCCACGGCTACACGGGCTTGAAGGCCTGCATTATCCTGCACAGCATGCCAGAGAAGCCAACCAACCGCGCCGCCGAGCGCCTTGCCTGGGCCCGCCGCACGCTGGACATGCCCGACCTCGAACTGGCGTCCGCCTCCAGCGACGCCAGCTTCCGCAGCTACTGGCGCACCGTCGGCCCGCAGCCCGCGCTGATCGTCATGGATGCCCCGCCGGGCGAGGAGGACGTGCGGCCGTGGCTGGCCATCGGGCGCCGACTGGCGCAGGCCGGCATCCACGTGCCCCGGGTCCATGCCGAGGATGCCGGGCGCGGCTTCGTGCTGATCGAGGACTTCGGCCGGCGCCTGTATCTGGACGAACTGGCCGACGACACCGCCGACGCGCTGTATGCCGAGGCCATGGATGCCCTGCTCGCCATCCAGTCGAGCGTGGACGGCACCACCCTGCCCGCCTACGACGGCGACTTCCTGCACCGTGAGCTGGCGCTGCTGCGGCCCTGGTTCCTCGAAAGCCACCTGGGATGGGCAGGCACGCCGGCACGGCGGGCGGTCCTGGAAAAGGCCTTCGGCGTGATCGTCGACGACATCCTGACGCAGCCGCGCTGTTTCGTGCACCGCGACTTCCACAGCCGCAACCTGATGCTCACCAGGCACCGCCGCCCCGGCGTGATCGACTTCCAGGGCGCCCTCTACGGTCCGCTCACCTACGACCTGGTGTCCCTGCTGCGCGACTGCTACATCGCCTGGGATGCCACGCGCGTGGACACGTGGCGCGAGGGCTACCGGCACCGGCTGGTGGAAGCCGGGCTGCTCGATGCCGGCGTGGACGCGGAACGTTTCCGGCGCTGGTTCGATCTGGCCGGCCTGCAGCGCCACCTCAAGGTGCTGGGCATCTTCTGCCGCCTGGCCCTGCGCGACGGCAAGCCCGGCTACCTCGCCGACCTGCCGCGCGTACTGGGTTACGTGCTGGACGTGGCCGCACGCTACCCGGAACTGGCCGACCTGGCGCACCTGCTGGGCGAGGCCACCCGCGGACGAAGGATCGACCGGCCATCCTCCTCCCGCACTCCGGACGACACCGCATGCGCGCCCTGATCTTCGCCGCCGGGCGCGGCGAGCGCATGCGGCCGCTGACCGACCACACGCCCAAGCCCCTGTTGAACGTGCGCGGCAAGCCGCTGATCGTGCACCACCTGGAGCGCCTGGCCGATTGCGGCATACGCTACGTGGTCGTCAACACCTCGCATCTGGCCGAACAGTTTCCCGCCACCCTGGGCGACGGCGCGCGCTGGGGCCTGCGCATCCGCTACGCCTACGAGGGTGCCACGCCGCTGGAAACCGGTGGCGGCATGCTGCATGCGCTGCCCATGCTGACGGACGAGCCGTTCCTCGCCATCAACGGCGACATCTTCACCGATGTCGACTTCGCCACGCTGCCGGCCGAACCCGACGGCTGCGCCCATCTGCTGCTGGTCGACAACCCGCCGCATCATCCCGGCGGCGATTTCCACCTGCTTGCCGATGGTCGTGTCGACGCGCCATCGTCGCCGGACGCGCCCCTGCTCACGTTCGCCGGCGTCGGCGTCTACCGGCCGGCCCTGCTGGACGACTGGCACACCATCATCGGCGGCCAGCCCGGCGCCAGCGACACGCCGCCACGCTTCAAGCTGGCGCCCCTGCTGCGTCACGCCATGCGGCAAGGCCGCGTCACCGGCCGGCACCATCAAGGCGCGTGGTGCGATGTCGGCACCCCCGAACGCCTGGGCGGGCTCGAAAGCCGTGTGACATTGCCGCAAGCGCCGGTCCGGCCGGCGTGATGCCGCGGGTCACCGGCAGCGCCGGCAGCGGGATGCCACGCGACACCCCATGCGAAACGGCCCGGAAAACCGGGCCGTTTCGACCAAGACATGGCGAGCGGGGCGCTTTTACGGTCGCCGCGCCAGTTCGGGGTTGTCGCGGGTCCGGGGCATGAGGTCCTTCTTCGACACGCCCAGCCACAGCAGGATCGGGCTGGCGATGAAGATCGAGGACAGCGTACCGACCACGATGCCGATCATCATGGTGATGGCGAAGCCGTGCACCACCGGGCCGCCGAGGAAGTACAGCGCGATCATGCTGATGCCGGTCAGCACCGAAGTCATGATGGTCCGCGACAACGTGGTGTTGATGGAGCGGTTGAGGATTTCCTCGGGGTCGGCCTTGCGTGCCAGCCGGAACAGCTCGCGCACGCGGTCGAACACCACCACCTTGTCGTTGATGGAGTAACCCACCACGGCCATCACCGAGGCCAGCACGGTCAGGTCGAACTGGCGCTGGGTCAACGCGAACACGCCCACCGTGACCAGGGTGTCATGGACCTCGGTCAGCAGCGCGGCCACCGCGAAGCGCCGTTCGAAACGAATCCACAGGTAGCCCATGATGCCGATGATCACGAAGATCGTGGCGTAGATGCCCTGGGTGCGCAACGTGGCGCCGACTTCCGGGCCCACGAAGCTGCGCTGCTTGATCTTCACCTTGGCGCCGTTGGCGGTGAGGGCCTTCAGCACGTCGTCGGCGATCTTGTCGACGTTGACCTTTCCACCCTCCTTCAGCGCCGCGGGGTCGTCCTTGGGCTGCAGGCGGATCGACACGTCGCGGGTACCGCCCATGGGCTGCACCACCGAATGCTCGAACCCGCCCTTGTCCAACGAGGCACGCACGTCGGCGATGTCCATCGACTGCTGGTAGGACACCTCGACCACCACGCCGCCGGTGAAGTCCAGGCCGTAGTTGAGGCCGCGCGTGAAGATCAGCGCCAGCGACCCCACCACCAGCAGGATGGCGATGCTGATGGTGTACTTGCGCAGGCCGAGAAAATGGATGTTGCTGTTTGGATTGAAGATTTCCATGTTTTCTCCCCCGCCTTACACCGACAGGCTCTTGAGTTTGCGCCCGCCATGGATGGCGGCGGTGATCGCGTGGGTGACGGTCACGGAAGTGAACAGCGACGTCAGGATGCCGATGAACAGGGTCACGCCGAAGCCCTTGATCGAACCCGAACCCATGGTCATCAGGGCCAGGGCCGCCAGCAGATGGGTGACGTTGGCATCCAGAATGGTCGCCCACGCCTTCTCGTAACCGGCGCGGATCGAGGCCAGCGGCGTGGAGCCGTTGCGCAGTTCCTCGCGTATGCGTTCGCAGATCAGCACGTTGGAGTCGATGGCCATGCCCAGGGTCAACACGATGCCGGCGATGCCCGGCATCGTCAGCGTCACGCCGACCAGGCTCATCACCGCCACCAGCAGCACCAGGTTGAAGAACAGCGCGATGTCGGCCACCAGGCCGAACAGCTTGTAGTAGATGCCCGCGCACAGCAGCACCGCGGCCAGGCCGATCAGCACGGCCATGACGCCCTTCTCGATGTTGTCGCGGCCCAGACTGGGACCGATGACGCGCTCTTCCACCACCTGCACGGGCGCGGCCAGCGAGCCGCTCCTGAGCAGCAGGGCCAGTTGCGAGGCCGCTTCGGTGCTTTCCAGGCCGGTGGTCTGGAACTTGTTGCTGAAGACACCCTGGATGGTGGCGTAGCTGATCACCGTCTCGGTGGTTTTGGAGGTACGCACCTTCTTGCCGTCGACGACCTTGGTCTCGGGAATGGTTTCCT
>CAZMXV010000055.1:0-14789 GCA_964570295.1 uncultured Rhodanobacteraceae bacterium
ATGCTGCAACTGGCCTGCCGCGTGGAGCCGCTGTTCGACGTGCCGCCCACGGCCTTCGCGCCGCCACCGAAGGTGGACTCGGCCGTGGTACGCCTGACGCCGTTGCCCCCTGACCGGCGCACCGACGTGAATGCCGCCTGCCTGGAGGCCGTGGTCAAGGCCGCCTTCGGACAGCGCCGCAAGACCCTCGGCAACGCCCTGCGCCAGCTGCTGGACGCCGACGACCTGCGCGAAGCCGGCATCGACCCGCGCGCGCGCGCCGAGGTGCTGCCGCCTGCCGACTTCGTGCGCCTGGCGCACCGACGCGCGGCGCGGCTTGCCTGATCCGGCATCCCTGCCGGACAATCACGCCATGGACGACGACATGCCCTACACCATCGACATCCGGGTGGAAACCCGCTTCGTGCCCCAGCAGTCACGACCCCACGACAACCGCTTCGTGTTCGCCTATACCATCACCCTGCGCAATACCGGCGACGTCCCCGCGCAGCTGCTGTCGCGCCACTGGGTCATCACCGACGCCAACGGCAAGGTCGAGGAAGTGCGCGGCGACGGCGTCATCGGCGAACAGCCCTGGATGCGCCCCGGCGACGACTACCAGTACACCTCCGGGGCGGTGCTGGAGACGCCGGTCGGCACCATGCACGGCAGCTACCGCATGCTGGCCGACGACGGCACCCGCTTCGACGCGCCCATCGCCCCCTTCACCCTGGCCATTCCGAGGACGCTGCACTGATGCCCTTGCCGGAACGCCGCAGGGAGCCGTGCTGACATGGCCACCTACGCCATTGGCGACGTGCAGGGCTGCTATCCCGAGCTGCAACGCCTGCTGGAGCGTCTCGCCTTCGACCCGGCGCGCGACCGCCTGTGGTTCTGCGGCGACCTCGTCAACCGCGGCGGACAGTCGCTGGACACCCTGCGCCTGATCCATTCGCTGCGCGAGTCGAGCATCATCACCCTCGGCAACCACGACCTCAGCCTGCTGGCCGTCGCCGAGCGGCCGCGCGAAGCCCAGCAGCGCGTCAATCCGGAACTGCGCGAGGTGCTGTTCGCGGACGACGCCCCCCTGCTGCTGGCATGGCTGCGCGAACAAAAACTGCTGCACCACGACAAGGACCTGGGCTGGCTCATGGTGCATGCCGGCCTGGCACCGCACTGGACACTGCGTCAGGCCCTGCGCGCCGCCGCCGAAGTCGAGCGCGACCTGCGCGGCCCCAACCACCGCCGCCTGCTGAAAAACCTGTTCGGCAACCACCCGGCCTACTGGTCGCAGCGCCTGCGGGGACTCGAGCGCTCACGTGCCACCATCAACATGCTCACGCGCATGCGCTACTGCAGCACCCGCGGCCGCATCGACTTCGACGCCAAGGGCATTCCCGGCACGCAAAAGGCCGGTCTTTACCCCTGGTTCGCCGTCCCCGGCATGCGCCAGCGCAACATCCGCATCGTCTGCGGCCACTGGTCGGCCCTGGGGCTGTTCGCCGGCCTCGGCATCCACGCCCTGGACACCGGCTGCGTATGGGGCGGCAAACTCACCGCCATGCGTCTGGACAGCCCCGACCCCGAATACGTGTCGGTCCCTGCCGAACCGTACCGCCACAAGCCTTCGCGCTGAGCGCCCTGCAGGAACCGGGGAAGAACAGATGAAGGCAAACGGCGGCAATCTCCTGTCTGCCTGGCGGGTGCATGAAACCGCTCTCTCCAGCGACATCGCCGGTACGTTGCGTCCATCTCGCATACGCCGCTGCCACTTCAGGCATCAGCGGCGATGACTACACCGCACGCGGGATGCGCCCGCGCAGCGATTCCATGTCGACCGGACCCGGCTGCGCCATAAGCTCGCGGGCGGCCTCCACCTGGCCCCACACGTTCCACAGCAGCACGCCGCGCACGCGGCCGGCGTCCAGGTAATAGACCACGCCTTCACGGTTGGGCACCGTCCAGTCCTCGAAGACTTCCAGGCGGTTGTCGAGCAGGCCCACGGCCTCGTAGCCGAGGTCGAACAGGTCGGAATAGAAGAACGGCAGTTCGCCGTAGACCGCGTTGTCGCCGGCCATGTTCCTGCCGGCCAGCACGCCCATGCTGACGGCGGCATTCTCGTGCTCCACGCGCAGGCGCCGGGCCAGGGCCGGATTGGGAAAGTTGGCGACATCGCCGGCGGCCCAGATGTCCGGCTCGCTGGTGCGCAGGTGCTCGTCGACGACGATGCCGTCGTCCACCTCCAGCCCCGCCGCGTCGGCCAGCTCCACGTTGGGTGTCACGCCGAGGCCCGCCACCACCACGTCGGCGGCCAGTGCACTGCCGTCGGAGAGGGCCAGGGTGACACCATCCTCACCGGCCTCACCGCCGGTAACCTTGACGCCGGTGCGCATGGCCACGCCCTTGTCGCGGTAGTAGCCGGTGACGAAGTCGGCCAGGCCGTCGGGAAAACGACCCGCGCCGATCTCTTCGGAGGGAAACACCATGGTGACCCGGCAGCCGGCGCCGACCAGTGCCGCCGCCACCTCGCTGCCGATGAAGCCGGAACCGGTCACGGCCACATGGACGCCCTTTCCCGCCAGCCGGCGCAGGTGCTCGTAATCGTCGAGGGTACGGAAGTGGATCACGCGCGGATGGGCGGGCAGCGGCAGGCGTCGCGGCGTGGCGCCGGTGGCCAGGAGCAGGCGCCGGTACTGCCAGGTGTCGCCGCGCTCGTCATCCACGCTGCGATTGGTGGTATCCAGGCCTACCGCCCGCCGGCCCAGGTGCAGCTCGGCTCCCCTGTCGACGGTATGCAGGTCCACCGCCTCGGCCGGCGATGCCTGCGTCTCCTTCCACAGGCCCTTGGTCAACGGCGGACGCTCGTAGGGGGCATGCGTCTCGCTGCCCAGAATGCCGACACTGGCGCCGGGGTCGCTTTCGGCCACGGCCCTGGCCGCCGCATCTGCAGCCATGCCGGCGCCGACGATGAGGTAGTCGTATTCGTATTCCATGCCACTCTCCACATGCCGGACCTGCTCATCATGCCACCAATCCGGCGGCATTCGCAGAATGTGAGATGGCGCGTCGTACACTGGGGTTCACCTTGCCGACACGTCCGCTCCATGACCGACACCCTGTTGATCGCCCTCCTCGCCGCCGTCGCCGTCGTGCTGGTCCTGCAGCTGGTACTGCTGCTGCGTCGGCATGGCCCCGACCTGACTCCGCATCTGGAAGCGCTGAAGGACGACAACGAGCGTTTGCAGCGCACCTTGCGCGAGGAACAGCGTGCCGGGCGTGGCGAGCTGGCCGGCGCCTTCGACCAGTTCCGCGGGCATGTGCAGCAACAGCTTGAAGGGATGGGGGTACAGCAGCGCGAGCGCATCGACAGTTTCGACAAGCGCCTCGGCGAAAACATCGAGCGCACCAACCGGGCCCTGGAATCGCTCAGCCACAAGCTCACCGAGGACGCGCGCAAGGCCGGCGCCGATCACCGCGAATCGCTGGAACGCTTCGGCATGCAACTGCGCCAGAGCCTGGAAAAACTCGGCGAGAACCACCAGCTGCGCATGAACGAAGTGCGCAACACGCTGGAGGGCCAACTCAAGCACCTGCAGACCGACAACGCACAGCAACTGGAAAAGATGCGCGCCACGGTGGACGAAAAGCTGCAATCGACGCTGGAAAATCGCCTCGGGCAGTCCTTCAAGCTGGTGTCCGAGCGTCTGGAGGCGGTGCAGCGCGGCCTGGGCGAGATGCAGAACCTGGCCGCGGGCGTGGGCGACCTCAAGCGTGTGCTCGGCAACGTCAAGACCCGCGGCATCCTGGGTGAAGTACAGCTGGCCGCCCTGCTCGACCAGGTGTTGACGCCCGAGCAATACGAGGCCAACTGCGCCACCGTCCCGAACAGCAACGAGCGCGTGGAGTTCGCCCTGCGCATGCCCGGTGGCGACGACCACCGGCCGGTATGGCTGCCCATCGACGCCAAGTTTCCGCGCGAGGACTACGAGCGCCTCCTGGATGCCCAGGAAAAGGCCGACGCCGAGGCCGCCCACGCCGCCGGCCTGGCCCTGGAGCGTCGTATCCGCGACGAGGCCAAGGCCATTCGTGCCAAGTACGTGGCGCCGCCGGCAACCACCGACTTCGCCATCCTTTTCGTGCCTACCGAGGGCCTGTATGCCGAGGTCATCCGTCGCCCCGGCCTGTTCGAGGCGCTGCAGCGCGAGCACCGCGTCACCATCGCCGGGCCAACCACCCTGACCGCCATCCTCAACGCCCTGCAGATGGGTTTCCGTACCCTGGCCATCGAAAAGCGCTCCGACGAGGTGCGCCAGACCCTGAGTGCGGTGAAGACCGAATTCGGCAAGTTCGGCGCCGTACTGGACAGGACCCGCAAGCAGCTGGACACGGTCCGCAACAGCATCGACTCGGCCGGCGTACGCACCCGCGCCATCGAACGCAAGCTGCGCGACATGGAAAGCCTGTCGGTGGAGGATGCCGGCGAGGTGCTCAAGGATGTGCCGGGGGCCTTGCCGGAGGGGGGCGCGGGCCAGACGGAAGACGGGGAGTAAGGGGTCCGCAACACCAGGACCACGCTCGCGCAACCAGCTACACTTGCGGGGTTATTCCGAGGAACCTGCCATGAGCTCCAACAAGCCTACCCGCGAAGAGGCCGAAGACGCCGTTCGCGTCCTGCTGCGCTGGGCCGGCGAAGACATCACACGCGAAGGGCTGCTGGATACGCCCAAGCGTGTGGTCAAGGCCTACCAGGACTGGTTTTCCGGCTATGCCGAGGACCCGGCCGACTACTTGCGCCGTACCTTCGAGGAAGTATGCGACTACGACGAGATGGTGGTGCTGCGCGACATCGAGTTCGAAAGCCACTGCGAACACCACATGGCGCCGATCATCGGCCGCGCCCATGTCGGCTACCTGCCGCGCAAGCGCGTGGTCGGCATCAGCAAGCTGGCGCGCGTGGTGGACGGTTTTGCGCGCCGCTTCCAGGTGCAGGAAAAGCTCACCGCGCAGATCGCGCAGTGCATCCAGGAAACCCTGGACCCGGTCGGCGTGGCCGTGGTGGTCGACGCCAGCCACGAGTGCATGACCACGCGCGGCATCCACAAGCGCGGCGTGTCGATGATCACCAGCCACATGACCGGCTCGTTCCGCGACGACGCCCGCACGCGCGCCGAGTTCCTGCAGTTCATCGGCATCCACGGCAACACGCGCTGACATGCGCGCGGCCCTGATCGCCCTGGCACTGGCGAGCACCGCCGCCCTTCCGGCCCACGCCGGCGAATCACCGTTGATGGCCATGTTCGATACCGATCATGACGGCTGCGTGACGTCCGCGGAATACCGGGCCTACATGGACCAGGGCTTCCGGCGCATGGACGCCAACGGCGACAACATCCTGGACGCCTCCGAACTCCCGTCCGGCAACGCGCACCACGCGCCCCTGGCGCTGGAGCGCCACCACCGCAATGTGGCCCGCCAGTTCCGGCGCCAGGATGTCGACCACGACGGCTGCCTGCGCCTGGACGAGTTGATGGCGCCGCCACGCTGAGGCCATGATGGGTACGCTCGACGACACCACCAAGGAGGCGATCCGCGCGGCCTTCACGCGGCTGCGCGAGGGCCTTCCCGGCTACCGCACGCGGCGTGCGCAGAACCGCATGATCGCCAGTGTCGCCACCACCCTGGCCGAGGGTGGCAGTGCGGTGATCGAGGCCCCTACCGGCACCGGCAAATCCATGGCCTACCTCATCGCCGGGGTGGCGGTGGCACGGGCCACGAAACGCAAGCTGGTGATCGCCACCGCCACGGTGGCCCTGCAGGAACAGCTGATCCGCCAGGACATCCCGCGCTACCTGGACATCAGCGGCACCACCGCACGCGTGGCCCTGGCCAAGGGACGGGGCCGCTACCTGTGCCCGCGCAACCTGGCCCACGCCATGGCCAGCCTGGACGATACCCAGATGGGACTGGGCTTCGAAGCCGACCTCGCCCTGTGGAGCAAGGCGCCCGGCGAGAGCGACAAGGCCACCCTGCGCAGGCTGGACGAGACCTTCGACCACAAGGAGTGGGATGGCGACCTGGACGACCCGCCGGTACCGGTCGGCCCGGCCCTCCGGCCGCTGGTCACCACCAGCGCCGGCGGCTGCACCGGGCGCAAGTGCGCGCATTTCATGCAGTGCCCGTTCTACGCGGCGCGCCGCGAGGTGGACGACGCCGACATCATCGTGGCCAACCAGGACCTGGTGCTGTCCGACCTCGTCATGCCCGGCGAAAACGACGGCTGGGGCGGCGTCATCCTGCCGCGGCCGGATGCCACCCTGTATGTCATCGACGAAGGCCACCACCTGCCCGGCAAGGCCATCGAACGTGGCGCCACCCACGTGCCGCTGGAGATCACCCGGCGCCAGCTGGGCAAGTTGATGCGCCAGGCCCTGGCCGCCTATTCGCTCACCGACAAGGAACGCCTGGGCCGCCTCGACGCCGCCGCGGCCGAGGAGAAACTGCAGGCGCTCATCGACGGCCTGCAGGCGCTGGAAAACGACATCCAGCTGGCCTGGACCCCCGACCCGCGCGAGCGCGAGCCCTGCTGGCGCGCGTCGCTGGGACAGCTCCCCGAAACCTGGGTCATGCATGCCCGGGCGCTGGCCGCGCTGTCCGGCGAGCTGGAGCGCTGGCTGACCGCCGTGCGTCGCGCGGTGCTGGAGATGACCGAGGGCGGTCCCACCCGCGAAGCCCTGGCCCGCGAACTGGGCATCGCCCTGGAGCGCATGGACCGGCAGGCACGCACCTGGACCGCCTGGGCCCAGGCCGACGATGCCGAGCGGCCGCCGCATGCACGCTGGATCACCCTGGGCGGCAACGGCCAGCTCACCTGCCATGCTTCCAGCGTATCCGCCGCCGCACTGTTGCGCACCGTGCTGTGGGAGAACGCCGCCGGCACCGTCCTGACCTCCGCCACCCTGAGCGCGGGCGGCAACTTCCGCGACTTCGCCGACGCGGCGGGCCTGCCCGACAAGGCCCTGACCCAAAGCCTGCCTTCGCCCTTCGACCTGGCCGAACAGGCGACACTGGAAGTGCCGGCCATCGAGGCGCTGCCCGGCGACCGCGAGGCCCACGCCCAGGCCGTCAGCGATTGGCTGGACACCCGCCTGGACTGGAACGCCGGCAATCTGGTGCTGTTCACCTCGCGCGCCAAGCTGGAACGCGTGCTGCAGCTGCTGCCCATCGCGCGGGTTCGCCGGATACGCGCGCAGGGCACGCGCGGCAAGGCTCAACTGGTGGCCGAACACAGTGCCGACATCGCCGCCGGCAAAGGCAGTACGCTGTTTGGCCTGGCCTCCTTCGGCGAGGGCCTGGACCTGCCCGGCAAGCTGTGCGAAACGGTGGTGGTCACCCAGCTCCCCTTCGCCGTGCCCACCGATCCGGTCGGGGCCACCTACGCCGAATGGCTGGAGTCGCGCGGGCGCAACCCGTTTTTCGAGGTCAGCCTGCCGCAGGCCACGCGCCTTTTGACCCAGTACTGCGGTCGCCTGATCCGCAACGAGGACGACCGCGGCCGCATCGTGCTGCTGGACCGGCGCGTGGTCACGCGCCGCTATGGCACCCACATGCTCGCCGCCCTGCCGCCGTTCCGGCGCCAAATCGAGCATGGCGGTCGCGACTAGGCCAAGGTGTCGCGACAAGCCCCACCCGGCTCCCCGGCAAGGCATCCTGGATACCGCAAGCCCTTTGTCATCGGGCAGCCCCGCCCCTGCGCATGCCGCTGCATGGCGTATCGGACACCCCCGAGGCACGGTATAAGAACATGACGGCTTATTACTTCAGGTTCTTTCGGCACCCGCATACACTGGCATGTCTGCTTCGCGGAGGGGCCTGCCACACCATGATTCGAGAGGCGATTCCGTGACGAACCGTACCGACGCCGCATCCACGGCGCAACGCAGACTTCCCTGGTGGGTGACTTCTTTCGGCGTCCAGGTGACCGCCGGCCTGGTGCTGGGCGTCGTGGCCGGCCTGGTCGCCGCGGCCCTGGGAACCCGCGCCGACGGCGCACCCAACGCCCTGACCGCCGTGCTGGATACCGTGGGCACCGCCTATGTCGACCTGCTCAAGGCCGCCGTCATCCCGCTGATCTCCACCGCCATCATTTCCAGCATCGCCAACCTGCGCCGCGTCTCCAACGCCGCGCGCCTGGCGGCGCAGACCCTGCTCTGGTTCGCGATCACGGCCTTCATCGCGGTGTTCATCGGCATCGTGCTGGGACTGGTGCTGCAGCCGGGGCACCACGTCGGCAGCGGACCGCTGGTGGCCGGCACACCGACCGCGGTCGGCTCGTGGTGGGACTTCCTGATCGGGCTGATCCCGCACAACTACCTGGGGCTGGGTCTTTCCACCGCCACCGCCATGGACGGCCAGACCACCTACACGCTGGGCTTCAACGTACTGCAGGTGATCGTGGTGGCCGCGGCGCTGGGCATCGCCGCGCTCAAGGTCGGCCCGAAGGCCGAGCCGTTCCTGGCGCTCAACGAATCGCTGCTGGCCATCGTGCAGAAGGTGCTGTGGTGGATCATCCGCCTGGCCCCCGTCGGCACCCTGGCCCTGATCGGCCACGCGGTGGCGTCCTACGGCACGCCCACGCTGGCCTCACTGGCCTGGTTCATCGGCGCGGTGTACCTGGGCCTGGCCATCGTGCTGTTCGGCGTGTATCCGGCACTGGTCAAGGCTCACGGGCTGTCGGTGAAGCAGTATTTCTCCGGCGTGTGGCCGGCGGTGCAGCTGGGTTTCGTCAGCCGCTCGTCGATCGGCACCCTGCCGCTGACCCAGCAGGTCACCGAACGCAACCTGGGTGTGCCGCGTGCCTACGCCGCCTTCGCGGTGCCACTGGGCGCCACCACCAAAATGGACGGCTGCGCGGCCATCTACCCCGCCCTGGCCGCCATCTTCGTGGCCCAGTTCTACGGCATCGACATGTCACTGTTGCAGTACCTGCTGATCATCGTGGTGTCGGTGGTCGGCTCGGCCGCCACCGCCGGCATGACCGGCGCCGTGATCATGCTCACCCTGACCCTGTCCACGCTGGGCCTGCCACTGGAGGGGGTCGGCCTGCTGCTGGCCATCGACCCCATTCTGGACATGGCGCGCACCGCCACCAACGTGGCCGGACAGGCCCTGGTGCCAACCCTGGTGGCGCGGCGCGAGGGCATCCTGGATCTCGATCTTTACAATGCCGCGCGGCACGGCCTGCCGTTCGCCGACGACGCGGCCACGATGCCGGAAACCGGTGACGACGAGGCCGCGGGCGGCACGCCGGCAAGCTGCCCGCTGTAGCGCCGCCTCGGGTTCTCCCTAGGTGGGGATTTCCCCAATGGTCGCGCCGGCACGGGAATGCCACCATGGCGGCATTCCCGCTGTCCGGAACCTCCGCATGAGCACGCCGATCACGCCGTCGACTTCGTTCGCCCACCCGGCCTTGCTGGCCCGTCCCGGCCCGCACGCCATGCAGGCCGCCAACGACGGCGCCACGCGCAACGGCTGGGAGCAGACCATCCACGATGCCGCCCTGGCCTCCGAGCCGGAGCACCTGGGGCAGATGGATCGTCAGCACCAGCTGCTGGCCTGGATCAACGATCTCAACGCCACCCTGGACCGCTACAACCCGGACCTGGGCCTTGCCGACGGTACCCGCCAGGACATGCAGGCTTTGGTCGACAATCTGCGCGACGCGCCGTCGTCGATTCCGAACTGGCTGCTGCGCGACGTCGACACCACGGCCGACCGCATCAGCGGCATCCTGGATGCTGCCACGGCCCCGTCCGACCCGGTCCCGCCGGACACCCCCGCGCCGCCGGACACTGCCGGTCAGGTCCCGGGCGGCGGTCTGGAAGCGCATGAAGAAGCCGGCAGCCACCTCATCGCCAAGCATGTCGGCAAGACCGCCGAGGAACTGATCGCACGCCTGAAGCGCGAAAACATCTCCGCCTCCTCCAGCTTCCTGGACCTGCCGCACGCCGAACATTTCGTGGCCAGCCTGATCGCGCAGAACCAGGAGCGCATCGACGCCTGGGTCGACGGCAAGGGCGGCAACCGCCTGGTGCTGGACGGCCGCTTCGACGCCACCACCGGCATCAGCGTGGAGCGCGGCAGCGACCACGCCGAAGACGTGCATTCGGTCAAGCTGGTACTGGAGCGCTCGGACAAGCTGGGCATAGGCTATAGAATCGTCACCGGTTATCCGACGAAGCCCTGACATGCCTGATTACGCCGCCCTCGAATATTTCTTCTCGGCCTATTTCCACCAGGACTGGCAGAGCGAACATGCCGACAGCAGCGCGGTGGTCGACACCTTCCGCCGCGGCGAATCGGACCAGCAGGTCGCCGAGGTTCGTGCCGAACTGCACCGGCTCCTGGACAGCGGCCTCGACGGGGACGAGCTGAAAACCCTGCTGCACGACCGCCTGCAGTCCGCCTGGGCGCCGTCACCGGGCGGCCCGGGCTACCGCCAGTGGCTGCGGGAACTGCTGGCCCGCTTCGAAGCCTGAGCCCGTACCGGCAAGGCGCCATGCCGCGGATTGATGTCGATCAAGCTGGCGCAATCCGCGTTTTGTAGGATGATGAAGAAGATGTCGGCCCGGGGCAGCCCGCGGGCCGCGCCCGCCTGCATGGAGTCCTGCCCGTGAACATCCCGGTCCGCGACAGCGACGTTTCTCCCGCGCCGTCCCGTCCCCTGCTGCACCGCCTGCCCCTCGACGCAACAGACGCGGACACCTTCCGCCGCACCCTGCGCGACTATTTCCTGGATACCTGGAACCGCTACGAATCGCTGTTCGAGACCCTGGCTTGCGACGCCGCCTGGTACGAGCGTCCGATCGCGCTGCGCCATCCGCTCATTTTCTATTACGGCCATACCGCCACGTTTTTCATCAACAAGATGATCCTCACGCGGCTGCTCGGGCAGCGCATCGACCCACGCCTGGAATCGGTGTTCGCGGTTGGCGTGGACGAGATGAGCTGGGACGACCTGGACGACACCCATTACGACTGGCCGTCTCTCGACGAGGTGCAAGCCTACCGTGACGCCGTCCGCATGCGGGTCGTCGAGGTCATCGACACCGCGCCGCTGACCCTGCCGGTGGGCTGGGATCACCCGTGGTGGGCCATCGTGATGGGTATCGAGCACGAGCGCATCCATCTGGAAACCTCCTCGGTGCTGATCCGCCAGCAGCGCCTGGACTACGTCAGGCCGCACCCGGCGTGGGCCGCCCATGCGGAAACCGGCGCCGCCGCGCCAGCCAATGCCCTGGTGGAAGTGCCGGCCGGCACGGTGCGCCTGGGCCGCGACCGGAGCGGGGCGCGTTACGGCTGGGACAACGAATACGGCCATCACGAGGCGGACGTGGCCGCCTTCCGGGCCGCCCGCCTGCTGGTCAGCAACGGCGAGTTCCTGTCCTTCGTCAAGGCCGGCGGCTATGCCGCACCCGAACACTGGGAGGTCGAAGGCCGGCAATGGCTGGCCTTCAGCAAGGCCACGCACCCCACGTTCTGGGTGCCCGACGGCGACCGCTGGCGGCTGCGCCAGCTGACCGCGGAGATCCCGATGCCGTGGAACTGGCCGGTCGAGGTCAACGCGCATGAGGCGCGCGCTTTCTGCCGCTGGAAAGCCGCACGTACCGGCCAGCCGGTACGTCTGCCCAGCGAGGACGAGTGGCAGCGCATGCTGGCCGTCAGCGGCTACCGCCACGGTGACGACGCCAACCTTTATCTGGAGCACGGGGCCTCGCCGACGCCGGTCGACCGCTTCGCGCACGGTCCGTTCCATGACATGGTGGGCAACGTCTGGCAGTGGACGGAAACGCCCATCTACCCGTTCGACGGCTTCGAAGTGCATCCCATCTACGACGACTTCACCACACCCACCTTCGACGGCCGCCACGCCATCATCAAGGGCGGCTCGTGGATCTCCGCCGGCAACGAGGCCGAGCCGGATTCGCGCTACGCCTTCCGACGCCACTTCTTTCAGCACGCAGGGTTCCGCTACGTGATGGCCGACGCGACGCCGACGCCGCCGTCGCAGTACGAAACCGACAAGCTGCTGTCCGAGTATGCCGAATTCCATTACGGCGCCAGCCATTTCGGGGTGGCCAATTTTCCGCGTGCACTGGTGGAACTGGCCATTGCCGCGATGGGCGATGCGCCGCGGCGGCGTGCCCTGGACATCGGCTGCGCCTCGGGCCGCGCCAGTTTCGAACTGGCTCGCCATTTCGACGAAGTCACCGGTATCGACTTCTCGGCCCGCTTCATCCGCCAGGGCGTCACCCTGGCCCGCGGCGAGACCCTGCGTTACGCACTGGTCGAGGAAGGCGAACTGGTCGAGCCGCGCGAGGTGTCGCTGGCCGACCTGGACCTCGCCGGCACGGCTGCCAAGGTGGCCTTCTTCCAGGGCGACGCCTGCAACCTGAAACCGCAGTTCACCGGTTACGATCTCATCCTGGCCGCCAACCTGGTGGACCGCCTTTACGAACCGGCCAGATTCCTGGCCTCGATCCACGAGCGACTCAACCCCGGTGGACTGCTGCTGATCGCCACGCCGTGCACCTGGCTCGTTGAACACACGCCACGCGAAGCGTGGCTGGGCGGCTTCAAGGCCGACAGCAAGCCGGTGCGCACCCTGGACGGCCTGCGCCGGGTACTGGCTCCGCACTTCGAGATGCTGGGCGAAGTGCACGAGGTGCCGTTCGTGATTCGCGAAACGCGCCGCAAGTTCCAGCACACCCTGTCCGAAACCAGCCTGTGGCGGCGGATGCGCTGACACCGTGGCACGCTTCGCCATCGCGGCTGAAGTCGCTCCCACAGCAACAGACCAATTTTTCGAGATGCCCCACAAGGGCTTCATGCCACTTCATGTGGGTCCTGTGGGGCACCTCGAAAAACCTGGATTTTCATCAAGGCCGCTGCAGGAGCGCTGGAAGGCGCGACCGGTAACGCGGGAAAAGGGCGTGTCCTGCGGCAAGATGGGTCGCGGCTTCCACCGCTCCTGCACATGATCGGGAGTTTTTCGAGGTGCCCTGTGGGAGCGGCCCATGGCCGCGATGGCCGCAACCAGTCCACCGGCCTCCCCGGCCACAGCACAGCCGACACCCTGCGGCAGGCGTGCCACAATGACCGCATGGCCACCGCACGCAGCACCTTCGATTTCGACCGGACCGTCGACCGCGCCGGATCGCACAGCGTCAAGTACGACGCCCGTGCGGCGGTATTCGGCCGTGCCGACGTCATGCCGCTGTGGGTGGCGGACATGGATTTCGCCACTGCACCGTGCGTCGGCGAGGCCGTCGCGGCGCGCGCGCGTCACCCGCTGTACGGCTACACGGTGGTGCCCGACAGCCTGTACGACGCCATCATCCACTGGCATGCGGCCCGCCATGGATGGACCATTGAACGCGACGCGCTCATGCTGGTGCCGGGGACCCTCCCCGCCCTGTCCCTCGCCATCGAGGCCTTCACGAAACCGGTCGACGGCGTGGTGATCCAGCCCCCCGTATACGGCCCCTTCGCGGAGATCACCCGGGCCTGTGGGCGGCGCATCGTGTCCAACCCGCTGCGCGAGGAAAACGGCCGCTACCGCATCGACCTGGACCATCTGCGGCACTGCGTGACCGAAGGGGCACGGCTGTTGCTGCTGTGCAACCCGCACAACCCGGTCGGTCGGGTATGCCACCGTGACGAGCTGGAGGCCGTGCTGGCACTGACGCGGGAGCACGACTTCACCGTGGTTTCCGACGACATCCACGCCGACCTCACCTTCACCGACGGCCCATTCGTGCCACTGGGATCGCTGGCCCGCCCCGGCGACCGTGTCATCAGCGCGGTGTCGCCCAACAAGACCTTCAACATCCAGGGCCTGGCACTGACCGCCCTGGTCGTCCCCGACCCGGCCCGGCGCGCGGCTCTGGCGCACGTGATGGCCGCGCGCCGGCTGGACAACTTCAACCCCTTCAGCCTGGCCGCCGCCGAAGCCGCCTGGCGCGACGGCGGTCCCTGGCGCGATGCCCTGGTCGCGTATCTGCAGACCACCCGCGACGCCGTGGTCGACCACGTGCGGCGGCATCTGGCGCCACTCCGCGTCACGCCCCCGCAGGCCGGCTACCTGATGTGGCTGGATTGCCGCCCGCTGGGGCTGGACGATGCCGCCCTGAAGGCCTTCTTCATCGACGACTGCGGCCTGGGACTCAACGCCGGCACCGCCTTCGGCGTCGAAGGCAGTGGTTTCATGCGTCTCAACTTCGCCGCGCCGCGCGCACGCATCATGGCGGCACTGGACGCAGTCGGAACCGCGTTGCGGCGACGCGGCCTGGCGGCATGAACCCGGCCCGGGTGCGTCGCGACCGGCTGCAACGGCTGACCGACCTGCCCAACATCGGCCCGGCCATGGCACGCGACTTCCAGCGGCTGGGCATCGATTCGCCGGCCGACCTGCCAGGCGCCGATCCGCTGGCGCTGTACCAGCGCCTGTGCCGCGTGACCGGCACTCGTCAGGACCCCTGCGTGCTGGACGTGTTCCTGTCCGTCACGCGCTTCCTGGATGGCGACGAGCCCAGACCGTGGTGGGCCTATACCGCCGAGCGCAAGGCACGTTACGGCATCTGACCGGTGGATGAAACACCCGTGCCTCCGGCGCGGTCCGGGCAATGCGTTCGCCACGCCGGAGCATCGCGGCCATGGGCCGCTCCCACAAGGGTTTCAGGAAATTTCAGGCAAGCCCTGTGGGAGCGGCCCATGGCCGCGATGGCATGCACTGCCGGAAACCGGCTCGCACG
>CAZMXV010000056.1:0-14760 GCA_964570295.1 uncultured Rhodanobacteraceae bacterium
TGACAGGCGGCCGCCGCCTTCGGGCGGCGGCCGCGTATCGGAAAACCGTCACGGCTCCGCACCGTCACGGCTCCGCATCTTCCGATCGCGGCCATGGGCCGCTCCCACAAGGGCCATGGGCCGCGATCAAGGCCCGCCGACGCCTCAGAACGTCAACCGCACGCCCGCCTGCCAGCGGTCCAGGCTCCCGTGCGCATGCCGCTCGGACACATAGCCCACGCCGACATAGGTGAACGGCAGTACGTGGAACAGCGCTGTTGCCGAATACTCGTCGAAGCCGCCATTGCGCCAGTGGTGGCCCACCGCCCCCTCCAGCTGTACCAGCGGCAGCCGCGCACGCAGGCCCACCTCGGCATGCGCCCCGCCGTCATCACGACCGGTCAGCGACTGCTTCGACCACCCCGCCTCGCCGTACAGCGCCAGCGTACCCGCCAGCTTGAACGCGTAGCCGAAATCGCCGCGGTACGCGGCCAGGTCCGCCCCGGTGCCGCCGATGTCGCGGACGCGACGGTACTGTCCGGCGACGAACAGGCCGCCCACCGGGTTGAAGCTGCCCTCGACGCCCCAGCCCCAGTCCTGCCCGTGGCCGGCATCGACCCGCTGCGCGGTGCCTTGCACGTAATTGAAACTCGGCGCCTCCGCCTGCGCGGCCGGAGCCAGCATACCTGCCGACGCGGCCAGCGCCAGGCACAGCAAATGCTTCGTCATGTTCGTTTCCCGTATGGATGACCGCCCCCGAAGGACGCATACCTTAACCGAAACCGGCATCACGCTGGTCCGGACGTTTCCCGCCTCGCCTTTCCAGCCGGTCGCGAACATGGCGGAACGCGGTAAACTGTGATCCTGCGGTCGGGTCCGCAAGGGGATGGCCGCACCGGTGGCCTTGCGGCCACCGGCCGAACCGATGCCACAGGGGAAAACGCATGAACCACATCTGCAAGAGCGCCGCCATGGCGTGTCTGGCCGTCGTGCTGGGCGCCTGTTCCAACACGGCCCTGATCCGTTCCACGCACCCGCAAACGCACCTGACGCTGAAAGACCATGCGGCCACCCGCCTGCCCACCCGGCTGGACCTGAGCACGACCACTTTCGGCAACTACGAATTCGAGGCCGTGCAACCGGGACAGCCGCCGATGTACGGACTGCTGCCGCTGAACTTCCAGGGCGGCAACCTGGCCCTGGACATCCTGTTTTTCATGCCGGCCATCTGGTTCAACCTGCGCGGCGCCTACGAACACTACGAAGTGGATGTCGAAAACGGCGTCATCCGCTACCGGGACGACAACGACGACCCCTGGCAGACCTACCGGCCCACGCCGCAAGACATCGCCAGCGCGCGCCAGCAGTTCGGCGCCGCCGCCGCGGCCCGTGCGGTTCCTGCCGTCGGCAACGCATCCGTCCCGTCATCTTCCGCCGATCCCGCACGACCGGCGCCGGACAGCGGGCACTACCCGACGCATGCTTCCGAAGGCACCGTCTGCGATACCCGGCGTACCGGCATCATCTGCCCGGATGATCCGTCGCGGCACACGCAGTCGCACTGAGGGCCAACCGAACCCGGCTTCCCGCGGGGTGACGGGTGTAGCGGCAACGGCGATCGCGGCCACAAGAGCACCCGACACTCCCGACGCAAAACCGCGCCCCCCCGAGGCACGGTCAAAATGGTTGACACCATCCACCATATGCCCCAGCATATGGTGGACATTGTCAACTTGAACGCCATGACATCCACCCACCCCGGCGAAGCCCTCCACCGCCTGCTGCATGCCTACAAGCGTGCCATGCGCGAGGCCTGCCGCGAGACCGGCATCGACCTTCCACCGTCGCACATCCGCACCATGAAGGCGATCCGCCACCTGCCGCAATGCACGGCGCACGATATCGCCACGCGCCTGCGCCGCGACAAGTCGCAGATCACCCGCGTGGTGCAGGAGCTGTGCACGGCGGGCCTGGTGCGACAGCAATCGGATCCGAGCGACGGCCGACGCCGCATCCTGATGGCGACCAAGGCCGCCGACAGGCTGTACACGCGCATCGCCCGCGCCGAAAAGGCGGCTGGCGCACGCATGGTCCGCGGCCTGCCAGCGGATGCCGTCACCCGCTTCGTCCAGCTGGCGGAAGCCATGGCGGCCAACCTGGACCCCACGGAGTAACCATGCCCGCGAAACGCCCCACCCCCTTCCGCTTCACCGTCCTCGACAAACGGCTCGTCACGCCGCACCTGCTGCGCGTGACACTGGGTGGCGCGGGCATGGCGCGCTTCCCGTCCGACCAGGCCAGCGCCTACGTCAAGCTGTTGCTGCCCGTGCCGGGGGCCGAAAAGCCTTTGCTGCGCACCTACACGGTCCGTGCCCAGCGCCGTGACGCCATCGACATCGACTTCGCGTTGCATGACGGCGGCAGCAACGGACCGGCCACGCAGTGGGCCCTGGACTGCCGCGATGGCGACGAGATCGACATCGCCGGCCCCGGCCCGAAGAAACAGGTCGATCCCGGGGCGCCGCGGATCCTCATGGCCGGCGACATGACCGCACTGCCGGCCATCAGCGCGAACCTGTCGCGGCTTCCCGAAACCATGCACGGCGACGTGTTCATCGAAATCCCCGACCCGGACGATGTCCAGCCACTGGTGCGGCCCCTGCCGACGAACATCCACTGGCTGGTCAACCACGCCCAGGCACCCGGCACGCGGCTGCTCGAGGCGGTGCAGGCCATGGCATGGCCGGACGGCGAGGTCGCCGTATGGGCCGCCTGCGAATTCAGCGCCATGCTGGCCCTGCGCCGTCACCTGCGCGAGGAACGCGGCGTGCCACGCGAGCGCATGTACATCTCCAGTTACTGGAAACAGGGCAGCGATGAAACCGCGCACAAGGCCATCAAGCGCGTCGACGCCGAGCGGGACGCGGCCTGACATGCCGGCGGCGGCCCGGCACGCGAAGGGTCGTCAGGGTTTGCGCGGACGCACCCGGAAGGTCAGCGAGTTCTCGACCACCTCGTAGCCGTGTTGCGCCGCGACCCGGGCCTGCACGCGGCGCAACTCGGGGTCGTCGAACTTGATGACGTCGCCGGTCTCGTCGCACACCATGTGGTCGTGGTCGGCACGCTCCGCCAGGCCGTATTCCTTCAGCTCCCCGTCGAAGTGGTGGCCCACCACCAGGCCGGCCTTTTCGAGATCGGACAGCACCCGGTAGACCGTGCCCAGTGACATGCGTTCGCCCGCGCCCATGAAGGCGCGGTGGATGGCCTTGGCGCTCAGGCAGCAGGTGGCCGGATCGTCCAGCAGCGCCAGCACCCGGACACGCGGCCGGGTCACCTTCAGTCCCGCTGCTTCGAGCCGTTTGTCGGACATGCCGTGGTTCCTCCCGTGGTGCCGTGCACCCCGCCGCGACGGCACGATGCATGCCGCTCATTGTGCCGCGCCCCGGCCGCCCGCACCAGCACGCAGCGGCGCGGGGACAACGGCTACAATACGCGCATGTCCCTGCTGCAACTGATCAACGTCGACTACAGTGTCGGCGGCCCGCTCCTGCTCGACCACGTCGACCTCGCCATCGGGCGTGGCGAACGCGTGTGCGTGGTGGGCCGCAACGGCGCCGGCAAATCCACCCTGCTGCGCCTGGTCGCGCGCGAACTGGCGCCCGATGACGGTGAACTGCGCCTGGCCGGCGGCACGGTCGTCGCGCGCATGGCGCAGGAAGTGCCGCACGGCACCGCCGGCAGCGTGTTCGACGTGGTCGCCGAAGGCCTCGGCGACCTGGGGCGGTTGCTGGCGCGCTACCACCACCTGCTCGCGGCCGGCGACATGGACGCCATGGGCGAAGTGCAGGACGCCATCGAGGCACGCCACGGCTGGGACGTGGACCGCCGCGTGGCCGACGTGCTGGCGCGGCTGGAACTGGACGGCAACGTGGATTTCGACGCGCTTTCCGGCGGCATGAAGCGACGCGTGCTGCTGGCCCGGGCGTTGGTCTGCAATCCCGACGTGCTGCTGCTGGACGAGCCCACCAACCACCTGGACATCGAGGCCATCGACTGGCTCGAAGGCTTCCTGAAAAGCTTCGCCGGCGCCATCGTTTTCGTCACCCACGACCGCCGCTTTCTGCGTGCGCTGGCCACGCGCATCGTCGAGATCGACCGCGGCCGGCTCACTGACTGGCCGGGCGACTACGACAACTTCCTGCGCCGCCGCGAGGAACGCGCACACGCCGAGGCACAGGCCAACGCCGCCTTCGACAAGCGGCTGGCACAGGAGGAAGCGTGGATCCGCCAGGGCATCAAGGCCCGCCGCACCCGCAACGAAGGCCGCGTGCGCGCCCTGAAGGCGATGCGCGCCGAGCGCGCCGAGCGCCGCGAAAAAAGCGGCCAGGCGAAGATGACGCTGGCCGACGGCAGAGCCTCCGGCAAGAAGGTCATCACCCTGGAAGACGTGCACCAGGCCTATGCCGGGCATGTACTGATCGACGACTTCAGCACCACCGTGATGCGCGGCGACCGCATCGGCATCATCGGACCCAACGGCGCCGGCAAGTCGACCCTGCTGAAAATCATGCTGGGCGAGCTCGAACCGCAGCGCGGCCACGTCGAACTCGGCACCGGGCTGGAAATCGCCTACTTCGACCAGCACCGCGCCCAGCTCGACGAATCGCTGAATGCGCTGGACAACGTCGCGCAAGGCCGCGAATACATCGAGCTCGGCGGCCGACGCACCCATATCATGGGCTACCTGCAGGACTTCCTGTTCACGCCCGAGCGCGCGCGGGCGCCGATCACCCGCCTGTCCGGCGGCGAACGCAACCGCCTGCTGCTGGCGCGCCTGTTCGCGCAGCCGTCCAACCTGCTGGTAATGGACGAGCCCACCAACGACCTGGATGTCGAAACCCTGGAGCTGCTGGAGGAACTGCTGGCCGAGTACCGGGGCACCCTGCTGCTGGTCAGCCACGACCGCGAATTCCTGGACAACGTGGTCACCGGCACGCTGGCGCTGGAAGGCGGCGGCCGGGTCGGCGAATACGTGGGCGGCTACCAGGACTGGCTGCGCCAGCGCCCGGCGCCGGCACCACCCACGGCACCGCCCGCGCCGGCGCCGAAGCCGGCCCGGAACGGCAAGGCCGCGCCGGAGCAGCGCAAGCTCAGCTACAAGGAGCAGCGCGAACTGGAGCAGCTGCCGGCCCGCATCGAAGCCCTGGAGGCGCGTCTCGCCGAAGCGGGCGAGGCCATGAGCGACCCGGCCTTCTTCAAGCAGGACACCGACGCCATCACCGCCGCCAACGAAGCCCTGGCCGCCACCCAGGCGGAGCTGGACGCGGCCTATGCGCGCTGGGCCGAACTGGACGGCTGAGCATCCCGGGCCCGACAGCCCCCGCGACGTCTCTTCCGGAAACGGCCCGCTCATCCGGCCCATGACGGACAGGCGCCCTGTCGTCCGGGCATCATTCACTTCTCCTCAAGGCGCGCGGCGTCACCGCGTTCTACGATATCGACACCCCGGCAACCCTGGCCGCCCTGCAGCGCGAAACCTGCAATTACCTGCACCAGCGCCAGATACCCGGGTACGACGTCTACCTGTCGTTCACCGGCGGCCCCACGCTGGAACATTTGGAGCGCGAACGGGGCGCGCCGCGCGCGCATGCGTTGTACTGCTCGTTCGATCCAAGCCACTATTTTCCGGAGCAGGCCCGCCACAGCTGGGACCTGGGTTACCTGGGCACCTACAGCGACGACCGCCAACCGCGGGTGGAAAGCCTGCTCCTGGAACCGGCACGCCAGCTCGACAACCGGCACTTCATCGTGGCCGGCGCCATGTATCCCGACGACACCGCATGGCCTCCGAACGTCGAATACCGTCACCACATCCCGCCGCCTCGGCACCGCGACTTCTACACCCGCCAGCGCTTCACCCTCAATGTCACCCGCGACGACATGCGCGCCGCCGGCTACTCGCCCAGCGTGCGCCTGTTCGAGGCCGCCGCCTGCGCCACGCCCATCATTTCCGACACCTGGCCCGGCATCGAGACCCTGTTCGAACCGGGGCGCGAGATCCTCCTCGCCGAAGATACCGCGCAGGTAGTGGCGTACCTCACGCAACTTTCGCCCGAAGAGCGTCGCGCCATCGGCGACCAGGCACACGCGCGCATGATGGCCGAGCACACCGCCCGGCACCGCGCCACACAGTTGGTGCAATGGCTGGACGAGGCGGCCCACGCCCGTGCCGTCGCCTGAGGAGCGCGCCATGCAAGAGCTCAGAACCCTGCAGTCACCCGGTACCGGCGAAGGCCCCCTGGCCGGCACCATCCGCGAACTCGGCCCCTGGTTCCACAACCTGCACCTGCCCGACGGCGTGCAGACCGCTCCCGATCACCCCCTGGGCGATTTTCCCGCTTTCAAGTGGGCCCGCATCGCCCCGCATCTGCCCGCGCGGATGGACGGCTGGGAAGTGCTGGACATCGGCTGCAACGCCGGCTTCTACAGTTTCGAACTGGCCCGCCGCGGCGCGCGCGTGGTCGCGATGGACCACGACGAGCACTACCTGCGCCAGGCCGCATGGGCCGCCCGGCAGCTGCACCTCGAAAACCGCGTCGACATCCGCCACGGCGACATCCACGACCTGGCCATCCGCGACGAACGCTACGACCTGGTGCTGTTCCTGGGCGTGCTCTACCACCTGCGCCATCCGCTGCTTGGCCTGGACCTGGCCGCTGCCGCCAGCCGCCAGTTGCTGCTGGTGCAGAGTCTGACCGCCGGGCCGCCGGGCAACGACATCGACACCGCCGACCCCGGCTACGCCGGCCGCGACCGGCTGTGCGAGGACACCTGGCCGAAACTGGCTTTCGTGGAACACGAACTGGCCGGCGACCCCACCAACTGGTGGGTGCCCAACCCGCCCGCCTTGCCGGCGATGCTCCGTTCCGCGGGACTGCATGTGCACGCGCAGCCGGACCAGGACACCTACCTGTGCGAACGCGACCCCGGCGCCGACGCCGCGGACCTGCGCCTGCGCGCCATCCTGCACCGGCTGGGTGTGCCGTCGCCATGACATCGGCCGGTACCGCCAGATTCCATCAGGCCTTTCCCTGCCCGTCCGTATCCCGTACCTGGAACACCTTCTTGAGATAGGCGAGATAGCCCGGGTCGTCGCACAACGTCTTGCCGGGATCGTCGCTGATCTTGGCCACCGCCTGGCCGTTGCAGCGCGTCATCTTGATGACCATGCCCGGCGTGGCGAAGCCCATGTCGTTGGTGAGGTGGGTACCGATGCCGAAGCTGACCTGCACCCGCCCGCGGAAATGCCGGTACAACGCGACGGCCTTGTCCATGTCCAGGCCGTCGCTGAACACGATGGTCTTGGTGCGCGCGTCCACGCGCAGGCGCCGGTAATGCGCCAGCATGCGCTCGCCCCAGGCGAACGGGTCGCCCGAATCCTGGCGCACGCCGTCGAACAGCTTGCAAAAGTAGAGGTCGAAATCGCGCAGGAAGGCGTCCTGGTTGATCACGTCCGACAATGCGATACCGAGGTCGCCGCGGTACTCCTGGGCCCATGCCTCCAGCGCGTAGCGCTGGCTGTCCACCAGGCGCGGCCCCACCGCCTGGCAGGCCTGAAGGAATTCGTGCGCCATGGTGCCGATCGGCGGCAGGCCCAGTTCCATCGCCCACAGCACATTGCTGGTGCCGGCCAGGTGCCCGGGAAGCTCCGCGGCCAGGCGCTCGACGACATGGCGCTGCCAGTCGCGCGAGAAACGCCGCCGGGTACCGAACTCGGCAAAACGGAACCCGTCGAGGTCATCCTGCGCACGCAGCCGGGCGATCTTGGCCTGCAGCCGCCGCGTGCCGGCCTCGACGGCATCCGCCGGCGCCGCCAGGCCGCCATACAACTCGCTGACGACGGCCAGCACCGGCACCTCGAACAGGATGGTGTGCAGCCACGGCCCGCGGATCGTGATGTCGAGTCCGTCGTCGTGCTCCGCGACCTCGACGTGGTCCTGCTGCAGGCGGAACACGCGCAGGATCTCCACGAAATCCTTCTTCAGGTAGCGCAGTGAACGCAGGTAGTCCAGCTCGTGTGCCGCGAACGTCAGCGAACACAGCCCCGCGATTTCCTCGCGCACCCGCGTCACCGGTACGTGCCGCACCGCGCCGCGGGTGCGGCAACGGAACCGGTACTCCACCTCCGCCGAGGGAAAGCGGTGCAGCACCGCCTGCATCATCGTGAACTTGTAGAGGTCGGTGTCGAGCAGCGATTCAATGATCAAGGCATGGACCCTGGCGAATGCACCGGTACGGGAAACGGCATCATTCTGGCACACCAGCGGTGTTCGTCTTCGCCTCCGGCACGACCGATCAGGATTCGGCGGCGGCCTCCAGCGGGATGCCGTGGGCCTTCAGCCATTCGATCACCTGGCGGCGTTCTTCCCTGGCCCGTGCGTTGAGCAGGTCGGGGTTGATGCCGAAGTAGTAGGGCTGGAAGGTATCGCCGTGGGAGTCTTTCACCAGCGGCAGCGCGCCGGCTTTGAGCAGCATGAGGATCACGCCGCCGGCGTTGACCGAGGCGGCGGTGTGCAGCGGGGTTTCGCCGTTGCGGTCGGCCCGGTTGGGGTCGGCGCCGGCGTCGAGCAGCATGCGCACATGGTCCGGATGCAGCCCGACGATGGCGCGCATCAGCGGGGTTTCGCCACTGATTTCGTTGACGACGTCGGGCTGGCCGCCGTGCGCCAGCACCGCTTCGAGGAGGCGCGGGTCGTCGGCGAAGGCGGCGGCATGGACCGGCGTCTCACCGCCCTTGCCGGGGCGGTTGGGGTCGGCGCCGCCTTCGAGCAGGGCCTGCGCGGCCACCACGTTGCCGTCGGCGATGGCCTTGACCAGCAGGGTGGTGCCATCCGAACCCGGGGTGTCGGGGTGAACGGCCTGCATCTCGCGGCGCATCGCCTCGATGTCGCCGCGCTCGGCGGCCGTCGCCAGCATGGCGATCCGGGGATGGGCAAATCTGTCGTCGTTCATGGAAGCTCCGGACCGATCCGCGGCCGCTGCCGGTACCGTGGCCAGCATAACCATTCCGGCCCCTGCCGCACAAAGGGCGAGATACGTGGACAACCGGAAACGGCGGCACGCCGCCCGCGGTCCGGCTTGCCGCCGGGGCATCAGCCCGGACGGCCGGTGAAGAAGCCGATCACCGACCGCGCTCCGTCGGCCACGGTCTGCATGACCTTGCCGCCGGCATCGAAGGCGGCTTCAACCCCGTGTCCGACCACATGCAGGCCGTTGTCCACGACGCGGCCGAAACCATCGGCCGCAGCCGAGAACACCTTGCCGACGGGACCGCCGACATGCTGCTCGACCGCGTCACCGACGGCCTCGCTGCCACGCTGCACCGTGTCACCGGCCGAGTCGACGAAGCCCTTGCCGACGTCCCCGGCGATGCGGAAGCCACCCTGGACATAGTCGCCGTCGGCAAAGTCGCTGCGCACCACGTCGGCAATGCCCTCGACGGTGGCATGCACGTTGCGCGCGTAGTCGTCCTTGAGTGGATCCGGCACCAGGTCCTGCAGCCCCTTGCCGATGTCGGCGGGGTTCTCGTAGCCGGGCTGCCAGGGCTGCTGCTGGATCATGGCTTCGGTCAGCAGCACCGGGCTGTGGCTGACCGCGCCACGCACGCCGTCGCCGGCCAGCCCGACCGCTCCGCCGATGGCGCCCCCGGCAAGAAAGCCGACCGGACCGCCGAACAGGCCACCGACCACGGCACCCTCGCCGGCCAGCAACGGCGCCGGAATGCGGTGCGCCACTTCGAGCGCGGTGCCCACCGGGCCGGTCAGGGCATCGGGAAGACCGGTCTCGACATCCAGGCCATGCGCGATGGTCCCGGCATCCGCCTCGCCGGCGGGAGCGACCACGATTTTCGTGCCCAGCGCATCCGGCGTCATCAGGCCCAGGGGGCCGCTTTCCTGTGCCCGCGTCAGCAGGTCGTCGTGCAGCGAATAGGCGCGGATGGTGCCGTTTTCGGCAATGTCACGGGCTGCCTGCGGATCGATGCCGAGACGGTCCCAGGTGTTGGGATGGATGCCCGAGGCGTCGAACGTGACCGCCGGAATGCCGCTGACGACCGAGCCCACCGTGGCCAGGCCGCCGCCCTGCGAATGCCCGGTGATGGCGAGGTTGTTGCCGCCGCCGGGATCGGCGAAATGCAGCTTGAACTGGCGCGCCGTGCGCGCGGCCATGCCGCTGAACTTGTCGTTGCCCTCCTCGGTCTCGAAACCGGTACCCTGCTTGAAATTGTTCATCCAGTCGGCGCCGGTGCCGTCGGTGCCGCGATAGGCGAGCACGTAGTTGCCGTCGCCGTCGGTGTAGATCTCGGCCTTGAAGTGCTGGGCGCTCGTTTCCTCGCCGCCGCCCAGGTACTGGTGTCGCCAGGCCTGGGGATCGTCGATGCCGTGCGCGCGCAGCTCGGCATCGTCGACGGCATGCCACGGCTGCGGCGGACCGGGGCGTCGCGCATCGCCGGGGCCGTCACTGTAGACGGCGGTGGCCAGCCGCGACAGGGTGACGTCGAACGGCTCCGCACGGGTGCCGCGGACCACATCGCCGACGCCGGTACCGGGCGGCAGGCCGTACGGACCGGGGCCGGCGGGCGTGCCGCCGCGACCGGCAGGCACGACCGGCAGGGGGCCGGCCGGCGGACGTGGCGGTGGCGGTGGCGGTGGCGGTGGCGGGGCGCGGTACGCCATGCCGTCGACAGCCATCGATATCGGATTCATCACGCTTCTCCCGCCCCGTCTACCTGTTGCGATGCATTCGACCTTAGCCGCGTGCGGCCGCCGGGACTATTGGGGAGAACCCTAGGAGGGCGGGGCGTGGAAAGAGGTATCGGCAAGACATGATCGCGGTCATGGGCCGCTCCCACAGGGCTTGCTCCAAACCTCATGAAACCATTGTGGGAGCGGCCCATGACCGCGATCATGCCTGCCGACAACCCGTCGACACCCGGGAATTTCGAAGACCGGTTCGTTTCGAGATGCCCCGTGCAGCGGTGTCAGACACCCCAAAGGGCCCCAAAAGGCATTCCGGGCCGGCACACCGTCAGCCGGTGTTTTGCAGGCCCTGCGACACGCCGTTGACGCAGGCGACCAGGGCCCGCAGCAGGTCGTCGTCGGCGCTGCCGGTGGCGCGCCAGCGCCGCAGCAGGTCCACCTGCAGCAGGCTCATGGGGTCGATGTAGGGGTTGCGCAGGCGGATCGACTGCGCCAGGCGCGGGTCGTCGGCCAGCAGGTCATCGCGTTCCTTCAGGCGCAATATCCACTGCCGCGTGCGCAGGTATTCCTGCTCGATGCGCGGGAAGAACCTGTCGTGCAGCTCGCCGGACAGGCGCGAGAAGGCCTCGGCGATGCCGATGTCGGCCTTGGCCAGCACCATTTCCACGTCGTCCAGCAGGGTCGACAGGAACGGCCAGTCGCGGGCCATTTCGGCCAGCGCGGTTTCGCCGAATTCGGCGGCGCCCTGGCTGAGTGCGGTGCCAATGCCGTACCAGCCGGAAAGGACCGAGCGCATCTGTGTCCAGGCGAACACCCACGGGATGGCACGCAGGTCCTCGACGCCGTGCATGGAGCGGCGGCTGGCCGGCCGCGAGCCCATGGTCATGCGCTCGATGACGTCGATGGGCGTGGCATGCCGGAAATAGGCCACGAAGCCCTCGTCGCCCACGAAAGCACGGTAGGTCTTGCGGCTGGCCGCGGCCAGCGTGTCCATGCGCGCGATCCAGCCGGTTTCGCGGGCATCCGGCGCGCGCGGACGCAGGGAGGCGCGCAGTGCGGCGCCCACGGTCTGTTCCAGGTTGCGCAGGGCCAGCGCGCGGATGCCGTATTTGCGGTGGATCACCTCGCCCTGCTCGGTCATGCGCAGGCGGCCGGCCACGGCGCCGCGTGGCGAGGCCATCAGCGCCGGCGTGACCTTGCCGCCGCCGCGGCTGGCCGAACCGCCGCGGCCGTGGAAAAAGGTGAGTTCGATACCGGCTTCGCGAGCCGCATCCAGCAGCTCGCCCTGTGCGCGCTGCAGCGCCCAGCGCGCGGCCAGGATGCCGCCGTCCTTCATGCTGTCGGAATAACCGAGCATGATCAGCTGCCGGTTGCCGCGCCGTTGCAGGTGTTCACGATAGACCGGGTCGGCCAGCAGCGCGCGCAAGGTGTCGGCGCCGTGCACCAGGTCATCCACGGTTTCGAACAGCGGGCCGACATCGAGCGGCACCGCCTCGTCTTCCACCAGGCCACCGTGGCGCGCCAGCGCCAGCACCGCCAGCACGTCGGCGGCCGAACGCGCCATGGAGATGATGTAGGGGCCGGTGGCGTCGGTGCCGTAGCGTTGGCGCGCGTCGGCCAGGGTGGCGAACACGGCCTTGAGGCGCTCGCCGGCTTCGTCGTCGCGGGATTCGAAAGCGGCCTTTCCGGCAGCGAGATCGCGCAGGCGTTCGGCACGATGATCGGGATTGCGCGATGTCCAATCGGCATCGTCGAGCAGCACCGCCAGCACGTCGTCGTGCACGCGCGCGTCCTGGCGCACGTCCAGCCGCGCCAGATGGAAGCCGAAGGTACGCAGGCGCCACTGCAGGCGCTTGACGGCGAACAGGCCGGCGTTTTCGCCCTTGTTTTCGAGCAGGCTGTCGACGATCAGCGCCACGTCGCCGGCAAAGCCGTCGGCGTTGGCGTAGCCGCCCTCGTCGTCGTTTTCGGTGGCAGCCAGGCGCGCGCCCATCAGCGCCAGCAGGCAGCGGTAGGGCATGTTGTGGTGGCGCGGGCGAATGGCCGCGGCCGCCTCGGGCAGGCGCCGGCGATAGTCGTCCAGGCGCTCGCGCAGGGCGGCGGAAACGGCCACGCGGTCGTCGGTCTGGCTGAGCAGGCGGCCCAGTTGCGCGCATTCGGCCCGGTAGCGTTCCAGCACCAGGGCGCGTTGCGCGCGCAGGGTCTCGTCGATGGTGTCGGCGCCGACGTTGGGGTTGCCGTCCATGTCGCCGCCGACCCAGGAACCGAAACGCAGCAGGCGCGGCAGTTCGTCCTCGATGTCGTAGACCTCGGCCAGTTCGTGCTGGAGCGACTCGTAGAAGGCCGGCAGCACGCGATACAGCGGCTCGGCCAGGTAGAAGCTGACGTGCTCGAACTCGTCCTGCACGCTGGGCCGCACCTGCGAGGCCTCGGCGGTCTGCCAACTGGCGGTCAGCGCGGTGCGCAGGCGCTCGTGATCGACGGCCTGTTCACGCGGCGTGCGCGAGCGGTCGAAACCGTCCACCAATGCGCGCACGATGGCCTGCTCCTTTTCCAGCAGCGAGCGGCGTACGGCTTCGGTGGGATGGGCCGTGAACACCGGCTCGATGTCCAGGCGCGCGATCCAGGCCAGCAACTCGTCGGCCTTCACGCCGCGCGCCTTGAGCGCCTCCAGCACCGCCGCCAGCGACTCCGGCTGCGGCGCGGCGCCGGCAAGCTGATAGTCGCGTCGGCGCCGGATGCGGTGCACCCGTTCGGCCGTGTTGACGGCCTGGAACCAGGCCGCGAAGGCACGCGTCAGGGCTTCGGCCATGTCCGCATCGGTACCGGCCAGCATCCCGGCCAGGGAGGCGATGCCGGCACCCGCCTCGCGCCGATGGATGGCTGCGGTGCGCAGCGCCTCCACACGCTCGAAGAATGCCGCGCCGCCCTGCTCGGCCAGCATTTCGCCGACCAGCGTCCCCAGCTCCCGCACGTCCTCGCGCAACGGCGCGTCGTGGGGGGCGAACGACACGTCGCGCAGATCGTCGGGATGATCGGGTCGGGTGGCCATGGCTTCTCCTTCTGAACCGTTCCGATGATAGGGGCATGCGGCGGGGGGCGGGTTATGGGGATGTTGAATGAGGGGCGAAGACCGCATGGGATCATGCCGGCCCGATGCCGCGCCACGCGCCCCGCCGCCCGCTCCACACCCCGGCCGGCCCGGCGCGTTACCCCTCGTCCCTCGCCCCTTGCCTCCAACAACGATACAATGAACATCTGGTTCGACCCCGCCGAGGGGCGTTGCAACCGCGAAGCGGTCAGGCTCGGCAAATTTCGTGCAACGGCGCCCGCCCTGCCCGCCACGTGCGGGGTCCGCGACAGCGGACTTTCAGACTTTCAGGAGCCAACGCCACCATGAGTGCAGTCGTTCAAGATTCCGTGAATCCGGACTACAAGATCCGCGACATTTCCCTGGCCGATCTCGGCCGCAAGCGCATCCGCATGGCCGAGGAGGAGATGCCCGGCCTGATGGCGATCCGTGCCAAGTACGCGGCCGAGAAGCCGCTCGAAGGCGTACGCCTGACCGGCTCGCTGCACATGACCAAGGAGACGGCCGTTCTCATCGAGACCCTGGTCGAGCTGGGCGCCAGGGTGCGCTGGGCTTCGTGCAACATCTTCTCCACCCAGGACGACTGCGCCGCGGCCATGGCCAAGGCCGGCGTGCCCGTGTTCGCCTGGAAGGGCGAGACGCTGGAGGAGTACTGGCAGTGCACGCTGGATGCCCTCACCCACGAAGGCATGCAGGGCCCCGAACTGATCGTCGACGACGGTGGCGACGCCACGCTGCTGATCCACAAGGGCGTGGAGATGGAAGACGGCTCGGACTGGGTCGACCAGCCCGGCGCCAGTCACGAGGAACAGGTCATCAAGAACCTGCTGAAGGCCACCCGCGAGGAACGCCCCGGCTTCTGGAAGCAGGCTGCCGCCGGCTGGAAGGGCGTGTCCGAGGAGACCACCACCGGCGTGCACCGCCTGTACCAGC
>CAZMXV010000057.1:0-14462 GCA_964570295.1 uncultured Rhodanobacteraceae bacterium
AGCCGCCTACTATACATCCGTTTTTGGCTTCGTCAACACCCCTTGGCGAAAATTTTTCGGGGATGCCGTGCTTCCTGCGGCGCCCGGCCAAGGCTGCCTGCCGGGGGTGCGAATCATACTCCCTCCGCCCCCGCGATGGGAAGCTTTTTCTGCGTCCCTGCCGGGCGGCGGTTTTCCGCGTGGCCGCGGCGGGGCTACACTCGGCTCTCTCCCATGCGGATGATGTCGATGAAGCAGTTCGCCCTGTCCCTGTTGTTGCTGCTGGGTGCCGCCGCGACGCCCGCGGCCGCGGCGGCGCCGGAAGTTTCCGGCGATGCCTCCCCTGCCGTGGTGCTGAACGGCCACCGCTACCAGGTGGAAATGGCCACCACCGCCATGGCGCGGGCGCGCGGGCTGATGCAGCGCACCGAGCTCGCCGCCGACCACGGCATGTTGTTCGTGTTCGTCCGAGAGGCACCCCAGGTGTTCTGGATGAAGGACACCCTGATCCCGCTGGACATCCTGTATTTCGACAAGGAGCGCAGGCTGGTGTCGATGCAGCTGGACGTGCCGCCGTGCGAGGCCGACCCGTGCCCGACCTACCCGAGCAACGCGCCGGCCAAATACGTACTGGAACTGCCGGCCGGCACCGCCGTGAGAATCGGCGCCAGCCGGGGCGACCGTATGAGCATCGAGGGAACGGTCGGCCCTGTGGAGCCCTGATCGGGCATCCCGCGGCTCAGTCGACCTCGATCATCTCGAAGTCGTCCTTGGTCGCACCGCAGTCGGGGCACGTCCAGGTGTCGGGAATGTCGTCCCAGCGCGTGCCCGGCTCGATGCCCTCCTCGGGCAGACCTTCGGCTTCGTCGTAGATGAAGCCGCACACCACACACATCCATCGCCGCAGCGGTTGCGTTTGCGTACCGGGAACACTCATGGGACCAGACAGACCTGAAGGAAGAACATTCCCCATTGTGGCAAGACACCACGCAAAACGCACCCCCGGAGCCTCGACATGACCCGTGAAGCCCTGGCCGGCCGCGGCCTTTACGCCATCACCGACGGTCCGCGTGCGGATCTTCTCGATGCCGCGGCGCAGGCCCTGTCCGGTGGCGCGCGTCTCCTGCAGTATCGCGACAAGACGCACGATGCCGCGCGGCGCCTCGCCGAGGCATCCGCGCTGGCCGCACTCTGCCGCCGCCACGACGCGGCGCTGATCGTCAATGACGACGTGGAACTGGCCGCTGCCTGCCAGGCCGACGGGGTGCACGTGGGCGAGGACGACGCCGACCTTGCCGTGGCCCGCGAACGGCTGGGCCGCGGCGCCATCATCGGCGTGTCCTGCTACGACGACATCGACCGCGCGCGCCGCCTGGCCGCGGCCGGCGCCGACTACCTGGCCTTTGGCGCCTTCTTTCCCTCTCCCACCAAGCCGCGGGCGCGCCGGGCCACGCCCGGCCTGCTGCACCGCGCGTCGGGGCTGGGCCTGCCGCTGGTGGCCATCGGCGGCATCACCGCCCACAATGGTGCGCGGCTGGTGGATGCCGGAGCCGATTTCCTGGCCGTCATTTCCGCCGTCTTCGACGCACCCGACGTGCGTGCCGCCGCGCAGGCCTTCCAGCCCCTTTTCGCTTCATCCACGGACAAGTCATGAGCAGCAGTCACGAACTCTTCCAGCGCGCCCTCGCCTACCTCCCCGGCGGCGTCAACTCCCCGGTCCGCGCCTTTGGCGCGGTCGGCGGCGAACCGTTCTTTACCGCGCGGGCCGACGGCGCCCGCCTGTGGGATGTCGACGGCCGGTGCTACATCGACTATGTCGGCTCCTGGGGGCCGATGATCGTCGGCCACAATCACCCGGCGGTGCGCGAGGCGGTCGAACGCGCGGTCGCCAACGGCCTCTCTTTCGGCACGCCCTGCGCGGACGAGGTGACCATGGCCGAAACCGTCGCCCGCCTGGTGCCGTCGGTGGACATGCTGCGCATGGTCAACTCCGGCACCGAGGCCACCATGTCCGCCATCCGACTGGCGCGTGGTGCCACCGGGCGCGGCAAGATCGTCAAGTTCGAGGGCTGCTACCACGGTCACGGCGACAGCTTTCTGGTCAAGGCCGGCTCCGGCGCGCTCACCTTCGGCGTGCCCACCTCACCCGGCGTGCCCAAGGCCAACGCCGACCTCACGCTGACCCTGCCCTACAACGACCTGAACGCGGCGCGACGCCTGTTCGACGAGCAGGGCGACGAGATCGCCGGGCTGATCATCGAGCCGGTGGCCGGCAACATGAACTGCATCCCGCCGCGCCCCGGCTTCCTGGAGGGGTTGCGCGAGCTGTGCACCCGCCACGGCACGGTGCTGATCTTCGACGAGGTCATGACCGGTTTCCGCGTGGCCCTGGGGGGCGCGCAGGCGCACTACGGCGTCACTCCGGACCTGACCACCTTCGGCAAGATCATCGGCGGCGGCATGCCGGTGGGCGCCTACGGCGGCAAGCGCGAGCTGATGCAACAGATCGCCCCCACCGGACCGATCTACCAGGCCGGCACGCTGTCCGGCAACCCCGTGGCCATGGCCGCGGGGCTGGCCATGCTGGAGCTGGTCCAGGCGCCCGGCTTCCATGCCGACCTGGCGCGCAAGACGGAAACGCTCACCGACGGCCTGCAGGCCATCGCCGACGAGGCCGGCGTGCCGTTCAGCCACAACCGCGTCGGCGGCATGTTCGGGTTGTTCTTTCATGCCGAAAAGGTCGAGACCTACGCACAGGCCACCGCCTGCGACGGCGACGCCTTCCGGCGCTTCTTCCACGGCATGCTGGAACGTGGCGTATTCCTGGCGCCGTCGGCGTTCGAGGCCGGCTTCATGTCGGCGGCACACGGCGAAGACGAGCTCGACGCGACCCTGCAGGCCGCGCGCGACACCCTGCGCGGGATGCGCGCCTCCGCCTGAGGGACGTTGCGCAAAACACGGTCTCCCGCCGGAACCCGTGGCGGGAGCGCGACTGGAGCGGGGATTTTCGAGGTCCCGTGACGCCCTTCACATGCACTGCCGCGATGCCCCGGCCCGTCCGGGGCATCGTCGTTTCCGGACGGCCATGCCGGGGCGCCATGTGCATGATTTTCCGTCAGGGGGTAGGCTGGAGACAGGAACAGGGGGATCTTCAAGTGTTTACCCAAATGAAGGAGGGGAATCATGGGTTCATTCAGTTGGTCGACCTGGGCAGGCAATGTCGGTGACTACCTGCCCCGAATCATCGGCGCGCTGCTGATCCTGATCATCGGCTGGATCGTGGCACTGATATGCCGGTCGGTAACGCGCAAGGCACTCGCACGGATACGCCTCAACGAACGGCTTCCGACCACCACCAGTACCGGCCTCGATGTCCAGAAGATCATCGCCAGCGTGGTGTTCTGGGTCATCCTGCTGTTTGCCCTGATCGGCATGTTCAACCTGCTCCGGATCGACAGCGTCTCCCACCCGCTGTCGGCGCTGGCCAGCACCGTCATGCTGTACCTGCCGCGGCTGCTGCTGGCCGGAGCACTGGCCGTGCTGGCCTGGGTGATCGCCACCGTCGCGCGGCGGCTCATCAGCCGCAGCCTGGCCGCCAGCGGGCTGGAAAGAAAGCTGGCCGAAACCCGTCCGGACAACACCACCCCCGTTTCGCAGACGCTGGGCGACGTGTTCTTCTGGCTGATCATCCTGCTGTTCCTGCCGGCCATCGTGGGTGCGCTGGAAATGCAGGGTCTGCTGGCACCGCTGACCAACATGGTGCACGAGCTGCTGGGCTTCCTGCCCAACCTCATCGCGGCCGTGTTCATCGGCGGCATCGGCTACCTCATCGCCAAGGTATTGCGCAACCTGGTCACCAGCGTGCTCAGCGTGACCCGCGCCGACAGGCTGACCCAGGGCAAGGACGGCGGTGGCATCAAGCTGTCCAGCCTGTGCGGCACGCTGGTGTTCATCCTGGTACTGGTACCGGCACTGATCGCCGCGTTGAACGCCCTGCAGATCGACGTCATCGCGCAGCCGGCACGGCACATGCTGGAACTGTTCCTGGATGCGGTGCCCAACATCCTGGCCGCGGCGGTGATCGTGTTCATCGCCTGGTTCATCGGCCGCTTCGTGGCCGACATGCTCGGCCAGCTGCTGAGCCAGATCGGCTTTGATCGACTGCCCGCGCACCTCGGCTTCAAGCCCGGTCCCATCGAAACCGGTGCCCCGGGCGAAGCCGGCGGCAGGGCCACGCCCTCCGAAGTCGCGGGTCGCATCGCGCTGTTCTTCGTGATGGCCTTCGCCATCGTCGAGGCGGCCAACCGGCTCGGCTTCAGTGGCATCAACGAACTGTTCGAGCAGTTGATCGGTTTTGCCGCCCAGGTGCTGTTCGGGCTGATCATCCTGGCCGTGGGCCAGTGGCTGGCCAACCTGGCCGCGCGCGCCATCCGGCAGACCGCCGGCGCCCACGCCACCGGCCTGTCGCGGGTGGCCCGCATCGCCATCCTGGGCCTGGTCGTGGCCATGGGCCTGCACGCCATGGGCTTTGCCGACTCCATCGTCAACCTGGCCTTCGGCCTGGTCCTGGGTGCCGTGGCCGTCGCCGTGGCCCTGGCCTTCGGCCTGGGCGGACGCGATGCCGCCGGTCGTATCACCCGACACTGGGTGGACGGCTACCTGGCCCGCAAGGAAGACCCGTCACGTCGTGACTGACGGATCTTTTGCCAACCCCAAAAAAGCCGCAACCTCCAGGTTGCGGCTTTTTTGTTTCGTCAGGGAAGCGTTGGATTCAATCAGAGCTTCCTTGCCATCGCGGCCGGCATGTCAACCATGCCGCGCATTCATGAAAAACGCGCGGCACCCCACGCTCACCAGTCGCCGGTATTGGGCATCGAGGCCCACGGCTCGGCCGGCTCCAGGTGGCCGTCCTGCAACAGTTCCACCGAAATGTCGTCGGGCGATTTCACGAACGCCATGTGGCCGTCGCGCGGGGGCCGGTGGATGGTGTAACCCATGTCGGCCAGGCGCTGGCAGGTGGCATAGATGTCCTCGACACGGAACGCCAGGTGCCCGAAATTGCGCGCGTTGCCGTAGTTCTCGTCCGAGTCCCAGTTCCAGGTCAGCTCGATTTCGGCTTCCGGGCTGTCGGGCGCGGCCAGGAAGATCAGCGTGAACTTGCCTTCAGGCACTTCCTTGCGGCGCACTTCCCTCAGGCCCAGGCCCTCGCAGTAGAAGCGCAGCGACGCGTCGATGTCGCGGATACGGACCATGGAGTGCAGGTATTTCATGGGGGGAGGTCCTCGTGGTCAGGGTGAAAAGCGGGCGTCGTAACGCGGCACGTGCGCGTCGCGGAAGGTCACCACCAGCACATCGCGGTGGGCCGGGGATGCGGGGTCCAGCGGCTCGACGGCGGTCACGCCATGATAGACGCGATGATCGTCCAGCAGCGTGGCGTCCAGCGGATGCGCCAGCGTGAAGCTGCCCAGCTCGCTGCGGTCGGGGGCATACACGGTGGTGGTGCCGCGGGCGATGTTGGTACGGTCGACCATCAGCACCAGCACGTAGTCCACGCCATCACGGTGCACGCCTTCGGGCGTGGGCTGGCCGGCCACGTCGACACGAGCCTCGATGCGGAACTGGTGCACCTCGACATGCCAGTCGCGCACATCCGGCGACAACGCGCCGAACACCCGGTGGCAGCAGGCCAGCACCGCGTGCATGGTGGCGCCGCCGCCGATCTCCGGTTCGACCGGCTCAAACCAGCGCTCGATGCCGCCGTTGAGATTGTTGTACGTCTTCGACTGGTAATGCGGCTGATGCGCCTGGCGGATCCGTTCGTCACCGTTGCCGACGGCATACACCGCATGGCGGCGGCGGCGATACCGGCCGTGGTCGGCCATGTAGCGGTCGCATTTGAGGCGGTTCCAGCTGTCGACGAAAGCTTCCCAGTCGTCCAGGGCGCCGTGCTGCAGCAGCAGCCCGCGCATGGCGTCGGCGGGAAGCAGCACGAACCCGTCGCGTGCCATGGCGGTGGTCGGCGCGGCGGCGACGGCTTCGGAGGCGGATACGGACGGCACAATGGTTTTCCGAAAGGGGAAGCCCCCACGATGGCGGCGCGCGAACGCGGTTTCAATGCCCGCCACCCCGCCGCGACGGCATATCACGTCCGCGAGGCGCCTGGCCGGGTCCGGCCAGGCGCGGATCAGTCCAGGAACAGGTCCGGAATCAGCGGCGCGCCGGGCTTGACGGCATAGGCATCCAGGTCGGTGATGCCGGCTTCCGCCAGCACGTCGTCGTCGATGCAGAAATGCCCCGTGAATTCGCGGGCCGGCTTGCACAGGATGGCATGGGCGGCATCGGCCACGATCCCGGGCTTGCGGCAACCTTCCGGCTGCACCGCGTCGCCCAGCATGGCGATGGCGGCGGTGGCAATGACCGTGCGCGGCCACAGCGCGTTCACGGCAATGCCGGCCTCGGCCAGTTCGGCGGCAAAACCCAGCACGCACAGGCTCATGCCGTACTTGGCGATGGTGTAGGCGGTATGTCGCTTGAACCATTTCGGGTCCAGGTTGGGCGGCGGCGAGAGCATCAGCACGTGCGGGTTGGCCGCCTGCTTCAAATAGGGCAGGCAGGCCTGCGTGGTGACGTAGGTGCCGCGCGCGTTGACCTGCTGCATCAGGTCGTAGCGCTTCATCGGCGTACCCTCGATGCCGGCCAGCCAGATCGCACTGGCGTTGTTGACCACGATGTCGATGCTCCCGAAATGCCTGGCGGTTTCGGCAGCCGCTTCGGCAACGCGCTGCTCGTCGCGGATGTCGACCTTCAGCGCCAGCGCCTTGCCGCCCGCCGCCTCGATCTCGGCGGCGGCCGTGTGGATGGTGCCCGGCAGCTTGGGGTTGGGCATCGCGCTCTTGGCGGCGATGGCCACGTTGGCGCCGTCGCGCGCGGCACGCAGGGCGATGGCCAGGCCGATGCCACGCGAGGCGCCGGTGATGAACAGGGTCTTGCCAGCCAGTGACGTCATGAAAAGGTTCCGTCGTGTATTGCCGAATGCCACGAGTCTACCCCAGCATACGCACGCGTAGGGAAAGCTCCGTCCCCGCCGGAATGCTTCAGGCGCGCTGGAAACGGGGCAGCACGTCCAGCAGCCAGGCCAGGCGCTCCGCCGGGTCGGTCATTTCCAGCAGCAACTGGCGTTCGTCGACACCCAGCGGCAGCAGTTCCGCCAGCCGAAACCCCACCCAGCTGGCATCGTCGTAACGCGAGCGTGGCGCATCCCGCCATGGCGGCGCCAACTGCTCGACCAGGCGCTCGAGAATGGTCACCAGCAAACCGTATTCCGGCGCCACCTCGCTCTCCGGCTCCGGCTCCCACAACGCCAGATCACCACGCAGCTGGCCATCGTCACGCACACGCACGCGGCTCACGCGAAACCGCTCGCCGCCTTGCACGCAGATACCCAGCAGGCCCTCCGGACCGGTGTAGAAATCGGTAATGCGGGCCAGCGTGCCGACCGCCGCCGGTGACGCCGGGGCTCCAGCCTCCTCGCCACCCAGGATCAGGCACACACCGAAAAAGCGGTTGCCGCTGGTGCACTCACGCACCAGATCCAGGTAGCGGGGCTCGAAAACGCGCAACTCCAGCGGGCCATGTGGAAACAGCACCGTCGACAAGGGAAACAGCGGCACGTCGAGCAGCAGGGAGGATGCACGGGCCATGCCGCCAGTGTACCGATTCCCGGCCACGTTGTTTGGGCCGGACGCCCGCAAGGGAGCACGCCCTTCCGGAAAAACGGCCCCCGCCGGCGGCGTGACGACCGTGACCAACGGTTGATGACGGAAAGCACCGATTCTGTCAGCCTGACGACCTGCCATCGCCACGCACCAGGCCCGCCCATGAAAACCCGTCATCCCATGCAACCGGCCCGCCGCCGCTTTCTCAAAACCTCGGCCCTGGGCGCCGCCGTCCTGCCGGCCCTCACCTTCGGCGGCGGCGCGATGGCACGCGCGACGGATACGGACGCCACGCTGCCCCGTTCCATCCTGGCCTTGAAGCCGGTGACCGGGGCCGTGCCCATCAGCGACGACGAACGCCGCGGCCGCCTGGCCCGGGCGCAGGAATTGATGGGACAGCACAAGATGGACGCCATCTTCGTGGATGCCGGCACCACGCTCGACTACTTCACCGGCCTGCGCTGGTGGAACAGCGAACGCACCTCGGGCATGCTGCTGCCCCGGTCGGGCGATCCGGTCTACATCGTGCCGGACTTCGAGCGCAGTCGCACCCGGGGCCAGATCCGGTTCGGCACCGACGTGCGCAGCTGGCAGGAAGATGAAAGCCCCTACGAGCTGATCGCCGGCATCATGCGCGAGCACCATGCCGGCCAGGGCGTGCTCGGCATCAACGACCGCACCCCGTTCTACCGCGCCAGCGAAATCGGCAAGGCCCTGCCGCATGCCAGGCTGGTGCAGGCCACGCCGGTCACCGCCGGTTGCCGCGCCGTGAAAAGCGCAGCCGAACTGGCGCTGATGCAAATTGCCTGCGATGCCACGTTGGCCGTGTACCGGGCCATCTGGGAAAGCCTGGAACCCGGCATGACCCAGCACCAGGTCTCGGCTTGGGTGGATGCCGCCTACCAGCGCATGGGCCTGCGCGGCGAAGCCAGCGTCAACGTCGGCAAGTACACCGCCAACCCGCACGGCTCGCGCGAACCGCAGCGCATCGTCGAGGGCACGCCGGTGATGCTGGACGACGGCTGCTACGTGGAAGGCTACATGAGCGACCTCACCCGCACCTTCACCCTCGGCAAGGCCAGCGACAAGATGAAGCGGGTGTTCGACATCGTGCGCAAGGCGCAAAAGGCGGCCCTGGACGCGGCGCGTCCGGGTGCCACCATGGAGTCGGTGGACGCGGCCGCGCGCAAGGTCATCGTGGATGCCGGCTACGGCCCCGGCTACAAGTACTTTTCACACCGCCTCGGCCACGGCATCGGCATGGACATGCACGAGTGGTACTACCTGGTGGGCGGCAACAAGCGGCGCATGCAAAAAGGCATGACCTTCAGCGACGAGCCCGGCATCTACATCCCGGGCGAATTCGGCGTGCGCCTGGAGGACGACATGCACGTCACCGCCGACGGCGCGCGCTGGTTCACGCCGCAAAGCCCGTCGATCGAACATCCGTTCGGGTGAGGCACCCCGGCGCCCGAGGCCTTCGCTTACGCCTCCAGCATGGCCGCGAAGCGGCGCGGAGCATTCTCGAAACCGCCGTTGGACATGAACACGACATGGTCGCCCGGGCGCACCGTGTCACGCAGCACGGCGAGCAGCTCGTCCACGCCGGGCACGGCCTGGCCGTGCCCCCGCAACGCATCGATGACACCGCCGGCGTCCCAGGGCAGCTCGGGACGCCGCAGGAACACCACGCGGTCGGCCGCGGCAAGGCTGGGCGCCAGGGCCGCGGCATGGGCACCCTGCCGCATGGAGTTGGAGCGCGGTTCCAGCGCCACCACGATGCGGGCCTCGCCCACGCGCGCGCGCAGACCCGCCAGGGTGGTGGCGATGGCGGTGGGATGATGGGCGAAATCGTCGTACACGTGGATGCCGTCGATCTCGCCCAGGCCCTCCATGCGCCGCCGGACATTGCGGAAGGTGGCGAAGGCCGGCAGCAGCGTCTCCAGGTCGCCCCCCTGCGCATGCGCCGCGACCAGGGCGGCCAGCGCGTTCATCACGTTGTGGCGTCCCATCAGCCCCCAGCGCACCTCGCCGATCACCGTGTCGCCATGGCGGACCCGGAAATGCGAACCGTCATCGGCCAGCAGCTGCGCCCGCCAGTCCCCGGCCTCGATGCCGAAACTTTCCACCGGGGTCCAGCACCCCATGGCCAGCACCTCGGCCAGACGCTCGTCCTCGGCGTTGACGACAAGGCGACCGTTGCCCGGCACGATGCGCACCAGGTGGTGGAACTGGCGCTGGATGGCGGCCACGTCCGGGAAGATGTCGGCGTGGTCGTACTCCAGGTTGTTGAGGATGGCGATGGACGGACGGTAGTGGACGAACTTGGAGCGCTTGTCGAAGAAGGCGGTATCGTATTCGTCCGCCTCCAGGACGAAGGGGGCCGCCGCAGGCGCCACGGTATGCCCCTCCCGTACCGGGAAAAAATGGCCCCGGGGACCGCTCTGGTCCGATGACGTTTCCGGCCTACGCGGGCCGTCGTCTCCCTCCCGGCGGGAAAGGAGATCCACCCCGCCAAGCCGCGCGGAGACATCGAAATTGCCCGGCACGCCGCCGATCAGGAAGCCCGGCGCCATGCCGGCGCTTTCCAGCAGATGCGCCAGCAGGCTGGTGGTGGTGGTCTTGCCGTGGGTGCCGGCCACGGCCAGCACGTCGCGCCGCGCCAGCACCTGCTCGCCCAGCCACTGCGGGCCGGAGATGCGGGGCAGGCGCGCATCCAGCATGTATTCCACGGCCGGGTTGCCGCGCGTCATGGCGTTGCCGACGACGACCAGGTCGGGCGCCGGCTGCAGGTGGCCCGCCCGGTAACCTTCCTTCAGGGTGATGCCCAGGGCTTCCAGCTGGGTGCTCATGGGCGGGTAGACGTTGGCGTCCGAGCCCTCGACGTCGTGGCCCATCTCGCGCGCCAGGGCGGCCAGCCCTCCCATGAAGGTGCCGCAGATGCCGAGGATGTGGAGTCGCATGTAAAGTCGTCGCCTGTCAGTGCGGCCGATGGCCGCGACACTCCCCCGCCACGGTGGCGGACCACGCCGCCACGCCGGATACGTCAGCCGTCGGCGGCGATGCGGTCGGCCGGCAGCACGGCCAGGATGCGCGCGAACACGTCGTCCAGTTCGCCCACGCCGTCGACGGCCCGCAACATCCCGTGCTCGCGGTACCACTCGGCCACCGGCGCGGTCTGCTCGGCGTAGATGGCCAGGCGCTTGCGCACGGTGTCCGGGTTGTCGTCGGCACGGCCCTGCTCCTTGAAGCGGATCTCGCAGCGGTCGACGATTTCCTCGTTGGACACGTCCAGCTTCACCACCGCGTCGATGGGCTTGCCGAGGCGTTCGAGCAGCGCGTCCAGCGCCTTGACCTGCGCCAGGTTGCGTGGATAGCCGTCGAGGATGAAACCGCCCCGGGCATCCTCCTCGGCCAGGCGTTCCTCGATCATGCCCAGCATGATGTCGTCGGACACCAGTTGCCCGGCATCCATGACTGCCTTGGCCTTGCGGCCCAGGGGCGTGCCCGCCTTGACGGCCGCACGCAGCAGGTCGCCGGTGGAAATATGGGGGACGCCCAATTCCTTCTTCAGGCGCGCCGCCTGGGTGCCTTTGCCCGATCCGGGCGCGCCGAGTAGCACGAGTCGCATGAGGTGCTCCGCTAGTGTCTCCGGCGCGGTTCCGCGGCGCCTTCGAGCATCGATGAAATGGCGTTAAAAGTAGCCGCTGACGGGGTGCCCGTCAAACAAATTCGCGCCATGTCACAAGCTATCCTCTTGTCGGGCAAGGGATTATCCTTGTTGCCGCACCCATAAGGAGAAGTCGTGATGGTCCAAGGCAAACTGTTGTACGCCCAGTCCGGCGGCGTCACCGCCGTCATCAACGCCACCGCCGCGGCCGTGATCGAGGCTGCCCGGGAACACGGCGTGAAAACATATGCCGCGCGCAACGGCATCCTGGGTGTGCTCCACGAGGACCTCATCGACACCTCGCGTGAATCCGCGGCCGCCATCGCCGCCCTGAAACACACGCCCGGCGGCGCCTTCGGCTCATGCCGCTACAAGCTGGCGTCGCCGGAGGAAAACGATGCCGAATACCGCCGCCTGATGGAGGTACTGCGCGCGCACGACATCCGCTGGTTCCTCTACAACGGCGGCAACGACTCGGCCGACACCGCGCTGAAGCTGTCCCGGCTGGGGCGCCGCATGGAGCACGAGGTGACCTGCATCGGCGTGCCCAAAACGGTCGACAACGATCTGGTGGTCACCGACAACTGCCCCGGCTTCGGCTCGGTGGCGCGCTACGTCGCCCTGTCCACGCTGGAAGCCAGCCTGGACGTGGCCTCGATGAGCAGCACCTCCACGAAGGTGTTCGTGCTGGAGGTGATGGGCCGCCACGCGGGCTGGATCGCGGCCGCGGCGGGATTGGCCGGCGACGGTCCGGACGCGCCGCCGCACGTGATCCTGTTTCCGGAGCGCGCCTTCGACGAGGCCGCCTTCCTGGCCAAGGTGAAGGACACCGTGGCGCGGGTCGGCTGGTGCACCGTGGTGGCCTCCGAAGGCGTACGCGACGCGGCGGGCCGGTTCCTGGCCGACGCCGGTACCCACGACGCGTTCGGCCACGTGCAGCTGGGCGGCGTGGCACCGGTCCTGGCCGGCCTGGTGCATGAAAAACTGGGCATGAAGGTGCACTGGGCACTGCCCGACTACCTGCAGCGCTCGGCCCGCCATGCGGCCTCGCAAACCGACGTCGACCAGGCCGTCGCCGTGGGCCGGGCCGCTGTCAGGTATGCCCTGGAAGGCAGGAATGCCGTGATGCCCGCCATCAAGCGCACCGCCGACAAGCCCTACCGCTGGAAAATCGAACCGGCTCCGCTGGGACGCATCGCCAACCGCGAGAAAAAAGTGCCCGGCAACTACATCCGCCGCGACGGCTTTGGCATCACCCCGGCGGCACGGCGCTACCTGGCCCCGCTGATCCGCGGCGACGCCACGCCGCCCGAAGGCCGGGACGGCCTGCCACGCTATGTGCAGCTGAAAAACATCGGTGTCGCGCGAAAGCTGGAGGCATGGGAGCCGGCGCGGTGACGATGGAGGTATCGGCAATCTCCGGCCATCGCGGCCATGGGCCGCTCCCACAAGAGCTCCATGGGGCCTCAGACAGGCCCTGCGGGAGCGGCCCATGGCCGCGATGGCCGAGATTCACCAGAAAACACGACCTTCACCGCAGTCACCCGCCGAACAGCTCACCCAGCTGGCGATAGGTGACCGTGTTGGCAAAGCCGTCCAGTCGCCCCTCGGCCAGGGCCTGCGCCGCCGCGGCGAAGCCGGTCCAGGCCGCCATGGCCAGCGCGCTGGCCGTACTGATGCGGCGTACCCCGAGAGCGGCCAGGGCCGGCATGCCCAGCTCGACGACCGGCCCCATCATCACGTTCACCGGCAGCGGGCTCACCGCCTCGACCACCGCGCGGATGTCGGCGGCCTCGCGCAGGCCGGGCGCATACAGACAGTCGGCACCGGCCTCGGCATAGGCCGTCAGGCGCCGCACGGTTTCTTCCAGGTCCGGCCGACCCACCAGGAAGCACTCGGCCCGCCCGACCAGCATCACCGCCGGGTCCACCGCGTCGATGGCCCGGCGCGCCACCCGCATGCGGGCCACGGCTTCGTCGAAAGCGTAGAGGCTCCGGTTGTCGGACATCGAATCCTCGATCGACAGCGCCGACACGCCGGTTTCCACGCAGCGGCGCACGTTGGCCGCGAGGGTGTCATGGTCGCGGGCATAGCCATCCTCGAAATCCACGTTGACCGGCAGGACGGTGGCAGCGACCAGGTCCCGGCAATGCTGCAGCACGTCGTCCACCCGCAGCGCACGGTCGGCCCGTCCGCGTGAAAACGCGTAGCCGGCACTGGTGGTGGCCAGCGCCTTGAACCCCGCATGCTCCAGCCACCGGGCGGAACCGGGATCCCACGGATTGGGCAGGATGAAGCATCCTTCCCCGTGCAGCGCACGGAAGGCGGCGTGACGTTCGGCAAGGGCGGCATCGGGCATGACGGACTCGGATAAACGCGGGCGCGGACGCGCGGGGTTGCCCACGATACTCCCTGGTCGCCGCCATGCGGCGCTACCACACCGGTGTCACGCCGCACAACACACGCACCCCGATCTGTGTCTATACTCGAAGGGCCGCCCGCTCGGGGCAGCCACACAATTCGGGGAGGTTCCATGCTGCATCAGTACGGTTTGTGGATCGCGCTGGCATGCGCGGTCGTTGCCATCCTCTATGGCGTGTTCTCTGTGCGCTGGGTGTTGGCCCAGCCTTCCGGCAACGAGCGAATGCGCGAGATCGCCGAAGCCGTCCAGGAAGGGGCCCGCGCCTATCTGAACCGCCAATACGGCACCATCGCCATCGCCGGCGTGGTGCTTTTTGTTTTGGTGGGCTTCTTCATCACCTGGGCCACGGCGATCGGTTTCGCCATCGGCGCGATCCTGTCCGGCGCGGCCGGCTACATCGGCATGCATGTGTCGGTACGCGCCAACGTGCGCACCGCCGAAGCCGCACGCGGCGGCATCGGCAAGGCCATGAACGTGGCCTTCCGCGGCGGCGCCATCACCGGCATGCTGGTGGTCGGCCTGGCGCTGCTGGGCGTGACCGGCTACTGGATGCTGCTCAACCGCTTCGGCATGAGCGGCGAAACCGGCCTGCACGCGCTGGTCGGCCTGGCCTTCGGCAGTTCGCTGATCTCCATCTTCGCGCGCCTGGGCGGCGGCATCTTCACCAAGGGCGCGG
>CAZMXV010000058.1:0-14347 GCA_964570295.1 uncultured Rhodanobacteraceae bacterium
CACCTGACTCTGACTCAGGCATTCGGTGGTTCGAATCCATCCGGGGCTGCCAAAACACGAAAAAACCCGCCGCACGGCGGGTTTTTTCGTGGGCGTTCGCGCGGGGACGAACCGGTTATCCGCGGCCCATGGTCGCGATGAGGTCTTGCCGGTACACCGCCGCCGCCCCGGAGTGCCTGACGCCCGGTTTTTTGGCGCGACCCGGAGGGCGGCACGAAAGCCCGTGCCTCCCTTGCCGGGAATATCCCCGACTTCCTGCGGTGCGACCCCGGAGATGATCCCCGGCCCCGGGTCGACGCCCCCGCAGCGGCCCGCCGAGGCCTCAGTCCGCCCCGACGACGCGGTCGCCCACCACCACCACGTCTGCCGGGCGCTTGGCGAACAGGCCCACCGTGACCACGCCGACGATCTGGTTGAGCTCGGCTTCCAGGGCCACCGGATCGGTGATGGTCCAGCCGTGCACGTCCAGGATCCAGTTGCCGTTGTCGGTGGTCACGCCGTCGCGCCATTCCGGCTGGCCGCCGAGGCCGCGGATGACGCGGGCGACATGGCTGCGCGCCATGGGGATGACCTCCACGGGCAGGGGAAAACGCCCCAGCACGTCAACCTGCTTGGACGGGTCGATGATGCACACGAACCGGTCCGAGGCCGCGGCCACGATCTTTTCGCGGGTCAGGGCCGCGCCGCCGCCCTTGATCAGGCGGCGGTGCGGGTCGCACTCGTCGGCACCGTCGACGTACAGCGACAGCGGCCCGGTGGCATTGAGGTCGTACACCGGGATGTCGTACTGCCGGAGCAGGGCGGTGGAGGCCTCGGAGCTGGAGACGGCACCCTCGATGCGGTGGCGGATACCGGCCAGCGCCTCGATGAAATAGGCCACGGTGGAGCCGGTGCCGACGCCGACGACGGTGCCGTCCTGGACGAATTGCATGGCGGTTTCGGCGGCGAGACGCTTGGTTTCGTTCTGGTTCATGGCTGCTTGCGTGGCTGCATGGTGTGATGAAAGGTGTGCTGGCGGCGTGCCGGGGCCCCTGGCTACTCCAGGCCCAGGATGAACTCCCACTCCCGGGCGCCCACCGGCATCACCGACAGCCGGTTGCCCTTGCGCACCAGCGCCAGTTCCGCGAGTTCGGGGAGGGGTTTCAGTTCGGCCAGGGTGATGGTGCGCTTGAGCTTGCGCACGAAGGCGATGTCGACCAGTATCCAGCGCGGGTTGTCGCGCGCGCTCCTGGGGTCGAAGTGGGCGTCGTCCGGGTCGAACTGGGTCGGGTCCGGATACGGCTCGCTGGCCACTTTGGCCACGCCCACGATACCCGGTTCGGCGCAGTTGGAATGGTAGAAGAAGACCTTGTCGCCCACGCGCATGCCGTCGCGCATGAAATTGCGTGCCTGGTAGTTGCGCACGCCATCCCAGGGCTCGCGCCGGTGGCGCTTGAGGTCGTCGATGGAAAACGTCGACGGTTCACTTTTCATCAACCAGTGGTTCATGCGCGTGCGGCTCTCCGGAGGGGCGTTGCGGCGTCCATCATAGCCGGAAGGCTTCCGGCCCTGCCGGCATCAGGGTGTCGGCGTGCAGTCGATCAGCTCGTGGTCGGTCGCCACATAGTCCAGGCGCACGTCCCAGGGCCGCGATTCGAAACCGTCGCATTCCTGCCACGCGTAGCCGATGCCGACCAGCAGGGGCGTGGCGGGGCGCTCGACCTCATGCAGGAAGGCAAAGCTGGCGTCGTAGTAGCCGCCGCCGAAACCGAGCCGGTTGCCCTGGCGATCGAATCCGAGTAGGGGGAGCAGGACCACGTCCAGCAGTGCCGGTGGCACCGCGTCGTCATGCCGCTCGGGTTCGGGAATGCCGTAACGGTTGGGCGTGACCGCCTCGCCGGTGGACCAGGGCACGAAACGCATCTGCCGTTCCGGGCCGATGACCGGCAGGTAGAAGGTCTGGCCACGACCGGCCAACCCGGCCATGGCCAAGTTGAGCGGCAGCTCGCCGCCGCAGGCCCAGTAGCCGGCGACACGTTCGTCGACCATGAACTCGGGCAACTGTTCCAGGACGTGGCGCAGATGCGTGGCGGCGGTCATGCGTTCAACCGGGCCGAGGCGGCGGCGCCTGGCGGCCATTTCCTCGCGCAAGGCCTGACGACGGAGATCGACTTGGGTCATGCGGTGTCCGGACGAAGGGCATGGTGCCGTCCGGCATGGAGGACCATGCCGGGCAGACGGGGAAAGGGAGTGGCGCCCTCCGCCATGCCGATGCCTGCCAAACGACCTTGATCCTGCGGGATCAGGTGGGTGGGCTCACGCGGTGCTCAGGCTTTCCGCTCATGACGGACTTGCGCATGCGCCGCGGTGCTTGCCGACCCGGGTCGTGGATTAGGAACAAGGCAAATGTAAGAGCAGACTGTCGTACACCGCAGAGGACGCCGTGGGTCCATTCTACCCCGGGACGGCGACGATGACAGCCCCGCTGTCGCCTTTCGGCGCGAGGTTGCACGATGATTCGCGGGCAGGGGCCTACAGCGGCTCGGGAGCCTGGTCCAGGGCGGCATCCAGCCGGTGGCGCAGCCGCGCGAGGCGTGTGGCCAGGTCGCCGCTCTGACCCTGCTGCTGTTCTCGCAGGACCAGCAGTTCGCGAGTGATGTCCATGGCCGCCAGCACCGCCAGGCGGTCGAAGCCGGGGCTCTTGGAGGCGCGGCGCAGCTTGCGCATGCGCTGGTCGAGGAATTCGGCCACTTCCAGCAGGCCGGCGCGTTCCTCCGGCGCGCAGGCAATGCGGAACTCGCGGTCGATCAGTTTGATGGCTACCGGTTCGGTCATCGTCGCGCTCCGCTCAGGCGTTGTTCTCCAGCGCCTTGAGGCGCTGGATCATGGCTTCGACGCGGCTGCGCGCCTGTTCGTTGCGGGCCATCAGGCTGGCGCGCTCGCCGTTGAGCTGTTCCTGGCTGTGGCGCAGGCCGCGGTTTTCGTCGTTGAGCCGGTGGATCGTGCCCAGCAGCCGTTCGACCGTGGCTTCGAGGGCGTCGATTTCGGATTGCAGCGGATCGGGTGCGCTCATGGGATCGGTTCGGAAGCGGTTCGATGGGTGCGGACACCATTGTTCCCGCGCCCGGCGCCCGGTTGCAAGTGCCTGGTGGGCATCGCGGACGGGGAATGTCAAAATGGTGTCGTCAGACCAAGGAACGTTCCCGTGGATACACCCATCGACCATGCCCGCCTGCAGGCCGCCCTCGACGCGGCGACCCTGGGGATCGACGCCAGCGAACTGCACGGTCTGCTCGCCGGCCATGCCTGCGGCGGCGGTGCCATGGACCGGCGGCAGGTGCTGAAGACATTGGGCCTGGACAGCGAAGATCCGCACCTGGACGCATTGGCGGCCAGCCTGCATGACGACTGCATGGCGCACCTGGGCGAACTCGACGTGGGCCTGCAGCCGCTCCTGCCCGCCGACAGCCGCCCCCTGCGCGAGCGCGCCGACGCCCTCGTGGACTGGACCCGGGGTTTCCTGGGCGGGTTCGGCCTGGCGGGCGCCGGTGCCGGCCAGCTTTCCGACGACGGCCGCGAGGTGCTGCGCGATCTGGGCATCATTGCCGCCTCGCAGCTGGAGCTGGAGGGCGGCGATGCGGGAGGCGATGCCGACGAGAGCGCGCAGATGGAGCTGGTGGAATACGTGCGCGTGGGCGCCATGCTGTTGCATGCTGAACTGGCGCGCGGCACGCCGGCCGCCACGGACCCGACGCACTGATGGCACCGCGCCGGAGGGCGGCCCGGGTGCCCGGCAGCGGCGTCACCCGCACCGAGTTCGTGCGCCGACGCCGGCAGCTGATGCGCATGGCCGGCCCCGATGCCGCGATCCTGGTGGCGGCCGCGCCCGAGCGCATGCGCAACGCCGATGCCGCCTGGCCGTACCGGCAGGATTCGGATTTCCATTACCTTTGCGGCTTTCCCGAGCCGCAGGCGTTGCTGGCCCTCCTGCCGGGGCGGCCGCAGGGCGAGGTGATCCTGTTTTGCCGTGAACGCGATGCCGCCGCCGAGCGCCTGCACGGCCCGCGCGTGGGCCCGGGCGAGGCCGTGGAGGACTACGGCCTGGACGATGCCTTCCCCATCGACGATATCGACGACATCCTGCCCGGCATGCTGGAAGGGCGGGCCCGCGTGTACTGCCATTTCGGCCGCGAGGTGGAGTTCGACCAGCATCTGCTGGCCTGGATGCGACGCCTGCGCACGCTGCGCGGTGGCGGCGTGGTGCCCAAGGAATTCGTCTCGCTGGGCCATCTGCTGCACGATCTCCGGCTGTACAAATCGCGGGCCGAGCTGAAGCTGATGCGCGAGGCGGCCGGCATTGCCGTCGATGCGCACCTTCGCGCCCTGGCGGCGGTGCGTCCCGGCGCGGCCGAATACGAGGTGGAGGCGGAATGGACCCGCGCGCTGCGCGCGCGCGGCGTGGTGCCGTCGTTTCCGCCCTGCGTCGCCACGGGGGCCAATGCCTGCATCGCGCACTACCAGGCCAACCGCGCCACCCTGGCCGACGGCGATCTGCTGCTGGTGGACGCGGGAGCGGAGGTGGGCTGCTACGCCTCGGATCTGGCCCGCACGTACCCGGTCAACGGACGTTTCAGTGCCGAACAGCGGGCCTTGTACGAGATCGTCTGGACGGCGCAGCAGGCGGCGCTGGACGCGGTGCTGCCAGAATTGCCCTTCGAGGCGTCGCATCTTGCGGCGGTGCGTGTGCTGGTCGAAGGCATGCGTGAGTTGAAGCTGCTTTCCGGCAGCGTGGAAGGCCTTGTCGAGAGTGGCGCCTACCGGCGGTTCTACCCCTACAAGACCGGCCACTGGCTGGGCCTGGACGTACACGACGTCGGCGACTACCGCGTCGACGGCGACTCCCGGATCCTCGAACCCGGCATGGTGTTGACGGTCGAGCCGGGCATCTACATCCCTCCCGACGACACGGGAGTGGCCGCACGCTGGCGCGGCATCGGCATCCGCATCGAAGACGACGTGGCCGTCACCCGTGATGGCCACGATGTGCTGACCGGTGCCATGCCGAGCGAGGCATCGGCCATCGAGGCGCTGGTGGGAGGCGGGTAGCGAAGGTGCCTGCGGGCATGTCGCGGCAACATCAGGCAAGCCCCCTGGAGCCGCCCGGAAAAACCGGTTTCAGGCATGTGCGGCCCTCGACCCTCGCATCGGCACGCCCCCCCTGGCCGCCACGTGAAACGGCCGCAAAGCACGGCCTTCGCCACAGGCCAGAGCGGGTTTCGCATCCCCCGCTACCCGCCCCATGCCCTGCTCGACAGGCCTCGACCTCCAAGCGGACGCTGTTGCTGCTCGCGCCCAATTTGGCGTGGGGTCAGGTCCCGCACGGACGGCGGCGTTACAGTGCACGCGTTGCCTGCATGACGCTGACGTGGACAAGTGATGGACGCCGTTTTCCTGTCACGCATCCAGTTCGGATTCGTGATGTCGTTCCACATCCTGTTTCCGGCCTTCACCATCGGCCTGGCCGGCTGGCTGGTGTTCCTGGAGGCGCTGTGGCTGCGCCGGCGCAGCGACATGCTGCGCGACCTGTATTTTTTCTGGATGAAGGTGTTCGCCGGCTCGTTCGGCCTGGGCGTGGTGTCGGGCATCGTCATGAGCTTCCAGTTCGGCACCAACTGGGCCGGGCTGTCCACCGTGGCGGGCAGCGTGCTGGGGCCGCTGCTCAACTACGAAGTGATGACGGCGTTTTTCCTGGAGGCGACTTTCCTGGGCGTGATGCTGTTCGGCTGGAACCGGGTCAGCCATCGCACGCATTTCATCGCCACCTGCATGGTGTTTTTCGGCACCCTGCTGTCGAGTTTCTGGATCCTCTCGGCCAACAGCTGGATGCAGACGCCGCAGGGCTACACCGTGGTGGACGGCGTCATCCACGCCACCGACTGGTGGGCGGCCATCTTCAATCCCTCGTTCCCGACGCGCCTGGTGCACATGGTGCTGGCCTGCTTCCTGAGCACGTCGCTGGTGGTCGGCGGGGTCTCGGCGGCCTATCTGCTGCACGGGCGCTGGCACGACAAGGCGCGTTTCATGCTGCGTTGCGCACTGGTGTTCGTGGCCGTCGTGATTCCCGTGCAGATTTTCGTGGGCGACGTGTCCGGGCAGGTGGTGCGCGAATACCAGCCGGCCAAGCTGGCCGCCATCGAGGCGCGCTGGGACACGCAGAAAAACGTGCCGCTGACCCTGTTCGCCTGGCCCGACGAAAACACCGAAAGCAACGACTATGCGCTGGACGTGCCGCACCTGGGCAGCCTGATCCTGACCCACAGCTGGAGCGGCAAGGTCGAGGGGCTCAAGGATTTCCCGCCGCGCGACCGCCCGCCGGTGGCGGCGCCGTTTTTCAGTTTCCGCATCATGGTCGGTCTCGGCATCCTGATGCTGGTGCTGGCCATCGTCGGCCTGGTGTTGTGGAAGCGCAAACGCCTGTACGACCGGCGCTGGTATCTGCGCGCGTGGATGCTGATGATGCCGGCCGGCTTCATCGCGCTGCTGACCGGCTGGTACACCGCCGAGATCGGCCGCCAGCCGTGGGTAGTCTACGGCGTGATGCGCACCGCGGACGCGGCCAGTCCGGTGGCGGCATCCAGCGTGCTGACGTCGCTGATCGTGTATTTCGTGGCCTACATGATCCTGTTCGGTTTCGGCAGCTGGTATCTGCTCAAGGTGTTGCGCCACGGGCCGGACACGGCGCCGCCGCGGGTCGGCATCGACCTTGGCAAGTCGGCGTCGCGGCCCTGGTCGGCGGTCGACGAGGACGAGGACGAGGTGCGCTGACATGGACCTTTCCGCAACCCTGCCGGTGGCGTGGTTCTTCCTCATCGGCTTCGCCATCATGATGTACGTGCTGCTGGACGGTTTCGTGCTCGGCATCGGCATCATCTCGCCGTTTGCCGACGACGAGGCGCAGCAGGAATTGATGATGAATACCGCCGCGCCGATCTGGGACGGCAACGAGACCTGGCTGGTGATGGGCGGCGCCGGTTTGCTGGCGGCATTTCCCGCCGCCTATGCGGTCATCCTGTCGAGCCTGTACCTGCCGATCCTGGCCATGCTGATCGCGCTGATCTTTCGCGGCGTGGCCTTCGAGTTCCGCTTTCGCGCGGCCACCTCGCGGCGCATCTGGGGCGTGGCCTTCCACCTGGGCTCGCTGGTGGCGGCCTTCACGCAGGGGCTGATGCTGGGCGCCATTGTCGAGGGCATGCCGCTGGAAGGCGGCAAATACCTGCATGGCGCGTTTGCCTGGTTCAGTCCGTTTTCGGTGCTGACCGGGATGGCGCTGGTGTTCGGCTACGCGCTGCTGGGCGCCACCTGGCTGGGCCTGAAGACCGAAGGCCGACCGCAGCGCATCGCGCGCGACCTGACGCGGCCGTTGATGCTGGCGGTGATCGCTTTCATGATCATGGTCAGCGCGTGGCTGCCGTTCCTGGATTCACGGCTGATGGAGCGCTGGTTCACCGGCCTCCATTTCCTGTACCTGTCGCCGCTGCCGATCGTGACGGTCATCGTCGCCGCATGGCTGTGGCGCGCGGTGCTGGCCAACCGCGAGGTGGCGCCGTTCATCCTGTCGCTGTGCTTCTTCGGCCTGGGTTTCGTCGGCCTGGTGGTGGGCATGTGGCCGAACATCGTGCCGCCGACGATGAGCATCTGGGACGCCGCCTCGCCGCCGTCCAGCCAGGGCTTCGTGCTGGTCGGTGCGATCATCATGATTCCGGCGGTGCTGTTCTACACGGCCTTCTCGTACCGCGTGTTCCGCGGCAAGGTACGGGCGGGGGAGGGGTACCATTAGGGGCGAGGGGCGAGGGGCGAGGGGTGCGCCGTGGATGATTCCTGTGCCTGCGACTTTGGCACCCCCGCAACCCGGCCAACCGCCACACGAAAAAACCTCGACCTCCAAACAGGCGCCCTCGCTACTCGTCCCTCGCCCCTAGGCACTCACCCCTCGAATGCGTCGCGTGTCAGATTCTCCGGCGCGTCGTCGGTGCACACCACGTCATCCTCGATGCGGATGCCGCCGTATTTGCGGAAGGCGTCGACCTTGTCCCAGTTGACGTGCCTCGCTTCGGAAGTGGCTTTCAGTTTTTCCAGCAGCATGTCGATGAAATACAGGCCCGGCTCGATGGTGACCACCATGCCCGGCTCCAGGGTGCGGGTCAGGCGCAGGAAGGGGTGGCCGTCGGGCTGTTCGATGCTGCCGCCGGCGGGGCCTTTCTGGAAGCCGCCGATGTCGTGCACCTGGGCGCCGATGAGGTGGCCCAGGCCGTGCGGGAAGAAGGCGCTGGTGGCGCCGCTGGCCACGGCCTCCTCCGGCGACATGCGCAGGAAGTCGTGCTCCTTGAGCACCCGGGCGGCGAGGTGGTGCGCATGCAGGTGAAGTTCGCGGAAGTCCTGGCCCTTGCGTACACGCGAGCCCAGTTCGCGCTGATTGGTGTCCATGGCGTCGATCAGGGCCTGGAACTCGCCTGCTTCGGGAGTGGCCCAGGTGCGCGTGATGTCGCTGGCGTAACCGGCACAGGTGGCGCCGGCGTCGATCAGCAGGGTCAGGCTCTCGGCCGGAGGCTGGCGGTCGAAGCGGTCGTAGTGCTGGATGGCGCCGTGCGCGTTGAGCGCCACGATGCTGTGGTAGGGCAGCTCCGCGTCCACCTGCATGGCGCTGTGCAGGTAGGCCATGTGGATGCCGAACTCGCTTTCGCCGGCGCGAAAGGCGGTTTCCGCGGCCTTGTGCGCACGCGCGCCGATGCGGTTGGCTTCGCGCATCAACTCCACCTCGTAGGGGGTTTTCCATGCACGGTGGTAGTGCAGGTAGTCCACGACCGGCGACGGGTTGTCGGGCACGAAATCACCGACGGCATCCTGCGGCTGGCCGATGATGGCGCACATGGCCGGCTGTTTCGGCAGTTGGCGAGCCAGTTCGTCCACGTCGTGCACGGGCACGATGTCGAAGTGGTCCACCCAGTAGCCGCTGGGGGACTCGGGCACCGGATGCCAGAAGTCGTATGGCTGCATGAACAGCAGGCGCGGTTTTTCGCCGGGGGTATAGATGATCCAGCTTCCCGGCACGTCCGTGAGCGGCGCCCAGTGCTTGAAGGGCGGATGGGCAACGTAGGGAAAGTCCTGGTCGTCCAGGAACTTGCGTACCGGACGACCGGCGGCGATGGCCAGGGTCTCGCGGCCACCGGCCTTCAGGGCGGCATCGGCGTGCTGGCGCACGATGGCCAGATGTTCGGCGTAAAGGGAGGCGAGGTCGTTCATGCAGGCTCCTGTGCAGCTTGGGCGTGGCGGTCGTCGCGGGGGATGCGCGGACCACGGACATGGGTTCGGGAGGGCCGCGGCCTGTTCCGGGCGGCGGCACGGCAACGCCTATGATGGCGCTTCATCACGGGCGCTGCCAACCGGGACCGGGTCATGTCATGAACAGGCCGATGACGTCGTTGAGGAAACGCTGGCCCAGCGCGGTGGTGCGCAGCATGTGTGCGTCGTCTTCCAGCCAGTCGCGGCGGCGGCCCTCGCCCAGGGCGGCCGCGATGGCCTGCGCGGGCAAACCGGTACGCGCGGTGAATTGTTCCATGGGCGTACCGTCGACCAGGCGCAGGGCGTTCAACATGTATTCGAACGGCAGCTCGCCGCTGTCGACATGCTGCTCGCCTTCCACGCGCGCGGGGCCGGGGGCGTTTTTCATGTAGGCCAGCGGCTGGCGGGTTTTCCAGCGCCGTCGGATGCCGGTAGGCGCGTTGTCGGCGGCAGGGCCGGTCACCTTGGCATGGGCCCCCGCACCGATACCCAGGTAGTCGCCGAAGGACCAGTAGTTGAGATTGTGCCTGCAGTGCCGGTCGGGGCGGGCGTAGGCGGATACCTCGTACTGGGCGTAACCGGCCTCGGCCAGGCGGGCCTGGCAGGCCTCCTGCATGTCCCAGGCGGCATCGTCGTCCGGCAGCGGCGGCGGATGCCTGGCGAAGGCGGTATTGGGCTCCAGGGTCAGCTGATAATGCGAGATGTGGGCGGGCGCCAGCGCGACGGCGCGTTCAATGTCGGCCAGCGCGCCCTCCAGGGTCTGGCGGGGCAGGGCGTACATCAGGTCCACGTTGATGTTGCGGTAGCCGGCCGCGCGCGCCTGGTGCACGGCGTCCTCGGCCTCGGCGGCGGAATGGATGCGGCCCAGACGGCGCAGCTTGTCGTCGTCGAAGCTCTGGATACCGAAGGACAGGCGGTTGACGCCCGCGGCGAGATAGCCGTCGAAACGACCGTGCTCGACGGTGCCGGGGTTGGTTTCCAGCGTGACCTCGCAGTCGGGTGCGAAGGGCAGGCGCGCGCGGGCACCGTCGAGAAAACGCCCCACCAGCGCCGGAGCGAACAGGCTGGGCGTGCCGCCGCCGAAAAACACGCTGGTGACGGGCCGGCCGTGGAGGGCGGGGCCGAAGTCGGCCACGTCGCCGTCGAGATCCGCCAGCAGGCAGTCGATGTAGCGGGCGTAGTCCGGACTGCCGCGCAGGCCGTGCGAGTTGAAGTCGCAGTACGGGCACTTTTTCACGCACCAGGGCATGTGCACGTACAGCGCCAGCGGGATACGGGAAGCATCCATGGAGGTCAGGCGTCGCCGCCCAGCCGTGCACGCAGGACGGCCAGGGCCTGGCCACGATGGCTGAGGCGGTTCTTCAGCGCGGGATCGAGTTCGGCGGCACTGACATCGGCGTCGCGGGGCAGGAACAGGGGGTCGTAGCCGAAGCCGCCCCGGCCTTGCGCGGACGCCAGCACGCGACCGTGCCAGCGTCCCTCGGCCACCAGCGGGGCCGGATCGTCGGCGTGGCGCAGCAGCACCAGCACGCAGATGAAGAAGGCGTCTCGCCGTTCCGCGGGTACGCCGTCGAGTTCCGCCAGCAGGCGGGCGTTGTTGGCCGCATGGTCGCCGTGGCGCCCGGCGTAGCGGGCCGAATACAGGCCCGGCGCACCATTCAGGTGGTCGACGCACAGTCCCGAGTCGTCGGCGAGGGCGGGCAGACCGGTTGCGCGCGCGGCGTGGCGGGCCTTGATCAGCGCGTTTTCGACGAACGTGGTGCCGGTCTCCTCCGCGTCGTCCACGCCCAGTGCGGCCTGGGCCACGAACTCCAGGTCGCCACCGGCGAACAATCCGCGAAACTCGGCCAGTTTTCCGGCATTGCCGCTGGCCAGCACGATGCGCCCGAGCCCGGCCCGAACCGGTTTTTGGTTTCCGGTGCCCGGCTTCTTCACGGTCACCGTCCCAGTGCCGCCCGCTGCGCGGCCACCAGCTCGCCGATGCCTTTCTCGGCCAGCGCCAGCATGGCGTCCATGTCGGCGCGGCGGAAGGCATGCCCTTCGGCGGTGCCCTGGATTTCGATGAAACCACCGCCGTCATTCATCACCACGTTCATGTCGGTGTCGCAGTCCGAGTCTTCGGCGTAATCCAGGTCCAGCACCGGCTGCCCCTGGTAAACGCCCACCGAAACGGCCGCCACGGCGCCGAACACGGGGTTGCGCTTGATGGCGCGACGTTCGAGCAGCGTTTCCACGGCGTCGACCAGGGCCACGTAGGCGCCGGTGATGGCGGCGGTGCGGGTGCCGCCGTCGGCCTGGATGACGTCGCAATCCAGGGTGACCACGCGCTCGCCCAGGGCGCGGCGGTCCACGCAGGCACGCAGGCTGCGTCCGATCAGGCGCTGGATTTCCATGGTGCGTCCGCCCTGCTTGCCGCGCGCGGCCTCGCGCCCGGTACGGGTGCCGGTGGCACGCGGCAGCATGCCGTATTCGGCGGTGACCCAGCCCTCGCCCTTGCCGCGCAGCCATGCCGGCACGCGCTCTTCCACGCTGGCGGTGCACAGCACGCGGGTATCGCCGAAACCGACCAGTACCGATCCTTCGGCGTGCTTGGTGTAGTGGCGTTCGATGGTGACGGGCCGCAGCGCGTCGCAGGCGCGGCCGCTGGGTCGGGCGAAGTCGGTCATGGAGGCAAACTTGGGAGTTGGGGCCAACAAGTTTAACATTGCGTCTTTGGCCGACCATTCCATGAGCATGATCCGCAGCATGACGGCCTTCGCTTCGGCGGAAGGCACAAGCCCCCTGGGCACGCTGGCCTGCGAGCTGCGCAGCGTCAACCACCGGTACCTGGAGCAGAGCCTGCGCCTGCCCGACGAGGTGCGCCGCTTCGAGCCGCTTCTGCGAGAGCGCGTGGCCGCGCGGCTGGCACGCGGCAAGGTGGACGTGACGCTGCGCCTGCGCGGCGGTGATGCCGCCGCAAGCCTGGAGGTGGACCACACGCTGCTGGGCCACCTGGCCGAGCTGCACATGGATCTCGCCGCACGCTTTCCCGGCCTGCGCGCGGAAACCACCGAGCTGCTGCGCTACCCCGGCGTGCTGCGGGCGCCGCACGTGGACGAGGAGGTACTGCAGTCGGCCCTGCTGGCCACCCTGGAACAGGCCCTGGATGCCCTTTCCGACACCCGTGGCCGCGAGGGCAGCAAGCTGGCGGCGCTGCTGCATGAGCGCCTGGACGGCATCGAGGCCATCGTGGCGCGGGTGCGCGGCTGGGTTCCGGAGATCCGCAAGGGGCTGCGCGAGCGCCTGGAAGCGCGTCTGGCCGATCTCAGGCAGCCGGCCGATCCCGGCCGGCTGGAGCAGGAACTGGTGCTGCAGGTCACGCGCGCGGACGTCGACGAGGAGCTGGACCGCCTTGATGCCCACGTCGCCGAGGCGCGTCGTGTGCTGTCCCTGGAAGAGCCCGTGGGCCGGCGCCTGGATTTCCTGATGCAGGAGTTCAACCGCGAGGCCAACACGCTGGGCTCCAAGTCGGTGGATACGCGCAGCACCAATGCCGCCGTTGAATTGAAAGTGCTCATCGAGCAGATGCGCGAACAGGTGCAGAACATCGAATGAGCACGTCCACGCCTACCGCCCGCGGAACGCTTTTCGTGGTCGCCGCCCCCTCGGGAGCAGGCAAATCCACGCTGGTCAACGCCCTGCTGGAAAGGGAGCCGGGTATCCGTCTGTCCATTTCGCACACCACGCGGGCACCGCGCCCGGGCGAGAGCGAGGGCAGCCATTACCATTTCGTGTCGCGCGACACTTTCATGCGGATGGTCGGAGACGGGCAGTTCTTCGAATACGCCGAGGTGCATGGCGACATGAAGGGCACCTCGCTGACTGCCGTGGCGCCGCTGCTGGAAGAGGGGCGTGACGTGCTGCTGGAAATCGACTGGCAGGGCGCGCGCCAGGTACGCAGCAAGGTGCCGGATTGCCAGAGCATCTTCATCCTGCCCCCGTCGCGCTCCGAGCTGGAGCGGCGCCTGCGCGCAAGGGCGTCCGACAGCGCCGAGGCCATCGCGCAGCGCCTGGTCAACTCGCGCACCGAGATTGCACATGCCGCGGAATTCGACTACATCGTCGTCAACGACGATTTCGACACCGCCCTGGACGACATGCAGGCCATCGTGCGCGCCGTGCGCCTGCGCACGCCCCTGCAGCGCAGCCGGCACGAGACGCTGATCGCGGAGTTGCTGGACTGACCCCGCTTCATCGGAGCCGGGCAGGCGCGGTCGCGGCGCGCGCAGGAACCGGGAATCCTGTACCGTGCGGTTTCCAAAGACCGGGTTTCCAGCTACCTTAGGCGCTTCATGAACGTCACGACTGCAGCTTCCAGCGATGCTCCCCTGGTCCGGGTGCGTGGACTGACCACGCGCCTCGGCGGCCGCGCCGTGTTCGACGGGCTCGACCTGGATATTCCGCGCGGCAAGGTGACCGCCATCATGGGTCCCAGCGGCACCGGCAAGACCACGCTGCTGAAGCACGTCACCGGGCAGATGCGTGCCGACGCCGGCAGCCTCGAGGTGGACGGGCAGGACGTGGCGAAGCTCGCGCGCGAGGACCTGTTCAAGCTGCGCGAACGCATCGGCTACCTGTTTCAGAACTCGGCGCTGCTGACCGACTTCAGCGTGTTCGAGAACGTCGCCTTCCCGCTGCGCCAGCACACGAAGCTGCCGGAGGAATTGATTCGCAACATCGTGCTGACCAAGCTGCAGGCAGTGGGGTTGCGCGGCGCGGCGCCGCTGATGCCGGCCGAGCTTTCCGGCGGCATGGCCCGGCGCGTGGCCCTGGCGCGCGCGATCGTGTTCGACCCCATGCTCATCCTGTACGACGAGCCGTTCGTGGGGCTGGACCCCATTGCCCTGGCCCAGGTGCTGAAGCTGATCCGTACCCTCAACGGCACGCTGGGCATTACCAGCGTGCTGGTGGCGCACGAGCTGGAAGCCATCAAGCAGGTGGCCGACCACATCTACCTGATCGCCAACGGCAAGGTGGTGGCGCAGGGCGA
>CAZMXV010000059.1:0-14237 GCA_964570295.1 uncultured Rhodanobacteraceae bacterium
TGACACTGCGCTGCCGCGGCGATCTGGAGGTGGACGAGCACCACAGCGTGGAGGATTGCGCGCTGGCGCTGGGCCAGGCCTTGCGCCAGGCACTGGGCGACAAGCGCGGCATCGGCCGGTACGGTTTCACGCCAGACGGCCCGCCCACACAAGAAACGGATGCTCGAGGCAAACATGGCTTCACGCTGCCCATGGACGAAACCCTGGCACAGGCGGCGCTGGACCTGTCCGGGCGCGCGTATTTCGTGCTCGACGGCACCTTCCCGCGCGAGCATGTCGGTGGCCTGTCCACCGACATGGTGGAACACTTCTTTCACTCGTTGTGCCAGTCGCTGGGGGCCAACCTGCACTTGCGCGTGCGCGGCGACAACACCCATCACATGGTGGAGGCCTGCTTCAAGGTGGTGGCGCGTTGCCTGCGCCAGGCCATCCGCGTCGAGGGCGATGCCTTGCCCAGCACCAAGGGGGTGCTGTGATGGACGTGGTCCTGGTCGATGCCGGCGGCGCCAACATCGGCTCGGTCCAGTACGCCTTCCGGCGCCTCGGCGTGGACGCCACGATGACGGCCGACGCCGCACGCATCCGTGCCGCCAGCCATGTGGTGTTGCCTGGTGTGGGGGCGGCGGCCGAAGGCATGCGGCGCCTGCGCCGTAACGGTCTGGACGAAGTCGTGCGCGCGCTGACCCGGCCCGTGCTGGGTGTCTGCCTTGGCATGCAGCTTTTGTTCGACTACTCGGAAGAGGGCGACACGCCATGCCTGGGCCTCATTCCGGGTCGGGTCGGGCGCCTGGCCGGCAGCGCCGGCGTGCGCATCCCCCACATGGGCTGGAACGCGCTGCGCGTCGACAGGAACGACCCCTTGCTGGACGGCATCGACGCGGGTCGCCAGGCGTACTTCGTGCACGGCTACGCGGTACCGGCGGGCGCTGCCACGCTGGCCTCCAGCGAACACGGCGCGCGTTTCGCGGCCGTGGTGCGGCGTGACAACTTTTGCGGCATGCAATGCCACCCCGAGCGCTCCGGCACGACCGGCGCGCGCCTGCTGAAAAACTTCCTGAGCCTGTGAAACCTTTCGACATCATTCCCGCCATCGACTTGCGCGCCGGGCGTGTGGTGCGCCTGTTCCAGGGCGACTACGCCCGGCAGACGGACTATGCCGTCACGCCCCAGCAACTGGCCGAAAGCCATCACCGGGCCGGGGCCCGCTGGCTGCACGTGGTCGACCTCGACGGCGCCCGCGAGGGCACGCAGGTCAACCTTGCGGTGATCGCGGATCTGGCCGGCCGGGGGCTCCAGGTGCAGGCCGGCGGCGGTATCCGCGACGAGACGGGCCTGCGGCGGTTGTTCGACGCCGGCGTGGCGCGCGTGGTGGTCGGCAGTCTGGCCGTGCGCGAGCCGGAGCGCGTCCTCGGATGGTTGCGGCACTACGGGCCGGAGCGTATTACGCTGGCCCTCGACACCCGCTGGCGGGAGGGAGCCTGGCGCTTGGCCAGTGCCGGCTGGACGGCCGAGGAGAGCCTGTCGCTGGACGACCTGGGCCCCCGCTACGTGGCCGCCGGCGCACGCCACGTGCTGTGCACCGACATCGACCGTGACGGTACCTTGGCCGGACCCAATTTGGCGCTTTACGCCCACCTGCGGGAAGTGTTTCCCGCGTGGCGGGTACAGGCTTCCGGCGGCGTGCGGAACCTGGACGACGTGCGGGCCGTGCGTGCCACCGGGAGTGCCGGAGTCATCCTTGGCCGGGCCTTGCTGGAAGGGCACCTGCCTCTGGCCGAGGCGCTGGCCGTCACCGACGACGGGAAAGAAACATCATGCTGAGCCGACGCATCATTCCGTGCCTGGACGTACGTGACGGCAAGGTGGTCAAGGGCGTGCGCTTTCGCGGCCACCGCGTGGTTGGCGACATCGTGGAACTGGCCATCCGCTACCGCGATGCCGGCGCCGATGAACTGGTGTTCTACGACATCGGAGCCAGCCCCGACGGCCGCACGGTGGACCGGGGCTGGGTGACCCGCGTGGCCCGCGAGATCGACATTCCCTTCTGCGTGGCCGGTGGCATACGCCGCGTCGAGGATGCCCGGGCCATCCTGCATGCCGGGGCCGACAAGGTATCGGTGAACTCGCCGGCGCTGGAGCGCCCGGCATTGATCGACGAGCTGGCGGCGGCCTTCGGCGTGCAGTGCGTGGTGGTGGGCATCGACAGCCTGCGCGACGCCGACGGCGAGTGGCGCGTGCGCCAGTACACCGGCGATCCGTCACGCACGCGGGCCCTGGCGCGGCGCACGCTGGACTGGGTGGCCGAAGTACAGGCGCGCGGCGCCGGCGAGATCGTCCTCAACTGCATGGGGGCCGACGGCGTGCGCGACGGCTACGACATCGACCAGTTGTGCGCGGTGCGTGCCGTCTGCCGGGTGCCACTGGTGGCTTCCGGCGGGGCGGGAAGCATGCCGCACTTTCTCGCCGCCTTCCGCGATGCCGACGTCGATGCGGCGCTGGCGGCCAGCGTGTTCCATGCCGGCGACATCGGCATCCGTCCATTGAAGCGTTACCTGGCCCGGCACGGCCTGCCGGTGCGCCTGGACGAGGTCGAAACCGGCGACGCACGGGAGCGGATATCCTCATGAATGATGTCGATGCACTGGACTGGGCCAAGGGCGACGGGCTGCTGCCGGCCATCGTGCAGCACTGGCACAGCGGCGAAGTGCTGATGCTGGGCTACATGAATGCCGAGGCGCTGGAAGCCACGCGGGCTACCGGCAAGATCACTTTTTTCAGCCGCAGCAGGCAGCGCCTGTGGACCAAGGGGGAGACTTCCGGCCACTGGCTGCACCTGAAGTCCCTGCATGCCGATTGCGACGGCGACACGCTGCTGCTGCAGGCCGATCCGCAAGGCCCGGCCTGCCACCGCGGCACGATGACCTGTTTCGGCGACGGCGACGTGATCCCGGCACTGGCGTTCCTGGACAAGCTGGACCGCCTGGTTGCCGCCCGCCATCACGAGCGGCCCGCGGACAGCTACACCACGCGCCTGTTCGAGGCCGGCGTGCGACGTATCGCGCAGAAAGTGGGGGAAGAGGGCGTGGAGACGGCGCTGGCGGGCGTGGCCCAGGATGACGAGGCGCTGCTGGACGAAAGCGCGGACCTGCTTTACCACCTTCTGGTGCTGCTGCGCGCACGCGGGCTGGGTCTGGCCGATGTGGTGCAGCGCCTGCGCCATCGTCAGCACTGAACGCGATCGTTGATCGTTGCCATCCGTGCACGGCCTGTTTCCGGCGGGAATGACGGAAAACCGCCGGGGCCGGATTACCATGGGCGACACGAAACGCACCGAGGGCATGACATGGCCGAGAAAGTCATTGACGCGCGCCGCCACGACCTGGGCCAGGGGTTCGAGGTCGGACGCGTGTTGCCGCATCGCACACAGCGCATGGTCGGGCCGTTCATCTTCCTGGACCACATGGGGCCGGTCGACATGCCGAGCCCGATTCCGGGCAACCGCGACGTGCGCCCGCACCCGCACATCGGCCTGTCCACGGTGACCTACCTGTTCGAAGGACAGATGACGCACCGCGACAGCCTGGGCGCGCACCAGGCCATCGAGCCGGGTGCGCTCAACTGGATGACCGCCGGTGGCGGCATCACCCACTCCGAACGCTTCGACGGCATGCGCAGGCACGGTGGCCGCATCGAGGGCGTGCAGGCCTGGGTGGCGCTGCCCGCGGAGAACGAGGACGGCGATCCCGCCTTCGACCACTACGGCGCCGACACCCTGCCCACGTTCGAGGAAGACGGCGTGAAGGGGCGCGTGATCGCCGGCAGCGCCTGGGGCCTGTCCAGCCCCGCGAAAACCTTTTCGCCACTGTTCTACCTGCACGTGGACCTGGCCGCCGGGGCCCGTGTCGGCGTGCCCGAGGGGCATGCCGAACGGGCCGTGTTCGTGGCCGGCGGCGAGATCGAGATGGCGGGCCGGCGCTATCACGGCAACCAGCTGGTCGTGCTGGAAAAAGGCGCCAGCCGCGAGGTCCGGGCCGTGCAGCCGTCGCGCCTGATGCTGCTGGGCGGCGAGCCGCTGGGGCAGCGCTACATCTGGTGGAACCTGGTGTCCTCGCGCCGCGAGCGGATCCTCGAGGCGGCCGCCGACTGGAAGGCCGGCCGCCTGCCGCTGCCGGTGGACGACGACGGCGAGTTCATTCCTTTGCCCGACATCCCGTTTCCACCTGTCGACAAGCCCTGAGCGTGGAAGCGGCGTCCTGCGTCACGGCGTGATGGCGTCGAAGTCGGCCACGCACGGATGCGCCGTGTGGTCGGGGCAGGCCAGTGGCGGACGGCACAGCAGCGTGGTCCGCATGCCGGCTTCGCGGGCCGCGTCCAGTTCTTCCGCCACGTCGGACAGGAACAGGATGTGCGCTGCCGGCAGGCCGATGGCCGCGGCGATGGCGCGGTAGGCTGCCGCCTCCCGCTTGTGGCCCACGCGCGTGTCGAAATAACCGGAAAATAGCGGGGTCAGGTCGCCGGCCTCGCTGTGCCCGAACAGGAGCTTCTGCGCCGGCACCGAGCCCGAGGAATACACGTACAGGCGCATGCCCGCGCCGGCCCAGCGGCGCAGTGCACCGGCAACCTCGGGATACATGTGCGCCCGATAGGCGCCGCTTTCGTAGCCGTCCTTCCAGATCATGCCCTGCAGGGCCTTCAGCGGCGTGGCCTTGCGGTCGGCGTCGATCCATTGCGTCAACGTGCGCGTCAGGGCGTCGAGATTGTCGGCGGGCACGCCTGCTTCCCGCGCTGTTTCATCCAGGCATTCACGTACCCGGGGATCCTGCGCATGGGCGTGGAGAAAGTCCGGCAGATGGCGGCGCGCGTAGGGAAACAGCACGTCCTTGACGAAGCGGATGGAGCTGGTGGTGCCTTCGATGTCGGTGAGGATGGCCTGGATGGAGGGCATGGCGTGGTTGTCTGTCGGGGAAGGGCGCGCGGGGCGGGAACATGGCGGGAACGGCATTTCCGATCGGAACCACCGTGGCAGCTTCGCTGCCACGGTGGTTCTCCGCCCGTGTGGCCGGAGCCGGTCGCACGGGAGGTCTCCTTCCGCCGTCGGCTCCGGCCACGTCGGGGTTACGGGTTTTTCCCGGCGTGCTCGAACAGCCGCTCCACGGCACGCTGTGTCATCGGGTGGTAACCGGCCTTGGCTCCGGCATAGACCTTCCTGGCATAGGCCAGACCCTCGGGCGTTTTCGCGAACGCACCGTAGACCGGCATCGTCAGGTACAGGCGACCGATGCGGGCCATGTGTTCGGCAGCCGCCTTCCATACTTCCTTGTCGCCGGCGACGATGGCGCGGCGGTACCAGCGCATGCCGATTTCGGCGTTGGGCGTGCCGGTGAGATGCCAGGCGGCATCCAGGGCCTTGATGCGCTCGAGGTCGGTCTTGTCCGGCAGGCCGTCCAGGAAGTACATCCATTCCTGGGTGTTCCAGCTGCTGGCGTCCAGCTTGTCGGCGGCCAATGAACCGTCAAGGAAGCGGGTGCGCTCCTGGTCGATGGCGTCGAAGCGCGGCGAATCGGGAACCGGTGCGTTCTCGGGGATGCCGGTGCCGTGCACCCAGGCTTCCACCTCGCTCCATTCCATCTTGCCGGGGTATTTGTCGACGAGGTTGGCCTTGAGGTATTCCAGCATCTGTCCGGTGCCGATGGAGTGCCACTGGAAGTGGTCGAAGTAGCTCTTCAACCAGGCATCAAAATGCGCGCGGCCGAAACGCTGCTCCAGGGTACGCAGGAACCACGAGCCCTTGTCATAGGCCACGTCGGACAGTTCGTCGTCGGCGGAGCGGTCGCGAGTCTCCGGCGCCAGGCGTTGCGAGTTCTCGGGCATGCCGGCGATGCCCTTGCGCAGGCTCTGGATGTCCAGCAGGGCTTCCTCGTTGGCCTGGCGCTTGCCGTACAGGGCCTCGGTGATGCGGCCCTGCACGTAGGTGGTGAAGCCTTCGTTGAGCCAGATGTCACGCCAGGTGGCGGCGGTGACCAGGTTGCCGGACCAGGAATGCGCCAGTTCGTGCGCGATCAGCGAGACCAGCGACTTGTCGCCGACAATGGCGGTCGGCGTGGCGAAGGTCATGTTGGGGTTTTCCATGCCGCCGAAGGGGAACGAGGGCGGCAGCACCAGGATGTCGTAGCGGCCCCAGCGGTAGGGACCGTACAGACCCTCGGCCGTCTCGATCATCTTCTCGGTGTCCTCGAACTCGTGCGCGGCCTTTTCGACCACGCTGGGCTCGGCGTACACGGCGCTGCGCGGCCCGGTTTCGCGCACGGCGATGTTGCCGGCGGCAATCGCCATCAGGTAGGAGGGCACCGGATGTTCCTGCTTGAAGCGGAAGTCGCCGTCCAGCGGGTGTCCGGCGTCGTTGGGCGCGCTCATGATGATGCGCAGGTCGCGGGGGCCGGTGACGTGCGCGGTCCAGGTGAAGCGTACGGCGGGCGAATCCTGCAGCGGGATGAACGAGCGCGCATGCGTGGACTCGGCCTGCGAGAACATGAACGGATGGGTCTTGTCCGCCGTTTCCTCGGGTGTCAGCCATTGCAGGCCGGATGCGGTCGGTGCCGAGGCGTAGGTGATGCGTACGTGCTGCGGGTGCCGGGGCGCGACGATGGTGAGCTTGCTGCCCATCTGCGGCACGGCGTCGGCCAGGCTGTATTCCAGGGTGTGCGTACTGCCATCCTCGTCCACGGCCTGCACCTTGCGGATGTCGAGCTCGGAGGTGTCGAGCACGAGGTTTTTGGCGTCCGCGTCCTTCCAGCGCAGGCTCAGCGTGGCGTCGCCGCTCAGCGTTTTCTGCTTGAAATCCAGCGCCAGGTCCATGTCGATGTGGGTGACGACGACCTTGTCCGGCTGGGCATAGGAGTGGGGGTCGGCGGCGTGGGCGGCCAGAGGCAGCACGAGCGCGGCAAGCGCGGCGGCGGGCAGCAGTCGCATGGTGTGGGTTCCTCGGAAAAACGTGGTTCCGAGTATGGCATGGCCGAGCCGGAAACGTCGCCTGCCGCGGTGTCGTCAGTGGTCGTCTGTGCGGGTGTCGGTATGCGCGCGGCGCAGGATCACCACCAGCAAAAAGCCCGAAACAATACCGATCGCCAGGCCGATGCCCGCTCCCCACACCGCCCCCGTTTCACCACCCAGCCACCAGCCCAGGGCGGAACCCAGGATGAAAAGGACGATGATCGGAAGGCAGCCCATGCGGTATCCGGTCGGAGTGGCGAAAAGTCATTGCACCATAGCACCGGAAAACACCGTCATGAAATGATGGCCGGCCCGTTTCCGGGGGCGGGCCCGTGGCGCGGGGGCCTCAGAGCGCATCCACGTCCAGTTCGCCGGTCCGGATGCGGATCACCTGGTCCAGCGAACTGACGAAGATCTTGCCGTCGCCGATCTTGCCGGTGCGTGCCGACTGCTGGATGGCTTCCAGGGCGCGCTCCAGCAAATCGTCGGGCAGGGCGATTTCCAGCTTGATCTTGGGCAGGAAGTCGACCACGTATTCGGCGCCGCGGTACAGCTCGGTGTGGCCCTTCTGGCGGCCGAAGCCCTTGACCTCGGTCACGGTGATGCCTTGCACGTCGATATCGGCCAGCGCTTCGCGCACGTCGTCCAGCTTGAAGGGCTTGATGATGGCGGTGACCAGTTTCATGACGGAACTTCAATGACGGGAATACTCACTATATAGCCACGCGCCTCGGGCATGTCGGGAGGGGTTCCACGCACTGGAACCTGAACGGGGGGACGCGATGGTTCCCAAGCCGGCGACGGGTTGTAGGAAAATGCCTACACGACGTGAAGCCATCCCCTGATAGTACGCTTGGTGCGTACTGCCTAGACTAGTTCCCAACGATTTCGAGGTGCTGCCATGATCGGTGTTGAATCCATTGACCAACTTGCGCAGCGACTCGCCCGGTTGGTGCCGCCCGGAGTGGCGCAGGCACGAGAGGATCTCGAGGCCAACTTCCGCGACGTCCTGACGCATGGATTGCGTCGCCTCGATCTTGTCACGCGCGAGGAGTTCGATGTCCAGCGCATGGTGCTCGAGCGGACCCGCGAGCGTCTTGCGCAACTGGAAAAGCGCCTCGCTGAACTGGAAGCCGGGAACTGAGACACCGGTATCCGCATGGCTTCCAGCGTGCCGGCAAGGCACGGTCAATCTCTCCCGGGAGTGCCGCTTCCGGCCTGTCACCTCACCCCGAGGGGCCGGAAGCGGCCTTGTTTTTCGGAACGTTCCGGAAGACCTGTCGTGCCCTGAACTGACGTTGTCGCCGTGCAGCGTCATCCAGGCCGGGAGTGCACGTGCGGCGTGACCGCGTGCCGGCTTTCGCGACAGGGACATGTCCATGATGTTTTACCCCCATACCTGCCACGCTTTCCCCCTGTCCGATGCAGCGGCGTGGCGGCCACAACGAGGTGGCCGATGAGTCTCGCCGTTACCTTGAGCCGTGCCCAGCAGGGCATCACGGCTCCGCAAGTCATGGTGGAAGTGCATTTGTCCGGCGGCCTGCCGGGTACGGCCATCGTCGGCCTGCCGGAGGCGGCCGTGCGCGAGGCCCGCGACCGCGTGCGCGTGGCCATCCAGAACACGGCCTTCCAGTACCCGCGCTCGCGCGTCACCGTGAACCTGGCACCGGCCGAATTGCCCAAGCATGGTGGCCGTTTCGACCTGGCCATCGCGCTGGGCATCCTGGCGGCGGCGGGCCAGGTGCCGCGGGAGCGCATGGACAACTGCGAGTTCCTTGGCGAACTGGCGCTGTCCGGCGCGCTGCGTCCCGTGTCCGGCGTATTGCCGGCGTTGTTGCGCGCCCGCCGGCACAAGCGCTGCGTGGTCGTGCCCCGCGGCAATGCCGCCGAGGCGGCGCTGGTGGATGGCGCCGAGATCCTGGTGGCCGACACCCTGGCCGATGTCTGTGCCTGGCTGCGTGGCGGCGAACTGCAGGGACCGGAGCCGGTGCAGGACGAAAGCATCGCCCATGTCGGCCTGGACCTGGCCGACGTGCGCGGTCAGTTGCAGGCCCGGCGGGCGCTGGAAATCGCCGCCGCCGGAGGCCATCACCTGCTGCTGTCGGGCCCGCCCGGCACGGGCAAGACCATGCTGGCCGCACGTCTGCCCGGTATTCTGCCGCCGCTGGGCGAAAGCGAGGCGCTGGAATCGTGCGCCGTGCGATCGGTGGCGGGCATGCCGGTGGATCTGACCCGTTGGCGCGAGCGGCCCTTTCGTGCACCCCACCACACTTCGTCCGCGGTGGCCCTGGTCGGTGGAGGATCGCAGCCGCAGCCGGGCGAAATCTCCCTGGCCCACCACGGGGTGCTGTTCCTGGACGAACTGCCCGAGTTCAGCCGCCACGTGCTCGAGGTATTGCGCGAGCCGCTGGAATCGGGGGAGATTGTCATCTCCAGGGCCTTGCGCAAGGCCTGCTACCCGGCGCGTTTCCAGCTGGTGGCGGCCATGAATCCGTGTCCTTGCGGATACGCGGGGGATCCCGACGGAAGTTGCCGTTGCACGCCCGACCAGATCGCACGTTACCGTGCGCGCATTTCGGGGCCGCTGCTGGACCGTATCGACCTCAGTGTCGAGGTGCCGCGTGTGCCGTTGTCGGAACTGACGGGCGGAGGGGAGAGCACGCCCGAGTCCAGTGCGGTGGTGCGCGAGCGTGTAGCCGCGGCGCGGCAGCAGGCCCTGATCCGCAGCGGTATTCCCAACGCCGAGCTGTCCACGCGGGATCTGGAGTGCGCTTGCGCCCTGGGGCCGCGCGAGCGGGGCTGGTTCGAGCGGGCCCTCGAGCAGCTCAAGCTGTCGGCGCGTTCCTACCACCGCATCCTGCGCGTGGCCCGCACCATCGCGGACCTGGACGCCTCTCCCGCCTGTGTCGGCCGGGAGCATCTCGCCGAAGCACTGCAGTTGCGGCGTTTCGACCGCTCGCGCTAGCCTCGCCGCGCCACCCGCGGCGGGGGCCGGACGACGGTGTAGAGACCCGCGGAGCGGGTCGTCAGCCTTGTGCCAGTTCCAGCATCTTGCGCGCGTGGGCGCGCGTCTCGGGCGTGATGTCGATGCCGCCCAGCATGCGTGCCAGCTCCTCGCCGCGGGCCGCGTCGTCCAGGGTGGCCAGCACCGTCGTGGTATGTGCGCCGTCGTTGTGTTTGCTGACCTTGAGGTGGGCATGGCCCTGTGCCGCCACCTGCGCCAGATGGGTGACGCACAGGACCTGGCAGTGCGTGCCGAGCGCCCGCAGCTTCTGGCCGACAACTTCGGCGACGGCACCGCCGATACCGGTATCGACCTCGTCGAAGACCATGGTGCCGACTTCGTCGGCACCCAGGGCGGCGACCTCGATGGCCAGGCCGATGCGTGCCAGTTCGCCGCCGGAGGCGACCTTGCGCAGGGCTCGCGGAGGCTGGCCGGGGTTGGCGCTGACCAGGAACTCGGCCCGCTCGCGGCCCTGCGGGTCGGGATCGTCCCGGTCGCGCGGATCGAGCCGGATCTCGAAGCGGCCGCCGCGCATGCCCAGTTCCTGCATCAGGCCGGTCACCTTGCGGCCCAGTGCGTCGGCGGCCCGGCGACGTGCCTCGCCCAGCTTGTCGGCCAGGGTGGCGTATTCGACAGCCAGGCGCTCGCGCTCGGCGGCCAGTTTTTCCAGCGTGGCGCCGGCATTTTCCAGTTCGTCCAGTTCGGAGCGGATTTCCGCAGCCGTGGCCTTCAGCGCCTCCGGAGCGACGCGGTGCCGACGCGACAATTCGTGCAGGTGTGACAGGTGGGCGTCGGCCTCCGCATAGCGGGCCGGATCCATGTCCAGGTCCTGTGCGTAATGGTTGAGGGCGTCGCCGGCTTCACCGAGCTGGATGCCCGCGGCCGACACCAGGTCCAGGGCCGGCTGCAGGCGGCTGTCCAGCGCGGTCAGCCGTTCCAGCTCGGTCTGCGTGCGCGACAGCATCGCGTCCAGGGCCATGTCGCCGTCTCCGCCCGCATCGAGCAGTGCCAGCAAACCCTGGCAGCCTTCCAGGAGGCGGTCGGCATTGGCCAGGCGCCTGTGCTCGCTTTCCAGTTCGGCCAGCGCCTCCGGCTCCAGCGCCCATTGCTGCAACTGGTCCAGTTCGTGGCGCAGCAGTTCGATTTTTTCCTGTGGGTCCCCGCCGCCGGCCAGGGCCCGCTGGCGGGTGCCGACCTCGCGCCAGCGGGTGGCACAGGCGCGGATGGCATCGAGTACGTCGGCGTGCCCGGCAAAGGCATCCAGGAGCCCCAACTGATGCTGACGCGAGAGCAGGGCCTGGTGCTCGTGCTGACCGTGGACCTCCAGCATCAGCGGCGCCAGCTCGGACAGCTGGGCGATGGTGGCGCTGCGCCCGTTGATCCAGGCCCGCGAGCGCCCGTCGCTTTTCAGTACCCGACGCAGTTGGCAGGTATCGCCGTCGTCCAGTTCCTGCTCCTCCAGCCAGCGGCGCGCGGATTCCAGGTGTTCAAGATCGAAGCTGGCGTGCAGTTCGGCGCGTCCGGCGCCGGCACGGATCATGCCGGTGTCGGCGCGCGCGCCGGACAGCAGCATCAGTGCGTCCACCAGCAGCGACTTGCCGGCACCGGTTTCACCGGTGACCACGGTCAGGCCGGAGCGAAAGTCGACCTCGACTTCCTCGACGACGGCGAAATGGCGAACGGACAGCGTGGTGAGCATGGCCAGGCTAGGGTCGGATGGTATGGCAATGGGCGGATGATAACGGACGCCTGCCCCGAGTTGCGCGGGAGTCCCTTGCATCTGGCCGTGTCTGGCACTATTGATGGAACAGGAGGTATCCGGTTCGACCATGAGCAAGCCCTTCAATCCCGATATCGACCAGCGAGCCCGCAGCCTGTTGCGGTCGCTGATCGCGCAGTACCTGGCCGATGGCGAGCCGGTCGGTTCGCGTACGCTGGCCAGGTCTTCGGGGCTTCACGTCAGTCCGGCGACCATCCGCAACATCATGGCCGATCTGGAGGAGATCGGGCTGGTGACCTCGCCGCACACCTCGGCCGGGCGCATTCCCACGCCGCAGGGATTGCGCCTGTTCGTGGACAGCCTGGTCGAGCTGAAACCGCTTTCCGAGCAGGATGTCGAGCATCTGCGATGCAGCCTTTCCGGCGTGTCGGGCACGGCGCGCGACATCGTGAGCAGCACGTCCAGCCTGCTGTCGGCGGTAACCCGTTTTGTCGGGGTGGTGACGGTGCCGGGGCAGGGCGACTTCCCGCTCCGCCACATCGACTTCGTGGCCCTTCCCGATGCCCGCGTGCTGGTGATCCTGGTGTTTGCCGACAATCAGGTGCAGAACCGGGTGGTCCAGCTCGGCAGCCCGCTGTCGGCTTCCACGCTCGAGAAAGCCGCCAACTACCTCAACAGCCATTTCGCCGGCCTGCGCCTGGCCAGCATCCGGACCCAGCTGCTGGACGAGTTGCGCGAGGCCGGCAGCGAACTCAACCGCAGCCTGAGCTCGGTGGTGGAACTGGCGTCGGCCTCGTTCGCGCCGCAGGGCGACGGCGGCGACGTACTGGTCAGCGGGCAGACCAACCTCATGGACTATGAGGAAATGGCCGACATCGGGCGGTTGCGCGAACTGTTCGAGGCATTCCAGCGCAAGCGCGAGATGCTGCAGTTGATGGAAATGTGCGCCAAGGCCCAAGGCGTGCAGCTGTTCATTGGCGAGGAATCCGGCTATGCGGCCCTGGAAGGCTGTTCGGTGGTGACTGCCTCCTACGGCGCCCATGGCCGGGTACTGGGCTCCGTCGGCGTGATCGGTCCCACGCGCATGGCCTACGAACGCGTGATTCCGGTGGTGCAAGCCACGGCGGGCCTGCTGGGCGACGCCCTGACACGCGCCGCCACGCGCTAGCCTCGACCCGCCGTCGATGCTGAGGCCCCGCCTTGGCTTTCCGCTGCCATGCCGAAGCCGGGCGGCCGATGGTTGCCATGAACCACCCTGAAATGCGGATCCCGGGTCCCGGGCCCCGAATCCCAAATTTCCCCTCTCCACCTTGAATCACGCGCACAAGCCCCTATTACCGCCTGCAGAGGCGGAGAAAATCCGCGTTTCCGACCGGTCGGCCATGCCTGGCCGGCCCTTTGCCGACGTCTGGAGCCATGATGGAAGACACCCGACCCGATACGCCCGAACAGGTTTCCGCCGAACAGGCCGCCACTGGCGGCCATACTTCCGCGGTCGAGATCGAGACCTTGTCCAGGCAGCTTGGCGATGCCGAGAAGACCATTGCCGACTTGAAGGACACCATGCTGCGCGAGCGTGCCGACATCGAAAACCAGCGCCGCCGCCTGCAGCGTGAGCTGGAGCAGGCACGGCGTTTCGCCAACGAAGGCCTGCTGCGCGAACTGCTGACCGTGTGCGACAACCTCGAGCACGGCCTTGCGGCCGAAACCGACAATGCGGCCGCGCTGCGCGAGGGCATGCAGCTGACCCTGAAATCGCTGGACAAGGTGGTTTCGGATCATGGCCTGAAAGCGATCGACCCGGTTGGCCAGCCGTTCGACCCGGAGTTGCATCAGGCCATGAGCGTGGTTCCGACCGACGAGCATGAACCCGACACCGTGGTCACGGTGATGCAGAAGGGCTACGTGCTCAACGACCGCCTCCTCAGGCCGGCCCTGGTGATGGTGGCGAAATCCCCCGGCGCGTGAATCGCCCGTCTCCACCTTGAATCGCATCGACTTCCCCCCATTTGAAAAGACAGCAGCGGCCGCGGGGGCCGCGACACATTTCGGAGCAGACAACCATGGGAAAAATCATCGGAATCGACCTGGGCACCACCAACTCGTGCGTTGCGGTGATGGAGGGCACTTCGGCCCGCGTCATCGAGAACGCCGAGGGTGATCGCACCACGCCCTCCATCGTCGCCTTCAGCAAGGATGGCGAGGTGCTCGTCGGCGCTTCGGCCAAGCGCCAGGCCGTGACCAATCCGGCCAACACCTTCTACGCCGTCAAGCGCCTGATCGGTCGCAAGTTCGGCGATGCCGAGGTGCAGAAGGACGTGGGCATGGTGTCCTACAAGATCCTCGAGCACGACAACGGCGACGCCTGGGTGGCCACTTCCGATGACAAGAAAATGGCGCCGCAGGAAGTGTCCGCCAAAGTGCTGATGAAGATGAAGAAGACCGCCGAGGATTTCCTCGGCGAGGAAGTCACGCAGGCGGTCATCACCGTGCCGGCCTACTTCAACGACTCGCAGCGCCAGG
>CAZMXV010000060.1:0-13879 GCA_964570295.1 uncultured Rhodanobacteraceae bacterium
CTTCACCCGCCTGGCCGAAACGTATTTCCCGGAACTGTGCGAAGCCAACGGCGACGCGCGCGCCGAGCTCCTGTTCGACGACGGCATCAAGTACATGGCCGAGCGGGAAGCGGACAGCGTGGACTTGGTGATCGTCGATTCCACCGACCCCGTCGGCCCCGCCGAAGGCCTGTTCAACGCCGCCTTCTACGCCAGTTGCCACAAGGCGCTGCGCCATGGCGGCATCCTTGTGCAGCAGTCCGAATCACCGCTGGCGCACCTGGAACTGATCAAGTCCATGCGCGCGGCCATGCGCACCGCCGGCTTCCAGGCCGTGCGCACGCTGCCGTTCCCGCAGCCGTGCTACCCCACCGGCTGGTGGAGCTGCACCATGGCGCGCAAGGGCGGCGACCTGGCCGACTTCCGCGAACGCGGCGCCGCCACCAAGGGTTTCGCCACGCGCTACTACAACGTGGATATCCACAAGGGCGCACTGGCACTGCCCGAATTCATGCGCCAGGCCCTGGGCGACTGAGTCCCCCGGAATATCGCCGGCCGGCAGCACGGAAACGGCTCAAAACAGCGTCTTGCGCGCCCGGGGCGCCAGCACCAGGGCCAGCGTGGCCAGCGGCCCGAATGGCAGCGACAGCAGGAACCACGGCCAGCCCCGGCGCAACTTGCCCTGGGCCAGGCCGGCATTGACCAGTGCCAGGCTGATCCAGCCGATGATGATCGCGACGCCTGCGGCGGACGGGGGCAGGATGGCTTGCATGACGAAACGCTCCACGAGTGACAGGGAAGGGACCAGGCATCCATCGTCGCAACCCCCTGCCGCGGGCCAGGTCCACCCAGTGTAACAAGCCACCCCCCGGACCCGCCGCGGATGCGCCACGCAACTCAGGCCGCCTTCACCCGGGCCCGTTATGCTCGGAACGTTTCAGTACCGTGCCGACCCGGAGAAGCCCATGCGTCGACTCACCGTTTTCACCCTGCTGCTCACCCTGGCCACCGCTCCGGCACTGGCCGCCGCGCCGCCGTCCGCGTCCGGCAAGCAGGCCGGTTCGGCGATGACCCGGTTCCAGCGCGACCTGGTCAACGTGCTGGTGCTGCGCAGCGAGGCCCGGCCGCTGCTGGGCGCGGCCCTGCTCTCGCGCACCCTGCCCGAGGCACCGGACTACGTCGGCTTCCACAGCCTGATCACGCGCGCGGCCAAGGCCGATGACGCCGGTCCGGGCGTGTACTGGGCGCAACTGGTCGACTGCGACGCCGAAGCCGGCGCCTGCCCCAACACCGACGCCCTCGATGCACTGAAGGAAAAGGCCCCGGACAATGCCGCCGTATGGCTGATGGTGCTGGGCCAGGCAGCCCACGCACGCGACGATGACGCCGCGCTCGCGGCCCTGGCCCGCGCCGCCGAGGCCAAGACCTTCGACGACTACGACGGAGTCAGCCTGCAGGCCCTGACCAGGGCCTCGGCCACGCTGCCGCCGCCGCCCGAGCTGTATCGCGACCATGGCCCCGCCAGCAGTGCCGCCGGCATCCGCGCCCTGCTGGTGTTCGGCCTGACCAGCTTCCAGCCCATGCCGGGCTTCCAGGCCACGGCCGCCCTGTGCAAAAAGCACGAGGACGACGCGGACGTGCGCGGGCAGTGCCTGCAGCTGGCCAAGACCCTGGTCTGGGGCAGCTCGCCGCTGGCCCGCTCGCTGGGCCTGCACCTCCAGGCCACGCTCTCCGGAGACGAAGCCGCACGCCGGAAAGCCGTCGAGCAGCGCCGCGACCTGACCTGGCAGGTGCAGAATTTCGGCCGCCTCACCCTCGAAACCCAGCGCGACGGCAAGGTGGCCACACGCCTGCTGAAGCTGGCCGCCAACGGCGGCACGCGCATGAGCCTGATCCTCGCCGCCCTGCGCGAATCGGACATTCCGCGCCACGCCCCCGCCAACTGGGAACCGGACGGCCACAAGGATGCCGCCGCCGATTCGTGATTCCACTTGCACGCGCCGTCCAGCCTTGTAACCTGTGGGGGGTTCCGCGCGGGAGAAACCGATGCAGACGGTGCTTGTGGCAAGCAGCAAGGGGGGCTGCGGCAAGAGTACGCTGGTAACCAATCTTGCCGCCATGCATGCCGACAGGGGGCGCCACGTGACCGTGGTGGACGCCGATCCACAGCAGTCCTCCTGGCACTGGTGCGCGCGCCGGCCGGCCACCTCGCCCGGCGTGCTGGCCCTGTCCGGCCCGCGCCAGAGCACTTTCGACCAGGTGCCGCCGGATACCGACGTGCTGCTCATCGACAGCCCCGCCGGCATCCAAGACCGCATGCTCGAACCGCTCCTGGCGCGCGCTGATGCCGTGCTGGTGCCGGTACTCCCCTCGATCTTCGACTTCGATGCCGGCGTGACCTTCACCGAGCGCCTGGGCACGATGGCGCGCGTCCGGCGCGGCAAGCTTCCGGTGGGGCTGGTCGCCAACCGCCTCAAACCCTGGACCCGGGCCAGCCAGGAGGCCCTGGCCGAATTGCGCCAGCTGCGGTTCCCGGTCTGCGGCAGCATCCGCGACAGTCAGGCCTACGTGGTTCTGGCCGGGCTGGGCAAGGGCATCTTCGACTACCACTCCGAATACGTGCGCAGCCACCAGCGCGACTGGCAACGCGTCACGCGCTGGCTGTCGCGCCACGCCAAGGCCTGAAACCATGCACGAACTGCTGATCCTGCGCCACGCCGAAGCCGAGCCGGCCCCGCCCGGCGGCACCGACCTCGAACGCATCCTCAGTGACCACGGGGAGGCCCAGGCCCACGCCACCGGCCAGTGGCTGCTGGCCCGCGAGGCGCTGCCCGACCGCATCCTGTGCTCGCCGGCCGCGCGTACGCGCTCGACCGTGACCCGCCTCACCGCCACCTGGCCCCGGGCCGGCATCCCGGTGGACTACGTGGATGACATCTACGAAGCCTCGCCGGGCCAGCTGCTGGCCCTGCTCGACCGCCAGGACCCCGGCCTCGGACGGGTGCTGCTGGTCGGACACAACCCGGGCACGGAGCGCCTGCTGGCGCTGCTGTGCGAAGGCCGCTCCGGAGGCTATCGCGGCATGCCCGCCGCGGCGCTGGCCTGGATCCGCCTGGACGGGCCGCTGGAGCCCGGCAACGGTCGCCTGCTGGCTTTCCACACGCCCTGAAGAAGCCTCACCGCCATCGTCACGGACGTTCCCGGACAGGGCAGGAAACGGTGCCAGCCGATATCATGGCCGGCATGTCTGCATCCGGCTCCCGCTGCTTGACGCGGGTGTTGCTCGTGGCGGCGGCGTTGCTCGTCCTGTCCGGCTGCACCCTGTCGCAACAACGCATACGCAAGGCCGAGGCCGTGGTCGCCGCCGCCCGCCCGGCGACCTCCGCCTGCACGCGCCCCGACCACTGCGCCCAGGATTCGCCGCTGCTGGCGCAGGCCCGCGAGGCCATGTCCGCGTCCCGGCCGGGACATCCGGTGCATTTCGTGACCCTGCTCGATCATGCCGAGAACGCGCTGGCCGCGCGCATCAACCTCATCCATTCGGCACGCAGGTCGATCGACCTGCAGACCTATATCTGGAGCCACGACGACGTCGGCGACCTGATGCTCAACGCCCTGGTCGGCGCGGCCCGGCGCGGGGTCCGGGTTCGCGTGCTGGCCGACCAGCTGTTTTCCTTTTCCGACGTCGAGCAGCTGGCCACGCTGGCACGCACCAGCCCCAACCTGTCGATCCGGCTCTACAATCCCACCTTCAACAAGGCGCATACCTCCGCGCTGGAATTCGGCGCCGGCATCGTGTGCTGCTTCTCGCGCTTCAACCAGCGCATGCACAACAAGCTGCTGCTGGTCGACGACATGGTCGGCATCACCGGCGGACGCAACTACGAGGACCGCTATTTCGGCTGGGACCCGGCATTCGACTACCGCGACCGCGACGTGCTGGTGGCCGGACCGGCCGCGCGCGACATGGCCGCCACCTTCGATCTGTTCTGGAACCACCCGCGCAGCCGTCGCCTGGTGGCACTGCGCGACGTCAACCGCCGGCTGCTGGCCGACGGCCCCGACGCGCCGGGCTGGATCCCGCCTCCCTACGAACGCCAGGCGCGCGTGGCCCGGCTGCGGCGCCACGCCGACGACCCGGCCTGGACAAGACGGCACATCCTGTCGCACAGCATGCGCGTGGGCAAGGTGGACTACTTTTCCGACCTGCCGGCCAAGACCGACCAGCCGCGGCGCCGGGAGGCCCACGAATTCACCCTGCACATCATGCGCATGGTGGCCGGCGCCCGGAAACAGATCGTGCTGCAGACGCCCTACCTGGTGCTCAGCAAGCGCGCCCAGGGCATTTTCGAGCTGCTGCAGGAGCGGGACCGGCCACCGCGCGTGATCGTATCCACCAACTCGCTGGCTTCCACCGATGCCTTCTTCTCCTACGCCATGTCCTACAAGCACAAGAAGCGCTACCTGCGGGACTTCGGCTTCGAGATCTACGAGCTGAAGCCGCACCCCGCCGATGCCGCCATCTCGATCGCGCCACCGCTGCTGCCCCCCGGCGACGGCCCGCGCCTCGCGCGCGACGCCGCCATCGCGCCCGACGACGGTTTCGACACCCACCACGTGGACAACTACAGGCTCCGCCGCGGCCCGCGCGCCCGGCCCGCGCCGCTGACCACCGAGGGCGTGCGCATCGGCCTGCACGCCAAGTCCATCGTGGTCGACGATCGCTTCGCCATGGTCGGCACGCACAATTTCGACCCGCGCTCGGACCACTACAACACCGAGTCGGGCATCATCGTCTACGACCGCGACTTCGCCACCGCCCTGCGCAGCGAGATCCTGCGCGATACCCAGCCGAAGAACGCCTGGACCATCGCGCCGCGGCGCAAGACCATTCCCATCATCAGCGACATCAGCCAGATCATCGGCACCGTCTCCGAGCATCTGCCCTGGTTCGACCTGTGGCCGTTCCGCTATGCCACCAGCTACGAGCTCGAGCCCGGCTGCAAGCCCCTGGCGCCCGCATCCCCGGACTTCTACCAGTGCTACCGGCCGGTGGGCGACTTCCCCGGCGTGGCGCTGCCGTTCAAGACCATCTACACGCGGCTGGTCACCGGCTTCGGCTTCGGGCTGGACGGCGTGCTGTGAAGGCCCGGCACCGCCGGTTCGCCCTCACGGATCGCCGATGCGGAAACGGACCGGATAATCGAACGTCGTCGGCGCATGCCCGGCCGGCGGCTCGAAGCGCCACTCGCGCATGGTGTCGCGCGCCGAAGCATCCAGCGCGGCATGGCCGCTGGAACGGGCCACGTCGACGGCCGTGACCGCGCCCGTGCCGTCCACGCTGACGCGCAGGACCACCACGCCACCCTGCTGCTCGCGCAACGCGACCATGGGGTAGGGCGGCGACGGCGAGTGCACGGGCGACGGCGGTGCGGCCGCCCGCGCCGGTTCCACCGCTGCCGCTGCCGGCGCCCTCGCCGGTACGCGTCGCTTCGCCGCCGGTGCCACGTGTTTCGGTTTCGGCGCGGCTTCGTGGCGTGCCGCCACGGCGGCCTCGGTGGCGCGGTCGTGCATGCGCGGCCACGCGCTCATCCACAGGCTCATGCCCACGGCACCGGCCACCACCACGAAGCAGGCGATCACGATGGTGCGAAACCGCGGCATGGCCAAGTGTCCCGCGCCGGACTCAGGGACGTTCCAGAATGGCCGTCACGCCCATGCCACCGGCCGTGCAGATGGAAATCAGGCCACGCCCCGAACCCTTCTGTTCCAGCAGCCGGGCCAGCGTCGCGACCAGGCGCGCGCCGGTGGCGGCAAACGGATGCCCCACCGCCAGGCTGGAGCCGTGCACGTTGAGGCGGGCCGGGTCGATGGATCCCAGCGGCGCGTCACGCCCCAGACGCTCGCGGCAGTAGTCGGCCGATTCCCACGCGCGCAGCGTGCACAGCACCTGCGCCGCGAAGGCCTCGTGGATTTCATAGAAATCGAAGTCCTGCAGGCTCAGGCCGGCGGCATCGAGCATGCGCGGCACGGCGATGGTCGGCGCCATCAGCAGGCCCTCGCCGTGCACGAAATCCACCGCCGCCACCTGCGCGTGGGTAAGCCACGCCATGACCGGCAGGCCCTGTTTCTCGACCCACGCCTCGCTGGCCAGCAACACGCAGGCCGCGCCGTCGGAAAGCGCCGAGGAGTTGCCGGCGGTGAGGGTGCCGTGACCGGACGTCTTGTCAAAGGCGGGCTTCAACGCGGCCAGCTTCTCCAGCGTGGTGTCGGCACGCAACACGTTGTCGCGCGACACGTTGCGGAACGGCACCACGAGATCCTCGAAGAATCCGGCCTCGTAGGCCGCCGCCAGCTTCTGGTGGCTGGCCAGGGCGAAGCGGTCCTGTTCCTCGCGGCCGATGTGCCACTGCTTCGCCATCAGCTCGCAATGGTCGCCCATGGATTTGCCGGTGCGCGGCTCGGCCACGCCGGGTACCGCGGGCTTCAGTTCACGCAGCGAGAAGCCGCGGGTCACGGCTTTCACGCGCTGGCCCAGGGTACGGGCGCGGCTGGCCTCCAGCAGGCGCCTGCGCAGACGGCGGCTGTAGCCGATGGGCACGTCGCTGGTGGTATCGCTGCCGCCGGCGATGCCGGCCTCGATCTGGCCGGTGGCGATCTTGTTGGCGACGATGATGGCGTTGTCCAGCGAGGTGCCGCAAGCACGCGCCGTGGTGATGCCGGGCGTGGTCGGACTGAGCCCGGAGCTCAGCAACGCCTCGCGCGCCAGGTTCCAGTCCGACACCTGCTTGATCACCGCGCCCAGGGCCACTTCGCCCAGCTCCAGACCGTGCAGGCGGTAACGCTCGACCAGCGACCCCAGCACTTTCACCGACATCCCGAAGTTGCCGACCTCGGCGTAGGCGGTGTTGTGCCTGCAGAACGGAATGCGGATGCCGCCGATGACCGCCACGCGCCTGGACTTTGTTTCCATCGTTGCCGACAACCCTATGCAAGAACTCCAAATGATGCGGCACGACCGCTGAATGCCCATTCATCGGCGCGCCGGCCGACCGCGTCTGCGACGACCCGGCCCGTTGCCTGTCAAGGCTACCGCGCCACGCACCATGAAGAAAGGGAGACGCCGCACGCCCGGGTGCGGACCCCCGGCCCTGAGCCAGATCAGGGCCGGCGCCGGCGGCAATGCTAGAATCGACGCGTTTTGTCACGGACACCGCGCATGCAATCCGACGATCTGGTCAGTTGCCCCGGCGTGCTGGCGCTGGAGCTGGCACCGGGCGAGCAGCCGCAGCGCCTCTCCCTGGAGCGCGACGAGGCCGAGGTCCTGGCCGGTTTCATGGCCGACGACCTGCGCGGGCTCCTGCCCGGCGTCGAGGAAGGCAAGCTGGTCGTGGCCGGCGCGCATTTCGACAGCACCGAACTGTTGCGCCCCGGCTTCCCGGTCTTCACCACCCTGGACGGACTGGCAGCCCGCCTGGAGGGCGGCGTGCTGGCCTTCGGCGCACGTGACGGCCACATGCCGGCCAAGCCGCTGGTGCCCGACCCGGCGTTGGCCGGGGGTGCCCTGCGCCTGCTGCCGTGGACGATCATGGTGAACCCGCAACTGGCCGAAACCCTGGGCCCGGCGATGGAGGTCGAGCTGGTGGGCCGCGGCGAAACCGGCACGCACACCGCCGACTGCCTGATGCGCCACCTGGGCGTGCAACTGGAGCACGCGCGCTATTTCAGCCGTCACGACCTGATGGCGCTGGTGTGCGTGCACTACGAACACGTCAACCTGGCCACACTGTGGCAGCTGGTCGAAGCCGCCCTGCTGAGCCCGGACCGCGAGGAGCGCGTGCTCAGCGCGCATGGCCTGGCCTGGCGCCAGGCCGACGGTCGCGCCATCGCGCAGACACCGGGCCAGTGGCTGGCCGGCCGCGTCGGTGAAGGGGGCGACGCCCGGGCCCACGAACTGGCCGGCATCGTGTTCGAGTTGCGCCAGTACGCCGCGCTGCTGGCGGCCCACCATGTGCCGCTGGCTTTCGAATCGGGGCGCTGCGACAGCGGCGATGCCTGCGTCACCGAATCGCTGGCCGAGCCCGACCCGGCCTTGGGGCCGGCCCGCCTGTACGCGCACGAGGCTCCCGGCCTGGGCGTGGTGGCCCTGAGCGTGGCGCAGCGCCGCGACAACCAGGTCCGCATGCTGGCCAACGCGTGGCCGCTGTCGCCGGATCTCGGCCGTATCCGCCGCCAGCTTGCCGACGCCTGGTCCTGCGACGCCGAACCCGACTACCTCGGCCACGTGCATCTGGACGCCGCCGGCCACCTGACGGTGCCGACCGCCACCACGCACTGATCCGGCTGCGGCGGAAGCATCGCGGCCACGGGCCGTGGCCGCCATCGAAGCGTCCAGTCACTGGATGGCCCGCCCCCGCGGCCTTCAGGCAAATGATTGCTCGTACATGTGGTACCGGCAGCGCTGCATGCCGAGGTTTTCGTAGGTCTGCCGGGCGCGGGTGTTTTCCTGTTCCACGTACAGGCGCAGGCCGACGGCGCCGGCTTCGCGGGCACGGTGCTCGATGTCGGCGTACATGGCGCGGAACACGCCCTGACGGCGCGCGGCGGGCATCACATAGACGCTCTGTATCCACCAGAACGGGCCGTTGCGCCAGTCGCTCCACTCGCGCGTGACCAGCAGGCAGCCGACCGCCTCGCCGGCACGGGTCGCGATCAGGTAGAAGCCGCGTCCGGGGTCACCGAACACGCCGCGGACACCGGCGCGCAAGGTGGCGCGCTCCAGCGGCTTGTCCTCGGTTTCATGGGCCATGGCCTGGTTGCAGTCGACCAGGAACGGCACGTCGTCGCGCGTGGCCAGACGCAACGCCAGCGGCGGATGGGTCGGGTTCATGGGTCGTCTTTCCTCTTGCGTTTGGCACGGGGGTGGGCGTCGTCGTAGACGCGCGCCAGATGCTGGAAATCCAGGTGCGTGTAGATCTGCGTGGTACCGATGTCGGCGTGGCCGAGCAGCTCCTGCACCGCGCGCAGGTCGCCGGAGGACTCCAGCAGGTGGCTGGCGAAGCTGTGCCGCAGCAGGTGCGGGTGCACGTTGCGGCCGATGCCCTGGCGCAGGGCCAGCTGTTTCATGCGTTTTTGCACCGCGCGCGCGCTGATGGGCCGGCCCTGGCGGCCGACGAACACCGGCGCGGCGGGGCCGGCATCGCCACTGGCGGCCAGTTCGCGCAGGGCCGCCACGGCATGCCGGCCGACCGGCAGCAGGCGGGTCTTGGCACCCTTGCCGACCACGCGCACCATGCCGTCGTCCAGGTCCAGGTCGCGCCAGTGCAGGCCAACCAGTTCGGACAGGCGCAGCCCGGAGGAATAGAACAGTTCCAGCATGGCCCGGTCACGCACGCCGAGCGTGCCGGCCTCGGCGGGCACCTCCACCAGGGCGGCGGCCTCGTCGGTATCCAGCACCTGCGGCAGCTTGCGGTGCGTGCGCGGCCCGCGTACGCCGGCGGCGGGATCGTGCTCGATGCGCCCTTCGGCGATCAGCCACGCGAACAGGCCGCGGCACGAGGACAGCAGCCGGCGCAGGCTGGACGGCGCCAGTCCGCCGCGATGGGTCGCGGCCACGAAGTTGCGCAGGTGCTCGGGGGTGAGGTCGGCGAAATCGCCGAGGCCGCGGCTCGCCATCCAGGCCGTCAGCCGGGCCAGGTCGCGCCGGTATGCCGCCAGGGTGTGTGCCGACGGTGCCCGCTCGTCCGCCAGGCGCTGCAACCACTGATCGACGATCGCCGCGGGAGTCATCGCCTCACGCGTCGCCCTGGTGGCGTTCCAGCGCCGTGGTCACGGCTTCGCCGATCAAGGTCAGGAACACGCCGCCCATGCCGGGATAGAAGCGGTTGGCGTCGTGGCTGCCGATGGCCATCAGCCCGACGCTTCCCAGGCGTACCAGGGCCGCCGAATGCACGTCGCCGGCCCCGGTACCGAACAGCCGTTCGAGCATGTCCGGCGCCAGGCGCCCGACCTGCGGCTCGCCACGGGCCAGGAACTCCGCGAACGCCGGCAACGCCGCTGGCCCGTCGGGCTCCACCAGCAGCCAGTCCGCAGGAGGCAGCCCGGCGACCGGGCGGTACAGCAGGAGGCGTACCAGGTCGGTGGAAAAATCCTCGGTGAGGCCGGCGACCACGCTGCGCAGCAGGGCCGCGGCACTGTCGGCGCGGATCAGGCTGGTGTTGAAGGCGTGCACGCGCATCATCAGCTGCTCGTTGTCGCCGGCCACGCGCACCAGCTCGGCCAGGCGATGCTCCAGCTCGCGGTTGCGGCGTCGCAGCACGTCCAGCTGGTAGCTGGCCAGCGAGGCCACCGCCCCCTTTTCACGCGGAATCTCCAGCTGTTCGGCCAGATCCGGGAAGTCCTCGAGGAAACGCGGATGGCGACGCAGGTAATCGGCTACGTCGGCAGCGCCCGTTTCGTTCGCCAGGCTTGTCTCGCCCATGTCTTGCTCCGTGGGTGTCATGCAGGTTCAGGCCTCCGCGGGCGACGGCCAGTCGCCCTCGAACACGAAGGCGGCCGGACCGGTCATCCACAGGGGCTGTCCGGCTCCCGGCCAATGGATATCCAACGTACCGCCGGGCAGGGTGACCGCGACGCGCGCATCGAGCAGGCCGCGCTGACGCAATACCGCCACCGCCGCACAGGCACCGGTGCCGCAGGCCCGGGTCCAGCCGCTGCCGCGTTCGTGCACGCGCAGGTCGACGGCGTCGCGGCCGCGCCATGCGACGAAGCCGGCATTGCATCCCTCGGCAAAGCGCGGGTGGCCGGTCAGCGCCGGCCCCAGGCGCTCCACGCCGGCGCCGTAGAGATCGTCGACCGCGACCACGGCATGCGGGTTGCCCATCGACACCGCGCCGATGGCCAGTGTCTCGCCGTCGACATCGAGGGCGTAGCTGTCGGCCCGGACGGCCGCGTCGAAGGGGATGGCGGCAGGGTCGAAATGTGGCTCACCCATGTCGACGGACACCGTCGACGCGTCGACCAGGCGCACCTCGACGGTGCCCGAGGGGCTTTCCAGGACGGCGCCGCGCCCCGGTGCCAGCGCACCGTCACGATGCAGCCATGCCGCCACGCAGCGTACGCCGTTGCCGCACTGGCCGACGGGTTCGCCGTCGGCGTTCCAGATGCCGTAGCGGCACAAGTGCGCCGGATCCGCGGCGTGCTCGATGGTCAGCACCTGGTCGAAACCGATGCCGCGGTGGCGGTCGGCCATGGCGCGGATGTGGTCGCGATCGGCCGCGAAGGGGTCGCGCCGGGCATCGAGCACCACGAAATCGTTGCCCAGGCCGTGCATCTTGGAGAAGCGCCGGCTCAAGGCTCGACGTCCCCGTCCGCCGGCAGATCGGCGCTGGCCGCGGGAGTCGGCTGTGCCGGGGAGGCCGCTGGCGCCGGGGCACGCACCAGCGGTCCCTTGTTGCCGCAGCCGGCAAGCAGCAGGGCCCCGGCCGCGAAGGCTGTCAGGATCAGGATTCGGCGCATGGCGGGCACCCGTTCGGAAGTCCCGAAAAGTATAGGCGATGCACCGCCCGCGTGCCGGCCGGTGCGCTCAGGCCGGACGCGCGGGCGGCAGGAGCCCCCCGCGCCGCGTGGCCCCGCCGCGACGACCGGCGACGCAGCCACGCGGCCAGCCATTTCAGCGGCAACGCCGGCTCCAGTGCCAGCAGCATCGCCAACGGCGACACCAGCAGCCACAGCGCCGGCCCCCAGCCCAGCAGGGGTGTCCACGCCTGCAGCGGCGTCAACAGCAGCAGCAACGAACCGGTGGCCGACCAGGCCAGCAACACGCGTTTGAACCACGGAACATGCATTATCGGATCCTCCATGGCTGCAGCCTGCCGGCGCGGCATCTCATATCCTGCGATGGTCCGGGTCCGGACCGGAGCGACGCGCGTTCCCCTACAATCGACACGACTTCAAGAGGAACCCGGCATGACCGCAGACGCTTCCCGCTTTGCCGTTTTCGGCCACCCGATCGCGCACACGCTGTCGCCCCGGATACACCACCTGTTCGGCGCGCAACTGGGCATTCCCGTGGACTACCAGGCCATCGACGCCGCACCGGACGGCTTTGCCGCCGCCGTGCAGGCCTTTTTCGCCGGTGGCGGGCGCGGCGCCAACGTCACCCTGCCGCACAAGCGCGCCGCTTTCGGGCTGGCCCAGGTGCACAGCCGGGCCGCCGAGCGCGTGGGCACGGCCAACGTGCTCACGCCGGCCGCCGACGGTACGCTGCATGCGCACAATACCGACGGCGACGGCCTGGTACGCGACCTGGCCGAGCGCCACCAGGTCGACCTGCGTGGCCGCGAGACTCTCCTGCTGGGTGCCGGCGGGGCCGCCCACGGCGTGGCCTGGGCGCTGCTCGACGCCGGCGTCGACGGCCTCACCATCGTCAACCGCACCGCGGAGACCGCCAATGCCCTGGCCGACCGCCTCGGCGAACCGGGCCGCGCCCGCACCCGCTACTGGGAAGACCTGGACTCCATCGGCAGCTTCGATCTGGTCGTCAATGCCACCTCGGCCGGCGTGCAGGGCCAGTCGCTGGCACTTCCCTTCAGCCTGGCCGGCGCCCGCGCCCTCTGCTACGACCTGTCCTACGGTGCCGCCGCCACTCCATTCCTGGCCTGGGCCCGCGCTGCCGATGCCCGCCACGCCTTCGACGGCCTCGGCATGCTGGTGGAAACCGCCGCCGACGCTTTCGAACTGTGGCATGGCAAGCGCCCCGACACCGAGCCGGTATATCGGGCGCTGCGCGGGCAGGAAGGGTGAAGGCTGCGGCTCGGCGTGGGAGTTGCGGATCAGGGTCCGTGAACCTCTCCGAAACGCCGGTTCCCCGCAAAATCACCTATCCGGCCTGCCCCAGATAGCGATCCTTCAGACGCACGTAGTGCGCGGCGGAATAATCCAGTTGCTCGATGGCCCGCGCGTCCAGCTTGCGCACGCAGCGCGCCGGGTTGCCCACCCACAGCTCGCCCTCGCCGACGACCTTGCCGGAAGTGACCACGGCGCCGGCGCCAATGATGGCGTGCGGACCGATCTCGGCATCGTCGAGGAGGGTGGCGTGCATGCCGATCAGGCAAGCGTCGTGCACGGTGCAGGCGTGCACGATGGCGCCATGACCGATGGTGACGTCCGCGCCGACAACGCAGGCACGACCGCCGGGCGTGTACGGCCCGTCGTGGGTGACATGGACAATGGCGCCATCCTGCACGCTGCTGCGCGCGCCGATGCGGATGCGCTGCACGTCGCCGCGGATCACCGCGCCGGGCCATACGGAAACGTCGTCGCCCAGTTCCACGTCGCCAATGACGGTGGCGGCGGGATCGATGTAGACGCGCCGCCCCAGGCGGGGCATCGCGTCGCCAAAACGTCGCAGCGTGTTCATGCTCCCATTGTAGGCGACCCGGACCCGCCCGGGGCCGGGGCCGCCTCGAGCACCCGTCGCGTATGCCGGTAGCCAGCCGCAATGGCCCGCTCGAAAGCCTCCCACTCCAGCAGGCCGATGTCGCCCACCTCGGGCGCCAGCAGGGTGTCGGCCAACTCGCGCCGGCGCACGCTGGCCACCTCGGTGTTGACCATGCCGGCACGCAGCAGGATTGGCAGCAGCCCGGGCCGGATGCCCTTCAGCGACTGCAGCCCCACGCGCCAGGCCGGCGGCAGGAAGCATTCTTCCAGATGCGTGCGCAGGGCATCGTCGGCACTGATGTCGCAGGCGATGATGCGGCCGAGACCGCTGTCGCGCATGACGTCGGTGGGCAGGTTGTTGATGACCGCGCCGTCCACATGCACCTGGCCATGATGCAGCACCGGCGGCAGGATGCCGGGGATGGCGCTGGAGGCACGCAGCCAATACCACAGGCGGCCG
>CAZMXV010000061.1:0-13722 GCA_964570295.1 uncultured Rhodanobacteraceae bacterium
CCTGCACTCGCACAGCTACACCGGCAACCCGCTGGCCTGTCGCGTGGCGCTGGAATCGCTCGGCATCTTCGCCGACGAGCCGGTACTGGAGCGCAACCGCCGGCTGGCCGCGCACATGGCGGCACGCCTGGCCCCGCTGCGCGACCACCCGCACGTGGCCGAGGTGCGCCAGACCGGCATGATCGCGGCCGTGGAACTGGTCCGCGACAAAGCCACGCGCGCGCCCTACCCGGCCGCCGAACGGCGCGGCATGCAGGTGTTCCTGCACGGGCTCGAACACGAGTGCCTGCTGCGTCCGCTGGGCAACGTGGTCTACTTCATGCCGCCCTACGTGGTCACCGAGGCCGACATCGACCACATGGTCGATACCGCCATCGCCGGCATCGAGCGCGCCGTCGCCGGATAGCGGATAGCCGGCCTATCCCGCCAGCCGGGCGCAGCCATGAAAAAAAGCCCGCGCGGCACCGGGCCGGCGGGCTTCCTGATGGTGGGCCGTATTGGATTCGAACCAATGACCAATGGATTAAAAGTCCAGTGCTCTACCAACTGAGCTAACGGCCCTGGAAACGGGGTCCATCACCGCGTCCGCTTTGCGACGTGCGACGGAAGCGGGGAATTCTAACGGGTTCCGGCGCTCAGCGGTAGTGCGTCGGATCGGGAAGGCCGGCCTGGCGGAAGCCGTCGGCACGCAGCAGACAGGCGTCGCAGTGGCCGCAGGCGCGTCCGTCGGCATCGGCCTGGTAGCAGCTGACGGTCTGGGCGAGGTCGACCCCCAGACGCGCGCCCTCGCGGGCGATGTCGGCCTTGCTCATGGCCATCAGCGGGGCATGCACGCGGATGCCTGCGCCCTCCACGCCAGCCACGGTGGCCAAGTTGGCGAGGGTCTGGAAGGCTTCCAGGAATGCCGGTCGGCAGTCCGGATAGCCCGAGTAATCGACGGCATTGATGCCACAGAAAATGTCGGCCGCGCCCAGCACTTCGGCCCAGCCCAGGGCCACCGACAGCATGATGGTGTTGCGCGCCGGCACGTAGGTGACCGGGACCCGGTTTTCGTCGGCGTCGACGGCATCCTCGGGCACGTCGATGTCGGCGGTGAGGGCCGAGCCGCCGATGCTGCGCAGGTCCACGTCCACGGTCTTGTGTTCGGCGGCGTCCAGCATGCGACAGACGCGCGCGGATGCCGCCAGTTCGGACTGGTGGCGCTGACCGTAGGCCACGCTGAGTCCGTACACGATGAACCCCTGTTCGCGGGCAAGCGCCATGGTGACGGCCGAGTCCATGCCGCCGGACACCAGGACCACGGCGTTGCGCGTGGAAACATCAGACATGCCAGTACCCATCTTCAATCGACAAACATCCCATCGGCAAACATCGTCGGACTTCGCCCCGCCGCCGCGTCCGGCATCCACTCTTTCCTGGTTCCCGTCCCGCGCGCCGGCGGCATCAGTGCCCCGGCGCATCCCCCCACAGGTATTTGTGCAGCTGCACCTGCAGGCGCACCGGCAGGCGGTCGGCCAGGATCCACTCGGCAAGCTGCCGCGGCGCCAGCTTGCCGGCCACCGGCGACAGGAAGACCATGGCGCGCGCGGCCAGGTCGTGCTCGTCCAGCATCCGGCATGCCCACGCGTAGTCGTCCCGGTCGGCCAGCACCATCTTCACCTGGTCGCCGCTGCCCAGGTGATCAAGGTTGCTCCAGAGATTGCGCGCGCATTCGCCGGACCCCGGCGCCTTCAGGTCCAGCACCTTGCGCACGCGCGTATCCACGGCGGAAACGTCGAGCGCCCCGGAGGTTTCCAGCGACACCTCGTAGCCGGCGTCGCACAACCGCTCGAGCAGGATCGGACAGCGTTTCTGCGCCAGCGGTTCGCCACCGGTCACGCAGACGTGGCGGGCGCCATGACGCCCCACTTCCGCCAGGATGTCGTCGATGTCGTGCCACTGCCCGCCATGGAAAGCGTACTCGGTGTCGCACCATACGCAGCGCAACGGGCAGCCGGTCAGGCGCACGAACACCGTCGGCCAGCCGGCGGCGTCGGCCTCGCCCTGGATGGAGTGGAAGATCTCGCTGATGCGCAGACGCGGCGCACGCGGAGACGTGGCCGCGTCGGCGGCTGGCATGGAACGACTCATGCCGGTGATTTTAATTCAACTGCTGCTGCAGGCGGATGTCTTCCAGCCGCTGCTTGGCCAGGCGGGCCGAAGCGCTGTCGGGATAGCGCTTGATCACGGACATCAACGTGGCCTCGGCCTTGTCGATATCTTTCAGCGCATACTGGCTGTAGCCCTTTTTCAGCAGGGCGCCCGGCGCCTTGGCGCTGTCCGGGAAATCACTCAGCACCTTGGCGAAGGCCGCCAGTGCCTGCTCGTAGTTCTGGGTGATGTAGTAGGACTCGCCCAGCCAGTACCAGGCATTGGGCGTGAGTTTGTCGTGCGGGTACTGCCGGGTGAACTGGCGGAAACCGCGCGAGGATGTCACGAAATCACCGGCCCGCAGCGCATCGAACGCCGCATCGTAGGCCTGCTGGGCATCCTCGTCGCTGGCCAGCGCCGTGCTGGCGCTGGCGGCCGGTGCCGTCGAGGACGCGGCGGATGCCGTCTCGCCGCCCGCCGAAGCCGCCGCCGCGGCACTCGCGGCCGTGGCCTGTCCGCCGGTCTCGTCCGCAGTTTCGGCAGCAGCCTCGGCGGCGCTGCCGGACGACGGCGCCTTTTCCAGGCGCTTGATGCGCGCGTCCAGCGCCAGATACTGCTCCTTGTTGATTTCCTTCAACTGGTTGATCTGGTGCTGCAGCGTCTCGACCTGCCCCAGCAGATCACGATTCTGCTGCTTGAGCATTTCCACCTGGTTGACCAGGGCGGTACCGCCATGCCGGGCACCGGACGACGGCTCCGCGGACTGGGCGTGTGCGGGTTGGCCGGCTGCAAACGCGATGGCCGCCGCAAGGACGGCCACCGCTCCTTTGCCGGCCCATGACGTGGTGGTCACGGTCACAGGCGACCTCATCACTCGGCGGTGTAGACGATCTCGACGCGACGGTTCTTGGACCAGCAGCTGTCGGTATGCTCGCGGCAGACCGGACGCTCTTCACCGTAGCTGACCACGTCGATCTGGCTGGACGAGGCACCGTTGGCTTCCAGCGCGCTCTGCACCGCCTTGGCACGGCGCTCGCCGAGGCCCAGGTTGTATTCGCGCGAACCGCGCTCGTCGGCATTGCCTTCCAGGCGCATGTGGGCGCTGGGGCGGTCCTGCAGATACTTGGCGTGGCAGGCCATGATCTGCTGGAACTCGGGCTTGATCTCGGTCTGGTCGAAATCGAAGTAGACCACGCGCTGGCGCAGGCACGCATCGCTGTTGAGGTCGGCCGGGGTGTAGCCGGTCGCCTGCGAGGGCTGGGTCTGGGTCGGCTGGGTCGGCTGCTCGGTCGGCTGGGTCGGCTTGGTTTCCTGCTTCTTGCTGCAGGCGGCGACGCCGAGGGCACACGTCAATGCGACCAGGGTAAGACGAACACTCTTGTTCATGGCTCTTTCCTTCAACTGTGTGGAAGTCCGAAGTGGTTGTTTGTCACCGGCAAGCCGGCAAAGGGTTTCTTGTTATTACTACTGGTGTGGCCTGAACGGCCCCCATGCAGGCGAGCGAACGTCGCCATGCGACAAGACCAGTCGCTGACGAACGCTTCCATCCGCCGACACTGCATAAAGCACGCCGCGATCACCTTGGGTCGCCGCATACAAAAGCATGCTTCCATTCGGTGCAAAGCTGGGGTCCTCGTCAAAATTTCCAGGGGAGACGAAATGCTCCTGTCCGCCCAGGCTGCGATCCATGACAGCAATACGATACACGTTCCCGGAGCCGCGTACCATGGCCAGCTGCTTGCCCTGGTACCCCACCGACACGTTGGAATTGTAGGAGCCCTTGAAGGTGATGCGCTCGGGTGAACCCCCGCTGGCCGGGATCTTGTAGATCTGCGGCTTGCCCGCACGGTCGGACGTGAACAGGATGCTCTGGCCGTCCGGCATCCACTCCGGCTCGGTGTCGATGGCGTAGTGGTTGGTGAGCCGGGTGGCGTTGCCCGAGGCCAGGTCGATCACGTAGATCTCGGGGTTGCCCGCGTAGGACAGCGACACCGCCAGCTTGCTGCCGTCGGGCGAGAACGCCGGTGCCCCGTTGATGCCCTTGCGTCCGGACACCAGCCGGCGCGAGCCGGTGGCAAGGTTCTGGATGTAGATGGCCGAATCGCCGCTCTCGAACGAGACATAGGCGAGCTGCTTGCCGTCCGGCGACCACGACGGCGACAGCAGCGCCTCGTGCGAACGTACCACCACCTGCGGGTTGTAGCCGTCCGAGTCGGCCACGATCAGCGAATAGGTGATATTGGGGCTGGTGCCCTGCGACGTGATGTAGGCGATGCGGGTAAAGAAGGCCCCCGGAATGCCGGTGATCTTCTCGAAGATGGCGTCGGCGATCTGGTGGCCCACGCCGCGCAGGTCGCTGGCCGCCGCCGTGTAGGACTGGTCCAGGAGCTTGCTCTGGCGGTTCACGTCCCACAGCTCGAAGCTCACCTTCAGGCCACCGTCGCCGGCGTCGGAAAGATGACCGACCACGATGTAGTCCTGTTTCAGCAGCTTCCAGGCCGCGAACTTGATTTCCTCGCCGCGGTGCGGCAAGGCCACCAGGTCATTCTTGCCCAGGGTGCGGAACTTGCCGCTGCGCGCCAGATCCATGTCGACCACGCTGGCCACGTCGGTACTGGGCGGGGTACCCGAATTCTCGTTGGCAAACGGCACCACCGCGATCGGCGTGGCCGATTTGGTGCCGTTGACGATATCGATGCTGAGGCTTTGTGCCTGCGCGCGCCCCATTCCCGCCAGCGCCAGGCAGGCGGCAAGCAGGAGAATGAATGCCGCGTGTTTGTTCATGCAACGCACCATGCTCAGTCCTCGACTTTGAAATTCAGTGTGATGTCCGTGCGGAAGGCATCTTCATAGCCCTTGTACGGCAGCGGTTGCGCACGCATGACCGCATTTTTCACCGACCGTTTCGCCGCCTCGTCGAACGGGCAGTCGGAACCGATGTCCACGCTGACGACCTGTCCGCCGGGAATCTGCACGATGTGGATCGGACAGACAGCCCCTGGCGGAATGTTATCCGGACGCAGCCAGGCTTGCGTGACCGCGTTCTGAATGGCTGCCTTGTAGGCGTCGTCGTCGCTGCCGTTGTTGCCGCTTTGCGCCTTGTCGGCCTGCTTGACGCCTTCCTCGCGAGGGGGCGCCTTGGTGTCGGCCTTTTTTTCCAGATCCTTGAGCTGGGCCAGCTTTTGCTGCTCCAGCTTGCTGTTTTTGCTTGCGTTTTCCCTGTTCTGACGCGCCTGGTCAAGCTGCTTGAAGATGTCATCGAGCTTCTTCTGCCGCTCGGCTTCCAGCTCGGCCATGCGCTGTTTTTCCTTCTCCTGCTGTTCGCGCTTGGCCTGTTCGGCCTTTTCCTGCGCTTCGGCCACGACCTTTTCCTGGTCCTTGACGTCGGGCTGCTTGGGCGGCGCGGGCAGGGTCTTCACCGGCTGCGGCTTGGTTTTTTCCACCTCCACCTTCGGCTTCGAGGGCTCGGGCGGCGGCACGCTGGGCTTTTCCTCCGGCGTTTTCACCGGTGGCGGCAGCGGCGCGGCGGATTCGCCGACCAGGGTGGCGTCGATCACCGGCCCCCGCAGCGACAACGGCTTGGTGCACGTCACCGGGTTCCACTCCGAAGGCAGCGGCAACACCTCGAACACGTGTTCCCACGTGGTGCATGAGATGGTGGTCAGGAGCAGGAAGGCGGCCAGGCCCAGATGCAGCAGTGCCGACCACAGGACCGCCTTCGGCGTGCGCTTACTCTCGACCATCTTGCGCATCCGCATCGGATGCCGGCTGGCTCATCAGGCCCACGTGCGGCACACCGGCCTGCTGCAGCAGCACCATGGCCTGGTAGATGCGCCCGTAGTCGACGCGCTTGTCGCCACCGACCAGCACCGACACCTTGGGGTTGTTGCTGACGAAGGCATGCACCTTGCGCACCAGTTCGTCGGCGTCGATCTTCTCGCGCGTCTCGGCGCCCAGGGTGAGGTACATCTGGCCTTCCTGGTCGATGCTGACCAGCACCGGCTCCTCGTTTTTCTCCAGCTGCTTGGCCGCGGCCTGCGGCAGCTCGATGTCCACGCCCAGGTTCAGCAACGGCGCCGTGACCATGAAGATGATCAGCAACACCAGCATCACGTCGATGTAGGGCACGACGTTGATTTCGGCCATCAGGCCACGTTTCCGCCTCTGGCGTCGGGTGGAAGTTCGCATGGCAGGCTCCTCCCGTCAGGCCTCGTCTTCGTCGGCGTGGATCTGGCGCTGCAGGATGGAGGAGAACTCCTCCTGGAACGTGTCGTAGCGGGTGGCGATGCTCTCGACCTTGTTGGCGTAGCGGTTGTAGGCCCAGACCGCGGGAATGGCCGCGAACAGGCCCATCGCCGTCGCCACCAGGGCCTCGGAAATGCCCGGCGCGACCATGGCGATGGTGGCCTCCTTCACCGCACCCAGGCCCTGGAAGGCCGCCATGATGCCCCATACCGTGCCGAACAGGCCGATATACGGGCTGATCGACCCCACGTTGGCCAGGAACTCCAGGTTCTGTTCCAGGCGGTCGATCTCGCGCGTGCCGGACACCCGCATGGCACGCTCGGTGCCCTCGATCATGTTGCGCGGATCCACCAGCCCCTTCTTGCGCTGGCGCTGGCGCGCGAACTCGCGGAAGCCCGCCTTGAACACCGACTCCAGGCCGCTGACCTCGTCACCCCGCGCGTTCACGTCGCGGAACAGCGCCGCCAGGTCGCCGCCGGACCAGAAGCGCTCCTCGAAGCGGTCGGCCGACTCCTGTGCCTGCTTCAACAAGCCGTATTTGCGGATGATGATGACCCAGGACAGGAACGAGAACGCCAGCAGCAGCACCAGCACCAGCTTGACCGGGATACTGGCGTGCAACACCAGTTCGAGAATATTGAGATGGCCGTTCATCGGTCAGGAAATCCTTGCAATGAGATCGTCGGGAATGGGAGCCGGCTGCATGCGGTCGATGTCCACGCATGCCACGCGGACGTCGGCGCGCGCCAGCTCGGCGTGATCGGTGCGGCGTTGCACACGCTGTACGAATGACAGGCTCGCACGGCGCATTTTTTTGACAACGACCGAGACATCCAGTTCGTCGTCCAGGCGCGCCGGGGCCAGAAAGTCGATGTGCATGTCGCGCACCACGAATCCGAGCCCGGTGCGTTCGCGCAGGGCCAACTGGTCCACGCCGCGCATGCGCAGCCACTCGCTGCGGGCCCGCTCCATGAACCGCAGGTAGCCCGCATGATAGACCACGCCGCCGGCATCGGTGTCTTCCCAGTACACGCGCAGGCGCCAGTTGAACACGGCATCGGCGGGTTGTGCTTGGACCATGGTGACGAAAAGCCTGAAAAATATCGCGCTAGCCTAGCGCAGGAAGATGGTATCTTGCGAGCCGGAGCGGCGACGGCATTCATATGCCGTGAAGCCGGCGGCGCAGGGACGCAAACGGAACGGCCCGCCGGATGCCGGGTTCCTGCGGGAGCGGTTTCAGCCGCGGCCGCCCGCGGTTTTGGAAAACATCCGGCGTGTCACCCGGCATCGTCGCCGGCGACGAACAGGTCCGCCGGCTGCGGCTGTTTCGGCGGCGGGTTCAGGCCCAGGTGGCGCCAGGCGCGCGCGCTGGCCATGCGCCCGCGCGCGGTGCGCAGCAGAAACCCCTGCTGGATCAGATACGGCTCGACCACGTCCTCCAGGGTGCCGCGGTCCTCGCTGAGGGCGGCCGCCAGCGACTCCACACCCACCGGGCCACCGTCGAAGTGCTCGATGATGATGCCCAGCAGGCGCCGGTCCAGCTCGTCGAAACCCTCGGCATCGACCTTCAGCATGTCCATGGCCGCCGCGGCCACCTCGTGCGCAATGTGGCCGTCTCCCCTCACCTCGGCATAATCGCGCACGCGCCGCAGCAGCCGATTGGCGATGCGCGGCGTGCCACGGGCACGGCGCGCGATCTCGGCCGCACCTTCGGCGTCGCACCCGATGTCCAGGATGCGCGCCGAGCGGCGCACGATCGCGGACAGCTCGGCGGGGCTGTAGAACGCCAGACGCTGGATGATGCCGAAGCGGTCGCGCAGCGGCCCGGTGAGCAAACCGGCCCGGGTAGTGGCGCCGATCAGCGTGAACGGCGGCAGGTCCAGCTTGATCGAGCGCGCCGCCGGGCCTTCGCCGATCATGATGTCGATCTGGAAATCCTCCATCGCCGGATACAGCACCTCCTCGACCACCGGCGACAGACGATGGATCTCATCCACGAACAAGACGTCGTTGGGTTCGAGATTGGTCAGCAGCGCGGCAAGGTCGCCGGCCCGCTCCAGCACCGGACCCGACGTGGTGCGCAGGTTGACCCCCAGCTCGTTGGCGATCACGTGGGAAAGCGTGGTCTTGCCCAGCCCCGGGGGCCCGAAGATCAGCACGTGGTCCAGCGCCCCGCTGCGCCGCCGCGCCGCCTCGATGTAGATGGCCAACTGCTCGCGCACCGACTGCTGGCCCAGGTACTCCTCCAGCCGCTGCGGCCGGATGGAGGCCTCCAGGGCCGCTTCCTCGAGCGTGGCATCGGGCGTGATGAGACGGTCTGTGGTCATGGGGGCATTATGGGGGGATTGGGGATGGAGGGCGAGTAGCAAGGGGCGGGGAACCGGCAGCGGGGCGCGGCCATCCCGCCGTGATGTGGTTTGCACAGGGGCGGCATCCGGACCGGCGGGTGTCGTCACGGGCCAAATCCGTTACGCCGGCACCCGGTTTTCACGTCGCCGCCGCCCGCCCCCCGCCTCCAGCTAGATTTCCACCTGCGCGCCCAGCTCGATCAGGCGATTGCCGGGAATCTGGAAGAACGCCGTGGCGGGCAGCGCGTTGCGCATCATGAAGGCGAACAACTTGTCGCGCCACAGGGCCATGCCCGGCCGCTTGGTGGCGACCACGGTTTCGCGCGACAGGAAGAAAGTGGTGTCCATCATGTCGAACGTCAGCCCCTGGCGCGCGCACCGCGACAGGCCCAGGGGCACATTCTGGTCCTCGGCGAAGCCGAAGCGCAGGGTCAGCAGGTAGAAACCGCCGTCCAGCGGCGCGATGTGGATGCGCTCATCGGCATCGGCCACGGGCGTCTCCAGGGTTTCCACCGTCAGCATCACGTTGCGTTCGTGCAGCACCTTGTTGTGCTTGAGGTTGTGCAACAGCGCGTGCGGCACGGTGCCCTGGTTGGCGGTGAGGAACACCGCCGTGCCCGGCACCTGGTGCGGCGGATGCTCGCTGATGCCGCTGATGAAGGCTTTCAGCGACATACCGTCGGAATGCTTGATGCCGCGCATCAGCAGTTCACGGCCGCGGCGCCAGGTGACCAGCACCGTGAACACGCCCAGGCCCAGCACCAGCGGCAGCCAGCCGCCGTCGGGAATCTTCAGGGTATTGGCGCCGAAGAAGCTGAGGTCGATGGCCAGGAACACCACGCCGGCGATGGCCAGGCGCCACACCGGCCATTTCCACATCAGGCGTGCCACCACCAGGAACAGCGTGCTGTCGATGGCCATGGTGCCGGTCACGGCAATGCCGTAGGCGCCGGCCAGCGCGTTGGAGGAACCGAAACCCACCACCACCAGGATCACCGCCACCAGCAGGAACCGGTTGATCCACGGCAGATAGATCTGGCCGATGGCATCGGGCGAGGTGTGCACGATCTGCATGCGCGGCAGAAAGCCCAGCTGGATGGCCTGGCGGGTGATCGAGAACGCTCCCGAAATCACCGCCTGCGAGGCGATCACCGCCGCCAGCGTGGCCAGCACGATCATCGGATACAGCCCCCAGGACGGCACGGCGTGGTAGAACGGATTGACCGCCGCCTCGGGCTCGTGCAGCAGGTTCGCCGCCTGGCCGAAATAGTTCAGCAGCAGCCCGGGCATCACGAAGCCGTACCAGGCGGTACGGATGGACGTGCGTCCGAAGTGTCCCATGTCGGTGTAAAGCGCCTCGGCGCCGGTCACGCACAACACCACCGCACCCAGGATCACGAAGCCGCCCCAATGATGGTGCGTGAAGAACGCCACCGCATACCAGGGATTCAGCGCGCGCAGCACCGCCGGATGCTGGATGATGTTCCAGACTCCGATGGCCCCCAGGGCCACGAACCACAGCACCATGACCGGCCCGAATACGCGGCCCACCTTGCCGGTGCCGTGCTTCTGCACCCAGAACAGCACCAGCAGCACGAGCACCGCCAGCGGCACCACGTAGCCGTCGAAGCGGGTGGTGGCCACCTCGAGACCCTCCATCGAGGAAAGCACCGTGATGGACGGCGCGATCACGCCGTCCCCGTAGAACAGCGCCGCGCCCAGCACCGCCGCCAGCACCACGAAGCGGCGCAGGCGCGGGGATTCGCGCGAGGCCCGCTGGGCCAGGGCCATCATGGCCATGATGCCGCCCTCGCCGCGGTTGTCGGCGCGCATGATGAAGCTGACGTATTTCACCGCCACCACCATCACCAGCGACCAGGTGACCAGCGAGATCACGCCCAGCACGTTGACCTCGGTGACCGACATGCCGTGCACGCCGCCGAAGGCCTCCTTCATGGTGTAAAGCGGGCTGGTGCCAATGTCGCCGAACACCACGCCGATGGCACCCAGCACCAGGGCACGGCGGCTGCCGTGTGCGGTCTGCTCGTCGTCGGAAGGCGCGGACGCCGGGGTGTGCTCGTCACTCATGCAGGACTCCGGATACGCGGCTCAGCCGCCCAGCGCGACGCGCAGGGACTTGCGGATGATGGCTTCGGCATTGTCGCCTTCGGTGGCCGCCTTCGCGACCAGCCGGGCCGCCTCGGCCGGTTTGTAGCCCAGCTGCTGCAGGGCCACCTCGGCCTCCCCGCGCGCCCCGCGGGCAACCGGTGCCCCCCCGTTGGCGGCTCCCGTCGCGGTCGTGCCCGGCGCGTCGATACGATCGCGCAACTCCATCACGATGCGCTCGGCGGTCTTCTTGCCGATGCCCGGGATGCGGGTCAGCGCCTTGGCGTCGTCGGCGTGCACCAGGCGCGCGAATTCGTCGCACGAGGCGCCGGAAAGCACCGCCAGCGCGATCTTCGCGCCAATGCCGCTGACCTTCAGCAGTTGCCGGAACAGCTGGCGCTCGGCCTCGGTGCCGAAACCGTACAACGCCATGCTGTCGTCGCGTACCACATGGTGGGTGAGCAGGATCACTTCCCTGCCCGTGGCGGGCAGGTCGTAGATGGTGGACATCGGCGCCTCGAGCTCGTAGCCCACGCCCCCCACTTCCACCAGCAGCCAGGGCGGCTGGCGGGACAGCAACGTGCCGCGCAATCGACCGATCATCGACGCCTTCTCCAGGAAGTCCGGGGCAGGCCCAGGCGCGCCACGCCGGTGCGCATGTGGGCATGGGTGACGGCGATGGCCAGGGCGTCGGCGGCATCCGCCTGCAGCGGCCCCGGCAAACCCAGCAGCATGGCGACCATGTGCTGCACCTGGACCTTGTCGGCACGCCCGCCGCCGACCACCGACTGCTTTACTTCCGTTGCCGCATATTCGTGCACATCGACTCCCCGGCTGACCACGGCGCAGATGGCCGCGCCGCGCGCCTGCCCAAGTTTCAACGCCGAATCGGCATTGCGCGCCATGAACACGCGCTCGATGCCGCATTCGCCCGGCTGGTGGGTGTCGATGATGGCACAGACCTCGTCGTAAATGCGCTTGAGCCGCAACGGGAAACTGGCCGCGCCCCCCACGGCCAGGGCCGCATGAAAGACATGCGACAGCTTGCCGCGCCCGTCGACGTCGATGATGCCGACCCCGGTGCAGCGGCTGCCGGGGTCGATGCCCATGATCCGGACCGACGGGGACCGGGGATCGGGGGCCGGAGACCGGGAATTGGCAAGCTCCGAAGTCATGGACACCCACGCAACGATTGACCGGTCCGCCGCGCAACGACTTGTCCGCAGGCGTCAAGGGCTTTTCCGCTCCCCGGTCCCCGATCCCCGGTCCCCGTCACCATCATGCCTCGTCGACCGGCAGCAAGGCGTTGTGATACACCTCGCTCACGTCATCCAGCTCGTCCAGCTTGTCGAGCAGGTCGCGCAGGGTCTCCAGGGCATCCTCGTCCTGCACCGCGATGCGGTTGTCCGGACGCATGCCGACGCCGGCGTGCAGCGACTCCAGCCCGGCCTCGGTCAGCGCCTGCTGCACCGGCTCGAAATCCTCGGGCGCGCACAGCACGATGCTCTCGCCGTCCTCGTTGACCACATCGTCGGCACCGGCTTCCAGTGCCGCTTCCAGCACCCTTTCCTCGGCCGCCTCGTCGCCGCCGGTCTCGAAGGCCAGTTCACCCGTGCGCTGGAACTGGAACGCCACCGAACCCGTCGTGCCCAGGTTGCCGCCATGGCGGTCCAGCAGGTGGCGCACGTCGGCGACGGTGCGGTTGGGGTTGTCGGTGAAGCATTCGATGATCAGGGCCACGCCGGCCGGGCCGTAGCCCTCGTAGCGCAGCTCCTGCATGTCGGCGCCGCCGTCGGCCCCGGAGCCGCGCTTGATCGCGCGCTCGATGGTGTCCTTGGGCATGTTGGCCGCCAGCGCCTTGTCCACGGCCGCGCGCAGGCGACCGTTGAGCGCGGGGTCCGGAACACCCTGGCGCGTGGCCACGGTGATTTCGCGGATCAGCTTGGTGAAGATCTTGCCGCGCTTGGCGTCTTCGACGCTCTTGCGACCGGCGACGGTGGGACCACGACCCATGGTTTGTCCTGCTGCGGTGGATGACGAGTGCCGATTTTACGACAGCTGGTGTGCAAGGACAGCCCGGTGCGGCAGGAGGAGCCGCCGCGCCGCGCCAGACGATCTCAGTCGGGACGACGGAACCGGCCGTGGCGCAGAAACGCCACTACCTGCGAGGCGGCCTCGCGCGAAAGCAGCATGCCGGTATGGCTGGTTTCCACCACGCAGTGGTCGGCGAGGCCCGGCAGGCGCGTCTCGTCCACGCCCACGGTGCCGTCGTTCTCGCCTTCCAGGTGCCCGACCACGGTACCCAGGCCGATGCCGTTGCAGCCTGCCACCACGCCGACCTCGCGTGCGCCGGTCCAGGCTGCCAGACCATGTTCCAGCACGTGCCGGTTGCGCCCCAGCAGCCAGCCCTTGCCGTCCTCCGCCAACTGACGCGCCACGGCGCTGCCGGTCAGCGGCGAGGCCATGCACACGATGCGCCCGGGCGGCAGGTCGGGGGCGTCGCGACAGGCCAGCAGGGCCAGCACGCCGCCCAGACTGTGCCCGACCACGTGCACGCCGCCGGGATGGGCACGCATGCGCTGGCGCAGCGAGTCCAGCGCGGGCTCGAGCGGCACGGCCACGCTCATGTAGTCCAGCGTCTCGACTTCGTAGCCGACGCTTTCCAGGCGACGCTGCAGCACCGTCAGCGTGATGCCGCGCATCCACAGGCCGTGCAGGAGGATCAGGGGGTGGGGCATGAGGTGGGGTCGGGAAGTGATGGCTTGGGCCCGGAAGTCGGGGACGCTGCATGATTGTCGTGCCGAGGCACGCCGGAAGCCGTGCTGGCCCGCACGGGTTCCGGCGCACGCCGGAGACACAACGTAGGGCGGTACACCGGAATGCCGGATGAAGG
>CAZMXV010000062.1:0-13704 GCA_964570295.1 uncultured Rhodanobacteraceae bacterium
AATCCATGCGCGACGGCAGCGACGCCGTCAGCGACTGGCCCATCCTCAACGCGCTGCTCAACACCGCCAGCGGCGCCACCTGGGTCAGCTTCCACCACGGCGGCGGCGTCGGCATGGGCTACAGCCAGCACGCCGGCCTGGTCATCGTCTGCGACGGCACCGAAGCCGCCGACAAGCGCATCGCGCGCGTGCTCTGGAACGATCCGGGCACCGGCGTGATGCGCCATGCGGATGCGGGGTACGAGGATGCTGTTGCTTGTGCGAAGGAGCAGGGGCTGAAGCTGCCGATGGCGTGATGGAATCATGCGGGCCGGCGTGCTCGCCGTGCGGGATCCGCGCCTGCACGCGGACCCGGCAAAATGCTTGCCGGGTCCACCGCCGTGCACCTTGAGAGCGTGTTGGCAGCGGGGGCGGGATTTGAATCAGCGACGGGCGATACCCACCACCCGGGAAAGGGCGGTCTCGGGAATTGCGACACCGTCGTGCCAGGCTGGGCGCGATTCAATGGAACAGGAGGATTCCCATGCTGCAGGAAGATCGTCTGGCTGACGCGCTGGCGTTGGCGCATGCGGCCCACCGCGCGCAGAAGCGCAAGGGCACGGACATTCCCTACATCTCGCATCCCATGGCCGTGGCGGCGCTGGTGCTGGAGTACGGCGGTACCGAAACCCAGGCGGTAGCCGCGCTGCTGCACGATGTCATCGAGGACGGTGGCGAGGAATACGACAACCGCATCGGGGAGATTTTCGGTCTGGAGGTGCTGGAAATCGTGCGCGACTGCACCGATGGCACGGCCGAGTCCCGGTTGCCGGCCGTGTCACCCGAGGACCGGCACATGGCGTGGGAGGCACGCAAGCTGGCCTATCTGGAGCACCTGGAAACCCGGCCCCGGACAGCCCCGTCGCTGCTGGTGGCGGCATGCGACAAGCTGCACAACGCCCGTGCCATTGTCGCCGACCTGCACACTGTGGGTGGCGCGGTGTTCGACCGGTTCAAGGCCGGGCGCGAGGGCACGCTGTGGTACTACGGCGAACTGGTGCGGATATTCACGGCCCGGCGCGTGGCGCCTGCGGCCAGCCTGGCGCAGGCGGCCGAGGTCATGCGCCGCCTGGCCGGTGGCTCCGCTTGAAGCCGCCGCGACGGCACGCCGGGCGGGGCCGGCACGCGGCATCGCCGGCAAACTGAAGACGGGCTTGACGAGGGTCAAGCAGGCCCCCGCAGAGCGTGGTAGCTTGAAGATGCGGTCCTGAGGCGCATGCCGTCGGGTCGCCACCGGACCGTTGGTGACGGATGGCATGCGCAACCTGCGTCGAGCCGGGAGGTTCTCGTCATGGTTTCGTCCAATTCCTACGTACTGGTGGCTTCCGCCAAGCGCCATGAGGCCGGAGATGTCACCGTCCAGCGCAAGGCCGCCGAGGCGCCAGCGCTTTCCTGCGAGGCACGCATCGACGAGGTGGTGGAGCAAAGCTTTCCCGCCAGCGATCCACCCGGATGGAACATGGGGGTCGCCGACCCGGATGCCTGGCGCGCATAGCGCCGTGGGTGGAGGTCGTCGCGGGAGCGCGCGGCAGGAGCATGCACTGGCGGAATGGCCGGCGAGCGTTCGGGAGCCGGGCCGGGCAGCTTGTGGCGGCCTGTCGGCATGGCGGGGGAAGGAGGGCATGAAAAAACCGCGACGCGTCGCGGTTTTCGATGCGGACCGGCATGCCCATGGGCCGGAATGGTGCCGTTGGAGGGAGTCGAACCCCCGACCTACTGATTACGAATCAGTTGCTCTACCAACTGAGCTACAACGGCGATGCCGGCGAGCCCGCGATTTTAGCGGCCTGCCATGGCGGATGGCAAGCGCGGGCGACAAAACAAAACGGCAGGCGCATGCCTGCCGTTTTGCAGTCCGGTGACCCGGCGGCTCAGCGCTGGCGAGCCTTGAAACGCGGGTTGGACTTGCAGATCACGAACACCTTGCCGCGACGGCGCACGACCTTGCAGTCGCGATGACGCTGCTTGGCGGACTTGAGCGAGGAAAGCACCTTCACGGCAGACTCCTGAATCCGATGAAAACCATATGAAGTCGGCCATTTTAGCTTGGTATCCGTGACTTTACAAGCGTCGGGAACGGCTTCCGCATGTCGTCGCGATGGCGCATGCTAGCATGCGGTTTTGCCTGCCGGAGCCTTTCGAGATGCGTCTGGAGACCAAGCTGCCCAAGGTGGGCACCACCATTTTCAGCGTGATGAGCCAGTTGGCGGTAGAGCACGGAGCGGTGAACCTGGGCCAGGGTTTCCCCGATTTCGAGCCACCCCGTGAGCTGCGCGAAGCGGTCACGCGGGCCATGGCCGAAGGGCACAACCAGTATGCCCCCGGCATCGGCATGCCGGCACTGCGCGAGCAGATCGCGTTGAAGACCGGGCGCCTGCATGGCCGACGGGTCAGTGCGGACACCGAGGTCACGGTGACGTCCGGTGCCACCGAGGCGATTTTCGCGGCGATCGCGGCTGTAGTCCGGGCCGGCGACGAGGTGATCGTCTTCGATCCCGCCTACGACTGCTACGAGCCCGCCATCGACCTGCAGGGCGCGACGGCCGTGCACGTGCCGCTGCAGGCGCCTTCCTTCCATATCGACTGGCAGCGCGTGCGCGACGCGGTGACCCCGCGTACGCGCATGATCCTGGTCAACAGCCCGCACAACCCCAGTGGCGCGGTGCTGACGTCCCCGGACCTGGACGCGCTGGCGGACGTGGTGCGCGGCACCGACATCGTGGTGCTGTCCGACGAGGTCTACCAGCACATCGTGTACGACGACGCCGGGCACCAGAGCGTGTGGCGGCACGAGGAACTGGCCGCGCGCAGCTTCGTGGTCGGCTCGTTCGGCAAGACCTGGCACTGCACCGGCTGGAAAGTGGGTTACTGCGTGGCGCCGAAGCCGCTCACGGCGGAGTTCCGCAAGGTGCACCAGTACCTGACGTTCTGCACCTTCCGGCCGGCCCAAGTGGCCCTGGCCGAGGCGCTGGAGCATCACGCCGGACACTACCTCGGCCTGTCCGACTTCTACCGTGCCCGGCGGGACCGTTTCCGCGGGCTGCTGGCCGGTTCGCGCCTGAAATTGCTGGACGTGGAGGGCGGCTATTTCCAGCTGGTCGACTATCGCGCCATCCGCGATACCGACGACATCAATTTCAGCGAATGGCTGGTGCGCGAAGGCGGGGTGGCGGCGGTGCCGCTGTCGCCGTTCTATGCCACGCCGCCGTCCTCGCGCCTGCTGCGCCTGTGCTTTGCCAAGAGCGATGCCACGCTGGAAGCGGCGGCCGAACGCCTGTGCGGTCTGTGAGGAGCCGTGATGCGGGATCTCAGGGTTTCACTGGTGCAGGGCGATACGCGTTGGCATGATCCGGCGGGCAACCGGGCCTATTACGCCGGCCTGATCGAACCGTTGGCGGGCCGGACCGACCTGGTGGTTCTGCCGGAAACCTTCACCAGCGGTTTTTCCAACGAGGCCATCGCGCACGCCGAGGACATGCGGGGGCCAACCGTGGCCTGGCTGCGCGAAACGGCCCGTCGTCTCGATGCCGCCGTCACCGGCAGCGTGCAGCTGCATGCCGACGGCGCCCACGGGACCGGAGTGTACAACCGCATGCTGTTCGTCACCCCGGACGGTGAGGCCAGGCATTACGACAAGCGCCACCTGTTCCGCTATGCCAACGAGCATGAGCGCTATGCGGCCGGCGGCGAGCGCCTGGTGGTGACCTGGCGCGGCTGGCGCATCCTGCCGCAGGTCTGCTACGACCTGCGGTTTCCGGTATGGCTCCGCAACCGCCACGATGCCGAGGCCGAAGCGGGGATGGCGTACGACCTGGCGGTGTTCGTGGCCAACTGGCCGTCGCCGCGCCGGCATGCCTGGCGCACGCTGCTGCGCGCACGGGCCATCGAGAACCTGGCCTGCTGCATCGGCGTCAACCGCGTGGGCCGGGACGACAACGGCCATGACTATGCCGGCGACAGCGTGGTGCTGGATCCCCTGGGCATGGCGCTGGTGGATCTGGGCGCCCGGGAGCAGGTGGTGACGACCACCCTGGACGCGACGCAACTGCTCGAGCACCGCCGGCATTTTCCGGCCTGGATGGACGCGGACGCTTTTCATTTGTCGTGAGGCGTCTGCGGGGCGAACCGACCGGCCTGGACCGTCGGCGCACCGCTCCTGGTGTGTCTTGGCATCCGCTTCTCAAAGCTGAATCGTGCATGCAGGCACTACCGCGCCCTGCATGTACAACGGTGGCGTGCGGCCGATAATGGCCACTCCCCATTGCAAGCGAGGATCCCCCATGCCAAGGCGTCGTCTCCCCCGTGCCACCTTCATGCTCTCCATCGCCGTCGCGCTGGGTGCGGCCAGTGCCGCCGCGTCGGCGCAGCACTCGCCGGCCCTGGACCGCGCCAGCATCTGGGTCGGCGGCTACTACTCCAACAACGAGACCATCCTCACGGCGCAAGGGGAAGGCGTGGCAGAGGGCATCTCCGGCCAGCTGAACTTCGAGGACGACCTCGGTTTCAGGGAGCGCACCACCGATCCGCGCGTGCGGCTGGATTTCCTGATCGGCGACAGCCAGGGTTTTTCCTTCGATTATTTCCAGATCCACCGCAACCGCGAGGCCAGCTACTCGCAGCCGATTCCCGCGCTGGGTACCGATGTCGACGCACGCATCCGGAGCAAGCTCGACTACGACTTCGGCTCCGCTTCGTACAAGTGGTGGTTTGGTGAAGGCAGCGACGTGTTCGGCGTCGGCCTGGGCGCGGCCTACTACAAGGTCAACATGACGGCCCGCGGATCGGCCAGCGCGGGCGACGAGGCGGCGTCGGTCGAGGGAGGCTACGAAGGCAGCGCGTGGGCTCCGATGCTGACGCTGGGCTGGCGCCATGCCTTCAACGACCAGTGGCGCATGTATGCGAACGTCGCCGGCGTGAAAAAGAATGGCGGCGAACTGAACGGCCACATCTGGAACGCGGCGGTCGGCGTGGAATGGTTCCCTTGGCAGAACGCGGGTTTCGGCCTGGAATATTCCGCTTCGCGGTTGCACGTGAACAAGGAATACGACGACGCGACGGCCAAGCTGGACCTGAAGTCCGATGGTCCCACGCTCTATCTGCGCCTGCGTTTCTGACCAGCCTGTTCCAGGCATCCGCGGCCATGGATGTTTCCGTGGCGGCCTCGAAAGCATCCGGTGTCGGGGGGAGCGGTTTCAATCACGACAAACATGGGGCGGCGCCCCGGCATCGTGGCTGAAGCCGTTCCCGCAGCAACCCCGCCCGTATTTCCGAAACGGCCGGCGAGCCCTGCGGGAGCGGTCCGTGACCAGGCATTCCGGGCGGCTCCGCTGCCCGGAGTCGCCTAAAGAATCTCCAGCACCGCTTCGGGCGGACGGCCCAATGCGGCCTTGCCGTTGGCCAGCACGATGGGGCGCTGGATCAGGCGCGGATGCGCGACCATGGCGTCGATCAGCTGCTTGCGGGTGAGGTTGTTGTCGGCCAGGTGGAGCTCGGCGTATTCAGCCTCGGTGGGGCGCATCAACTGGCGCGGCTCCAGCTTCAGCAGGTGCAGGATCTCGTCGAGCTCTTCGGCGGTGGGCGGCGTGGACAGGTACTTGATGACCTCCGGCTCGGTGCCGTGGTCGCGCAAAAGCTCCAGCGTGGCCCGGGATTTGGAACAGCGGGGGTTGTGGTAGATGCGCACGTCGCTCATGGAAGGTGGTTCCTCGATAAGAAGCCCGGATGTATTCGGTATCGTTGCCTGTTGCCGTCAGCGGCCGCCGTTGCGGTTGCCGCCGCGGCGGGGAGCGCCGCCCTGGCGAGTGCCGGAACGGCTGCCGCCCTTGCCGCGGCTGCCCTTGTTGCCGCCGCGGTTGTCGCCGGCAAACCAGGTGCGCACGGACGGCAACTCCTGGCCCGGCGCCACGCCGCGCTTCTTCTTGGCCTTGGACTTGGCGGGTTTGTTCGGCTGGGCCACGTTGCCGTTGACGTCGCCGCGCGGGCGCCGCTTGCGCTTGCCGCCGCGCGGCGTGTCGTCGCGGATGCGGTCGAAAGCGGTCAACTCCCGGGCTTCGTCGCGGTAGCCGCTGGTCCAGGCCTGGCTCTTGCGCTCGGGCTTGAATTCGGTGACGTGGCGGCTGGCCCGGCGCTGGCGCAGCACCGGCGACAAGGTCAGCGTGGGCGGCGGATCGATCAGGCCGGCCTGCTTGCGGAGCTGCCGGATGGCGTCGGCGTCCAGTTGCTCGGAGCCGCCGCGGCGCAGCTGGCGCGGCAGCTCGATGCTGCCGTAGCGGATGCGCTTGAGACGGCTCACCAGGTAACCCTGGGAATCCCACAGGCGACGCACCTCGCGGTTGCGGCCCTCGCCGATGGTGACGCGGAACCAGCTGTGGCTGTTGCCTTCACTGATGACGACGATGTCGTCGAAGCGGGCGGGGCCGTCTTCCAGCTCGACGCCGGCTTTCAGCTTTTCCAGCACTTCGGGCGGTACTTCGCCATGGACGCGGCACAGGTACTCGCGCTCGATGCCGGTGCCCGGATGCATCAGGGCGTTGGCCAGATCGCCGTCGGTGGTCAACAGCAGCAGGCCGGTGGTGTTGATGTCCAGGCGTCCCACGGCGATCCAGCGGGCACCCTTCACCTTCGGCAACTGCTCGAACACGGTGGGGCGCTCCTCGTTGGCGTCGCGCGTGATGACGATGCCTTCGGGCTTGTTGTAGACCAGTACCTCGGCGTTTTCGCGGGTATCGGTGGTGACCACGAAGCGGTGGTTGTCGATGACCACGTGGTCGCCGGTGCGGACGCTGGATCCGACCTCGGCCACTTCGCCATTGACGGCGACTTCACCGTTGGCAATGCGTTGTTCCAGCATGCGGCGGGAGCCCAGGCCGGCATTGGCCAGCACCTTGTGCAGGCGCTCTTCCAGGCCGGATGCGCCGGGCGGCGCGTCATGCTTGAGTGAGAGTACGGGGCGGTTGTTCGCGCTCATGCGCGGTTCTCCTCGGGGTGTTCGGGTTCGGCGGCCGTGTCGGCCGCGGTGGCATCGGTGTCGGTCCCGGGCCGGCTGGCCGCGGATGACGGGGATGCGGGAAGGGGGGTGTCTTTGCTGCCGTCGACGTGGCCGCCGGGCATGTCGCCGGTTTCAGTGGCGTCCTCGTCGAGGGAGGCGTCCGTGTCCGTGGCGTCTGCCGGTGCCTGCGCCGGCGTGCTGGCCACGGCATCTTCCACGCCCTCTGCGGCGTCCGCGCCGGAGGCGCCATCCGCGGCGGGAGCGCCGGACGATGTTTCCGCGGCGTCCCCGTCTTCGGCGTCGGCCAGCGTCAGCTGCGGATCCAGGGCCTCGAGGTTGATGATGTCGGCCAACGGAGGCAGTTCGTCCAACGACTTCAGGTTGAAATAATCCAGGAACGTGCGCGTGGTGCCGAACAGGGCAGGGTGGCCGGGCGTGTCGCGATGGCCGACCACGCGGATCCATTCGCGCTCTTCCAGGGTCTTGATGATGTTGCTGGACACCGTGACGCCGCGGACCTGCTCGATTTCGCCACGCGTGATGGGTTGCCGGTAGGCGATGAGGGCCAGGGTTTCCAGCAGTGCGCGGGAATAGCGGCTGGGACGTTCGGTCCACATCCGTGCCACCCAGGGATGGACGTCCTGGCGTACCTGGTAGCGGAAGCCGCTGGCGACCTCGACCAGTTCGATGCCGCGCCCGTCGCAGTCCTCGGCCAGGGCCTCCAGGGCCTCGGCGATGTCCCGATGGCCGACCGGATCGTCGCCGTCCGCGGCGAACAGCGCCTCCAGCTGGGGCACCGTCATGGGGCGGCTGGCGGCCAGCAGGGCGGCCTCGATGATGTTCTTCAGCTGCATGGTTTCCATGTCAGGACTCGTGCGGCGAAACGCTCTTGGTCTTGATGTAGATGGCGGCCAGGGGTTCTTCCTGGACGATTTCGAGGAGGCTTTCCTTGGCCAGTTCGAGGATGGCGAGAAAACTCACCACCACGCCGAGGCGCCCTTCCGCGACGGTGAACAGCGACTCGAAGCGATGGAAACGGCCATCCTCCAGCCGGGTCAGCAGTTCGCTCATGCGCTGGCGCACGCTCAGCGGTTCGCGCTCCACCTCGTGGCGGGTGAAAAGCTCGGCGCGCTGCAGCACGTCCTTGAGGGCCAGCAGCATTTCGCGCATGTCCACCGGCGGCGGCAGGTGGATCACGTTGCGGTCGGTGACGTGTGCCTGCACGGTGGAGAAATCGCGCTCCTCGCGCGGCATGGCGTCGATGTTCTCGGCGGCCTTCTTGAACCGCTCGTACTCCTGAAGCCGCCGCACCAGTTCGGCACGCGGGTCCTCTTCTTCGCCTTCCTCGACCGGTGGCCGGGGCAGGAGCAGGCGCGACTTGATTTCGGCCAGTATGGCGGCCATCAGCAGGTATTCGGCCGCCAGCTCCAGGCGCATCACGTCGCGCATCATGTCGATGTAGGCCATGTACTGGCGCGTGATCTCGGCGATCGGGATGTCCAGGATGTCCAGGTTCTGTCGGCGGATCAGGTACAGCAACAGATCCAACGGCCCCTCGAACGCCTCCAGGATCACCTCCAGGGCATCGGGCGGAATGTACAGATCCTGCGGCATCTGCAGCATCGGTTGCCCGTGCACCACCGCCAGCGGCATCTCCTGCTGCTGTGGAACCGGTACAAACATGCCTGGCGACGCGTCGGACGCGTTCGACTCGACTGGTTCGCTGCTCATCTGAGCGTATCGACCCTTGGTTATGGATGCGGCCACCCGCCGGGGTGGCTGTCTGGATGGCACGGCCCGGGCCATGCCTGTTTCCTGGTGGGCCGGATCGACAATCCTGCTGGCCAGGCAGGATTGCTTCGGCACGACCGTGGCGCAACGGTGGCCCGTACGTGACGGGTACCGGTAAGGCTTCGTTCCCCACGAAAGCCGCGGCCGCGTCATCACGAGGCCTTGTTGTTCTGCTGGGGCAAAAGGCGAGGCGGATCGACGTGCGGAAAGGAGACGTCGCTGAACCGCGCGGCGTGTCGCCATTTGTGATTTTCAAGATTATCGCCAGAAGCCGCGCAAGTCCAGCCCTTGCCGCATGGGCGTCATGTCGTGACAAAATGTGACGGGTTTTGTCATTTCGGGCATTGCCGAGGGTTCAAGGACGTTGCCGCACGCGGTGGCGGCATGTGGCACACATTTTGCTCAGTCTTCCCGAACGGGATCAAAGACGGGCGCGTGATGCCTGGAGGTCGAGGTGTCGGAAAAAAGGGATTCAAGAGACAATCCATCCGGAAAGCTGCGCCATGCGCGCCTGCGCATCGAGACCACTGTGCTGATGAGCCGTGGCAGCGAAGCCTTTCCCACCGAGCTGGAAGACATTTCCGCCACCGGGGTGTTGCTGCGCCGGCCCACCAACTGGAGCGGCCAGGCCGGCCAGACCTGGGTCCTGGACATGATCTTCAGCCGCGACTTGCACATTCACCTGGAAGCAGTGGTGGCGCGGGTTTCGCACGAGTGGGTGGGGCTGGCCTATACCCGCATTCCGGACGACAAGCAGGCGCCGCTGTGGAATCTGCTGGGCGGCTACGCCGACGCGCTGGAGCCCTGGTCCGACGACTGAGGCCGGCGCGGGGCCGGGGCGCGCGCATTCACTCGTCCTTCGCGCCCTGTTCCTCCTCGCGCAGCTCGCGGCGCAGGATCTTGCCGACGTTGCTCTTGGGCAGGCTGTCCCGGAATTCGATGGCCTTGGGGCGTTTGTACCCGGTCAGTTCCTGGCGGCAGAACTGCATCAGCTCCTCCTCGGTCAGCGAGGCGTCCTTCCTGACCACGTACAGTTTCACCACCTCGCCGGAGTGTTCGTCCGGTTTGCCCACGGCGGCCACCTCGGCCACCTTCGGATGGCCGATCACCACATCCTCGACTTCGTTGGGATACACGTTGAAGCCGGAAACCAGGATCATGTCCTTCTTGCGGTCGACGATGTAGACGAAGCCGTTTTCGTCCATCCGCGCCACGTCGCCGGTGTGCAGCCATCCTTCGGCGGTGAGCACCTTGTCGGTTTCCTCGGGGCGGTTCCAGTAGCCCTTCATCACCTGCGGCCCCTTGACCATCAGCTCGCCCACTTCGCCGCAGGGCAGCGGCTCGCCTTCATCGGACCAGATGGCCACGTCGGTGGAAGGGATGGGCAGGCCGATCGAGCCGTTGTAGTCGGTCAGGTCCAGCGGGTTGATGCACACGGCAGGGGAGGTTTCGGTGAGGCCGTAGGCTTCCAGCAGCGGGCATCCGGTGGTCTTTTTCCAGCGTTCGGCCACGGTGCGTTGCACGGCCATGCCACCGCCCAGGGTCAGGCCCAGCCTGGAGAAGTCCAGCTTGTCGAAGCCGCTGGTGTTGAGCAGCCCGTTGAACAGCGTGTTGACGCCGGTCAGGGCGGTGAAGCGCGAGCCGCGCAGCTCCTTCACGAATCCCGGCATGTCGCGCGGATTGGTGATGAGGTGGTTGAGGCCGCCCAGCCGCATGAAGACCAGGCCGTTGGCCGTCAACGAGAAGATGTGGTACAGCGGCAGCGCGGTGATGATCACCTCTTCGCCCGGCTTGACCGCGTCGCCGATCCAGACTCCCGCCTGGAGCATGTTGGCGATCATGTTGGCATGGGTCAGCATGGCGCCCTTGGCCACGCCGGTGGTACCGCCGGTGTATTGCAGGAATACCACGTCGTCGTGGCCCAGATCCACGCGGCCGGGCCGGTGCCGCGCGCCACGCTTCAAGGCGTCGCGGAAACGTACCGCGCCCTCGATGCGGAAGGGCGGCACCATCTTCTTGACGTGCTTGAGCACGAAATTCACCAGCGCGCCTTTGGGGAAGCCCAGCAGGTCACCGATGCCGGTGGTGACGACGTGTTTCACCGGCGTGTCGGCGAGGACCTTCTGCAGCGTGCCGGCGAAGTTGTCCAGTACGACGATGGCAGCGGCATCGGCGTCGACGAGCTGGTGCTCCAGTTCGCGCGCGGTGTACATGGGGTTGGTGTTGACCACCACCAGCCCCGCGCGCATCGCCCCGAACAGGGCGATGGGGTACTGCAGCACGTTGGGGAGCATGATGGCGACGCGGTCGCCCCTGGACAGGCCCAGCTCGCCGGTAAGGTAGCCTGCGAACTGGCGGCTCAGCCGGTCGATGTCGTCGTAGCTGAGCGTGCGCCCGAAGTTGCGGAAGGCAGGCCGGTGGCGAAACCGCTCGAAGGCCTCTTCGACCACGTCGACCAGCGATCCGTAGGTGTCGACGTCGATCGTCTCCGGCACGCCGGCGGGGTAATGAGCCAACCAAGGACGCTCTGTGTTCATGGGTTCCCCATATGACAAACGGTCGTTTACATTGGAGCATAGCGGGATTGGGTGGCAAGCGCGAGGGTACGACATGGGTGGAAAAAGGGGGCGACTGGCGGGTGTCGCATGGGTGCTGGCGGGGCTTGTCGCGGCGCTGGCGGGCTGCCATCGGGCGCCGGACGAGCAGCGGGTACGGGACGCGATCGAGGTGGCCGTCGAGGCTGCCAGGGAGGGGAATCCGGGGCGTTTCGCCGACGTGCTCGCAGAGGACTTCGACGGCAACGCGGGCCGGTTCGACCGGCGCCGGCTGGTCGGCATGCTGCGCCTGATGCGCCTGCGCGGCGAGCGCCTCACGGTGGTTCCTGGGCCGGTCTCGGTGGAGCCGCGCGGTGAACGCTACCTTGCCACCTTCACCGTTACCCTGGGCAGCGGCAACAGCCGGCTGTTGCCCGAACGCCTCGGTGTCCATCGCGTGAGCACGGCCTGGCGACTGGACGGCGGCGAGTGGCGGTGTTATCGCGCCACATGGGAACGGGCTTTCAGCGCGACCGGCCGGTAGCGCGCAGTTGTCCGCCGAGCACGGCGTGGCGCAGCAGCGGGCCGCCGATCCAGTAGGCCAGTTCGGCTGGTTCGCGCACGTTCCAGATGGCGAGGTCGGCGCGCTTGCCGATGCCGAGCGTGCCACGGTCGTCCAGCCCCAGGGCGTGGGCGGCGTTGGCGGTGGCGCCGCGCAACGCCTCTTCCGGGGTCAGCCGGAACAGCGTGCAGGCCATGCCCATGGCCAGACGCAGTGACAGCAACGGTGAGGTACCGGGGTTGAGGTCGGTGGCAATGGCGATGCGCACGCCGTGCCGGCGCAGCAGGTCGACCGGCGGCAGATGCGTGTCGCGCAGGGCGTAGAAGGCGCCGGGCAGCAGTGTGGCCACGGTGCCGGCGGCAGCCATGGCCTCGATGCCGGCCTCGTCCAGGTGCTCCAGGTGGTCCGCCGAGAGGCCGCCGAACTCGGCGACCAGGGCCGCGCCGTCGAGATTGGACAGTTGCTCGGCGTGCAGCTTGACCGGCAGCCCGAGGCGCCGGGCGGCCTCGAACACGCGCCGCGTTTCCGCGCGGGTGAACCCGATGCCCTCGCAGAAGGCGTCCACCGCGTCGACCAGCCCTTCCCCGGCCAGGGCGGGAAGCATCCGTTCGCAGACCAGGTCGACATAGCCCTCGCGGTCGTCGGCGTATTCCGGCGGCAGCGCGTGCAGGCCGAGAAAGCTGGTGCGCACGGTGATGCCGAGTTCCTCTCCCAGGCGCCGTGCCACGCGCAGCATGCGGCGCTCGGCGGCCAGTTCCAGCCCGTAGCCGGACTTGATCTCCAGCGTGGTCACCCCGTCGGCAAGCAATGCGCGGGCGCGCGGCAGCGATTGCGCGAACAGGGCCTCTTCGGAAGCTTCCCGGGTGTGCCTGACGGTGGACACGATGCCGCCGCCGGCACGGGCGATGGCTTCGTAGTCGGCACCTTCCAGGCGCATCTCGAACTCACCGGCACGGTCGCCACCGAATACCAGGTGGGTATGGCAGTCGATCAGGCCGGGTGTGACCAGCGCGCCCTCCAGGTCGAGCACTTTGCTTGCCCGTGCATGCGGTTGCGCCAGTTCGTTGCTGTCACCGATCCAGGCGATGACGCCGTCCTTGCAGGCCAGGGCGGCCTGGGTGCGCAGGCCGTAGCCTTCGTTGCCTTCCAGCGTGGCCAGGGTGGCACGGGTCAGCAGCAGGTCCCAATCCGGTGTGGGCATGGTTTTCTCCGCGGTGGGGGTGGAAGGCCGGCGGGGATTGTGGCCCACGCAGGGCGTCCACGGCCAGGGTGAAAGGGTTGCGGCCGCTATCCGCCACGGGTGGCGGGATGCGGCACCCAGCGCGTCTCGTACAGGTCGTAGCGACGGTCCTTGAGGTTCTGCACCGAGCCGGAGTTGCGGGCCGTGGCCAGGCTTTCCAGGCGCAAGTCGGCGAACAGCACGGTTTCGATGTTGGGCGTGGAATCGGCGGCCACGCCGTCGCGCGCGAAGGGGAAATCGCAGGGCGTGAGGATGCAGCTCTGCCCGTACTGGATGTCGAAGTTGTTGACCCGGGGCAGGTTGCCCACGTTGCCGGACATGATCACATAGCACTGGTTTTCGATGGCGCGCGCCTGGGCGCAGTAGCGCACGCGCAGGTAGCCTTCGCGCACGTCGGTGCAGAACGGCACGAACAGCATCAGCGCGCCCTGGTCGGTGAGGTGACGCGCCACTTCCGGGAATTCGCTGTCGTAGCAGATCATCACCCCGATGGGGCCGCAGTCGGTCGGGATCACGGCCGCGCTCTCGCCGCCGGTGATGTTCCACACGT
>CAZMXV010000063.1:0-13524 GCA_964570295.1 uncultured Rhodanobacteraceae bacterium
GTGCTGCTGCCGCATGCGCACAACCTGGGCGTGTCGGCGCGCATCGAGGACGAGGTCGAACGCCAGCGCCTGAAGGACACGCTGGTCGGCCTGCTGGGCGACGATCCGCCGGGCTACATCGTGCGCACCAATGCCGAGGGCCAGTCACGCGAGGCGCTGGCCTTCGACGTGGACTATCTCGGACGCGTGTGGCGCGTGGTGCAGAGCAACATCGCCGCCGCCGCAGTAGGTGATTGCGTGTACGAGGAGCTGTCGCTGCCGTTGCGCATGCTGCGCGACCAGCTTCACGAGGGCGTGCAGAAGGTGCGCGTGGATTCGGGTGAAACCTGCGAAAAAGCACGTCATTTCGTGCACAAGTTCATGGCCGACCTGGACGACCGCATCGAGCTTTACGACGACGAACTGCCGATTTTCGAGCTGTACGGCGTCGAGGACGAGATCAAGCGGGCGCTCAAGAAGCAGGTGCCGCTGAAGTCGGGTGGCTCGCTGGTCATCGACCAGACCGAGGCGATGACCACCATCGACGTCAACACCGGCGGCTATCTGGGGACACGCAACCTCGAGGAGACCGTCTACCGGACCAACCTGGAAGCGGCGCAGGCCGCCGCGCGGCAGCTGCGGCTGCGCAATCTCGGCGGCATCGTCATCATCGACTTCATCGACATGATGGACCCCGAGCACAAGCGCCAGGTGTTGCGCATGCTGGAAAAGGGCCTGGCGCGCGACTTCGTCAAGACCACGGTGTATCCGATGTCGGCGCTGGGTCTGGTGGAGATGACCCGCAAACGTACCAGCGAAAGCCTGGAACGCCAGCTGTGCGAGCCTTGTCCAACCTGCGGGGGCCGCGGCACGCTGAAAACCGCCGAAACGGTCACCCACGAGATTTTCCGCGAGATCACCCGCGCGGTGCGCCAGTTCGATGCGGAGAAACTCATGGTCATGGCCAGCCCGCGCGTGGTCGACCGCATCCTCGAGGAGGATTCGGCGGCCCTGGCCGAACTGGAGGAATTCATCGGCAAGGACATCAGCCTTCATGCCGAAGAGCAGTACACGCAGGAACAGTTCGATGTGGTGTTGTTGTAAACCGATGGATGCACCCGCTCCCGGCGGTCGCCGCGGGGCGGGGAGGCGGCCTTGAAGCCACGCTGGCGTCCGCGCCTGCGCCGGATCGGATTTGCCGTTGCCGGTGCGCTGGCGGTGCTGGCCATCGTGCTGGCGGTGCTGATGGCCCTGGCGCAGCTGCTGTTGCCGCTGGTGGCGCAGTGGCCGCGGCAGGTGGCGCGCGTGCTGGGCGACCGCCTGCATCAGCCGGTCGCCTTCACGTCGATGGAAGGGCACTGGCAGCCTTCGGGGCCGCTGCTGGTGCTGCACGACGTGCGCATCGGGCAGCGTGACGGCAAGCCGGCGCTGACCCTGCCGACGGCCCGCGTCAAACTGGATTTTGGCGCCCTGTTCCGGCCATCCAGGCACTGGATCAACCTGCGTCTCAGCGGCCTGAAGCTGAGCCTGCTGCGCAATGCCGACGGGCGTTGGGAGGTCGCGGGCTTCGGAGCCGCGGGACGGCAGGGCAATGCGCCGGTGCATCTGTCGGACCTGCCGGGCAACCTGTGGCTGGACAACCTGGACCTGGAAATCATCGACGCCGCCCGCGACCGTCATTACCAGGTCCGCGCCGGCCCGATACGCCTCAGCAACAACGGCGACATCCTGCGTTTTGCAGGCCTGTTGCGACGGGGCGGAGCAAAGCACGGGCTCCGGGTGGCGGGCCGGATTGCCGGCGACGGAGCCGACGGGCGGCTCTGGCTCGCGGCGAAGCAGGCCGACCTCGGCGTCATGCTGACCGGCGCCGGCGTACGCGGCTATGGCGTGCCGTCCGGGCGGGGCGACGTGGCGGCATGGCTGACATGGCGCCATCGCAAGCTGACCGGCCTGACGGCGCGCGTGGATGTGCGTGACCTGGTGGTGCAGGCCCCGGACCGGAGCATCGACGTGCCGCGCCTGCAGGGCCTGCTGCAATACCGGCGCGAGGGCGGGCATGCCCGTCTCCTGTTCGCGCCCGGCAGCCGGGGTGCCGCGCGCGTCGACGTGTACGGCATCGACGGCGACCTGCGGATGGAAGGCGTGGCACAAAACCTCGCTCCTGTCGGCTGGCTCGCGCTGGCCAGCCTCGCCCCCGGCCTGCCCGTTGCCGCGCAGCAGTGGCTGGCGGATGCCCGTCCTTCCGTGCACGTGGTGCAAGGCCGGTTCCGCTGGAGCAAGGCCAGGGGGCTGCACGCGCTGGATGTGCGTTTCGACCATCTGGCGTTCGCGGCAGCCGGTGGCAAGCCGGGCATCGACCATCTCGAAGGCCGGCTGCTGGGTGACGCGCGCGGCATGTCGCTGGATCTGCCGGCGCAGGCCGTGACCCTGGATTTCGGCGGACTGTTCCGGCAACCGCTGGCTTTCACCGCCATGGGCGGCGACGTGGCGGCGTGGAAAGGTGCCGACGGCTGGTCCATCGGCACCGACCGGGTGGGCTTCAAGGGCGAGGGGCTGGAAGGCCACCTGCGCGGTACGGTACGCCTGCCGGCGCACGAAGGGGCGCCGTTCATGGACGCCTACGCCGTGCTGGACCATGCCGACGTGGCGCTGGCGCACCGTTTCTGGCCGGTTTCCCACATGGCACGCTCGGCCGTGGCATGGCTCGACCATGCGCTGATCTCGGGGTCCGTCGACAAGGCACAGGTGGTGCTGCACGGCAGCCTCTCGGACTGGCCTTTCGATCACCACGAGGGACGTTTCGAGGCGCGCGCCGACATTTCCGGCCTGACCCTGGATTACCTTGAGGACTGGCCACTTGCCACCGGCCTCGACGTCGAGGCCAGCTTCGTCGACAACGGTATGCTGGTCGTGGCTTCCGGCGCGCGGGCGCAGGGCGTCGAAGTGACCCGCGCCGTCGCCAGCATTCCCGACTTCGGGGAATCCGAGTTGATCCTCACGGCCGCGGGACGGGGCAAGGGCGGCGACTTGCTGCATTTCGTGCGTTCCAGCCCCATCGGCGCCTCGCATGCGGACGTGCTGGATGCCTTGAAACTGGGCGGACAGGGCGATTTCGACTTCTCGCTGCTGGTGCCGTTGTCCAGGAACGCACCCGACGACGGCATGACCCTGGCCGGCAAGGTGGAGCTGGAGGGCGCCGGTATCGACAGCCCGGACTGGAACCTGCACCTCGGCGACGTCGCGGGCCTGCTGCGCTTCAGCGAGCAGGGGCTGACCGCTTCGGGCCTGGACGCCACCTACCGGGGGTCGCCGGTCACCCTGGACATGGAGATCGGCGCGGTGGCGGACCATCCCGACTGGCCGGTGCGCGTGGACATGCATGGCCGCTTCACCCTGGCCCAACTGGTGGCGGGACGCGAATCGCTGCAATCGATCGCGAAAATGGGCTCCGGAAGCGCCGATTTCGACATCGGCTTCCATGTCGACCGGAACCGTTCCAACCCGGTCCGGCGCAGCCAGGTGCTGAGCGTGCGCTCCAACCTGCAGGGCATGGCTCTCGACCTTCCCGTGCCGCTGCACAAGGAGGCGCCATCGCGCATGCCGCTCAACCTGCAGTTGGGCCTGCCGTTCGACGACGCGCGCATGGACCTGTGGCTGGGCACGCGTTTCCATGCCCGCGCCAGGGTGCCGGCCGACACCGCACGGCCGGTGGCCGTGGACGTGATGCTGGGCGGCACGGCACCGGCGTCGGCGCTGCCGGACAAGGGTATCCGCATCCGCGGTCATGCCCGCCGCCTGGACATTTCCGGCTGGGTACGCCATGCCCTGTCGTATTCGAGCGCGTCGCATGGCGACGACGTGCCGGCCATCGACGTGGACGTGCTGACAGACAACGCGGAGGTGTTCGGGGCCGATTTCAACAGTCTGGAAGTCAAGCTGGAGCCCGCTCCGGACCAGCTCGACCTCACCGTCAACGGTCCCGGCATCAAGGGCACCGCCAGCGTGCCGCTGACGGACCTGGACAAGCGCGGCATCGTGGCCCGTTTCGACCGGCTTTACTGGCCGCGCGCGCAGGAGGCGCCCGGCGCGGCGAAGGCCGGGGAAGCGGACAGGGCGAAGGACGGGATGCCGCGCATCCCGACTCCCGAGGAAGCCGCCGCCGTGGGCGTGGCGCCGGCCTCCCTGCCGCCCCTGCACCTGTGGGTGGGGGACCTGCGTTTCGGAAAAGCACATCTGGGCCAGGCGCGCCTGGAAACCTGGCCCACGGCCCGCGGGCTGCACGTGGACATGCTGCGCACGCAATCCCCGTGGGTACACATGGCCGCCAGTGGCGACTGGACCGGCACCGCGCAGGACAGCCGGACCCACATGGCCATCACCTTCAGCGCGAAGAACCTGGGCAAGATGCTCGACGCGCTTGGTTTCGAGGGTCTGTTCGTGGGGGGCGAAACCCGTGCCAGCCTGGACGCCACCTGGCCGGGGGCGCCTTCCTCGTTCGAGCTGGCCAACATGGAGGGGCTCCTGAAGGTGGACATCGGCAAGGGGCGCGTGCCCGAGGTCAAGCCGGGCATGGGGCGCCTGTTCGGGCTGATGTCCATCGCCGAGCTGCCGCGTCGCCTGAGCCTGGATTTTGGCGACGTGTTCGGCAAGGGCTTCGGTTTCGACTCCATGAAGGGCAGCTTCCGCTTCCACGACGGCAATGCCGAGACCGACGACTTCACCGTCAAGGGGCCCGCCGCCGACATGCTCGTCGAGGGCCGTGTGGGCTTCCGCGCGCGTGACTATGACCAGTACGTGCTGGCCATTCCGCACATCGGCAACAGCCTGCCCGTGGTCGGCGCCGTGGTGGGCGGCCCGGTCGGTGCCGCCGCGGGCCTGGCCGTGCAAGGCTTGCTGGGCAAGGGACTCAACAAGGCCGCCAGCGCGCGTTACCACATCACCGGAGCGTGGGACGCCCCCGTGATCAAGCTGGTCGAAAAGCATGTGCCTGAAGCCGCCAGGCCGGCAGCCCCGACGCCGGCCCCGGCCAGCAGCGCTTCCGTACCGGCAGGCTCCGGGAAAAATCCCGGATAGCCTCCGTTTTGCCTGACATTTTCGCCACGCGCACTGGCCGGGGAGCGGCGGAACGGAGCAGAGCGCCCGCCCGTGAGGACCGGTCGGCAGTCAGGGTGGCTTTTCGAGGTGTCCGTGGCGGGCAGGGAAGGGTTTTCTCGTCGGGTTCATGCCAGGCAGGCGCCCAGGCTTTAAGATGGCCGGTTTGGCCCCCATTCTTGGGACAGTCCCACGAGGTGTGATTGCATGGATTCATCGCTTGCCATTGCCGAAAACCGCCTGCTGGCGCCGGGCGGCCTGGCCGTTTCGGATCTGGAGCGCGTGTTCGCGCGCCTTGCCGGACCCTCCGTCGACGCCGCCGACCTGTATTTCCAGCATTCACGCAGCGAATCGTGGGTACTGGAGGACGGCATCGTCAAGAACGGCAGCCATGCCATCGAGCAAGGCGTGGGCGTGCGTGCCGTGGCCGGCGAGAAGACCGGCTTTGCCTATTCCGACGACATCGTGCTGCCGCAGCTGCTGGACGCGGCCGGTGCCGCGCGGGCCATCGCGCGCGACGGCAACGGGGCGGGCAAGCCGCTGGCGCTGGCCGGCGCACGCGCGCTGTATCCGGCCATCGACCCCGTGGAAAGCCTGCCCGACAAGGACAAGATCGCGGTGCTGCGCGAGGTGGATGCCTGGGCGCGTGCGCGCGATCCGCGTATCCGGCAGGTGGTGGTGAGCCTGGCGGCGACGCTGGACACGGTGCTGGTGGCCGCCTCCGATGGCACCCTGGCGGCCGACGTACGTCCGCTGGTACGCCTGAATGTGCAGGTCATCGCCGAACAAGGCGGCCGTCGCGAGCAGGGTTTCGCCGGCGGCGGTGGCCGCTACGGTTACCGCGAGCTGCTGGAAAACGGCCGCGCCCGACGCTGGGCCGAGGAAGCGGTGCGCGTGGCACTGGTCAACCTGGACGCGGTGGACGCGCCGGCCGGAACCATGCCGGTGGTGCTGGGGCCGGGCTGGCCCGGCGTGCTGCTGCACGAGGCCATCGGCCACGGTCTGGAGGGCGACTTCAACCGCAAGGGCACGTCGGCCTTCGCCGGACGCATGGGCCAACGCGTGGCCGCGCCAGGCATCACCGTGGTCGACGATGGCACCCTGGAAGGCCGCCGCGGCTCGCTGTCGGTGGACGACGAGGGTACGCCCACGAACTGCACCACGCTGATCGACGACGGCATCCTGGTCGGCTACATGCAGGACAAGCTCAACGCGCGCCTGATGGGCATGAAACCCACCGGCAACGGTCGCCGCGAGTCGTTCGCGCAACTGCCGATGCCGCGCATGACCAACACCTACATGCTGGCCGGCCAGCGCGATCCGGCCGAGATCCTCGCCTCGGTGGAGAAGGGCCTGTACGCGGTCAACTTCGGCGGCGGCCAGGTGGACATCACCAACGGCAAGTTCGTGTTTTCCGCCTCCGAGGCCTACCTGATCGAAAACGGCAAGGTCACGCGTCCGGTCAAGGGCGCGACCCTGATCGGTTCCGGTCCCGACGTGCTGACGCGGGTGTCGATGGTGGGCAACGACCTGGCCCTGGATGAAGGCGTCGGCGTGTGCGGCAAGGACGGCCAGAGCGTGCCTGTGGGCGTCGGTCAGCCGACCCTGCGCGTGGATGCCATGACTGTCGGCGGCACGGCGTGAAAACAGCCACCCGCAAGGATGGTCGATACGGCTCAGAGGTCGCGCAGGAAACGCAGAATGTCGCGCGTGGCCCGGGGCGGTTTGCCGCGCGCCTGCTCGCCGCGCGCCTGGCGTACCAGCGAGCGCAGGTGCTGGCGGTCCAGGTGCGGGTGCTCGCGCACCAGTTCCTCGACCACCACGTCGCCCTCGTCCAGCAGGCGCTGACGCAGGGCTTCCAGGCGGTGCAGCGCGGCCGCCTCGCGCCGCTGGCGCTCGCGATCCTCACCCAGCGCGGCATGTGCCGCCGCGAAGACCTCGTCGTCGTGCCGGCGCATCAGTTTGGCCAGGTAGGCCATCTGGCGCTTGCGCGCGCCGTGCGAGGTGATGCGGCGCACGTTCTCGATTTCGGCGCGCACGTCGGCAGGCAGGTCCAGCTTGTCCAGCCGCGTGGCGGACAGGGCCACCAGCTGTTCGGCAAGGCCGAGCGTGGCCAGGGCCTCGCGGCGGCGCTGGCTGCGGCTGGGGCGGGCGTCGTCGCTCTCGTGTTCGATGTCGTCGCGCAAGGGAACAAATCCGTGGAATCCGGCGGGCCATTGTCCCGCATTCATCCGATTACTGCATGACACTGAAGGTTTCGATGGCAATGAAGGACATCGCAAGCACCGATTCGAGCCACGCCGAGATGGAGCGTCTGGCCGCCCTGGCCGAGGACGTGATTCGGCGCGCGCGTGCCGCCGGCGCCAGCCATGCCGAAGTGGCGGCCAGCATCGACACCGGCCTGGGCGTCAACGTGCGTCTGGGCGAGGTGGAAACGGTCGAGCACACGCGCGACCGCGGCTTCGGCCTCACCGTGTATTTCGGCCAACGCAAGGGCATGGCCAGTACGGCCGACCTGCATGCCGACTCCATCCAGGCCACCATCGACCAGGCTTGCGCCATCGCCCGCCACACCGAGGACGATGCCTGTGCCGGACTGGCCGATGCCGGGCGCATGGCCACGACCTTTCCCGATCTCGACCTCTGGCACCCGTGGGATGTCGACGTGGAAGCCGCCATCGAGCTGGGCCGCGAGATCGAATCGGCCGGCCGCGACATGGCCGGCATCACCAATTCCGAAGGAGCCTCGGTGCAGGCCGGTTCGAGTCTGGGCGTGTATGCCAATTCGCACGGCTTCGTGGGGTGCGAGAAGGGCACGCGCCACGGCATCTCGTGCGCCCTGATCGCCGGTGGTGACGGAGCCATGCAGCGGGACTACTGGTACGACAGCGTACGTGCGGCCGACGACTTCATGCCTGCACGTGAGCTGGGACGCAAGGCGGCCGAACGCACTCTGGCACGGCTTGGTGCGAAGCGCCTTTCCACGCGCCAGTGCCCGGTGCTGTTCACGCCGGAGGTGGCGCGCGGCCTGATCGGCCATCTGGTCGCCGCGGTCAGCGGCGGTGCCCTGTACCGCGAGGCCAGTTTCCTGCTGGGTGCCCGGGGCGAGCGGATTTTCCCCGAATGGTTCTCGGTGCTGGAGCGGCCCCTGCTGCCGCGCGGCCCGGGGTCGGCGGCCTTCGATGCCGAGGGCGTGGCCACCCGTGAATCGGCGCTGGTCGAGGCGGGCGTGCTGTCGCGCTATGTACTGGGCAGCTATTCGGCGCGCCGGCTGGGGCTGGAGTCCACGGCCAATGCCGGTGGCGTGCACAATCTCGAGATCGGGCACGGCGAAGACGACTTCGATGCCATGCTGAAGCGGCTGGACACCGGTCTGGTGGTGACCGAGGTGATGGGGCAGGGCGTATCCATCGTCACCGGCGACTATTCACGTGGTGCCAGCGGCTTCTGGGTGGAGCACGGCGAGATCGTGCATCCGGTCGAGGAGATCACCATTGCCGCCAACCTGCGCGACATGTTCGCCGGTATCGTCGCCGTGGGTGCCGATGTGGATCGGCGCTCGCGCGTCATGACCGGTTCGATCCTGGTCGGGCGCATGACCGTGGCCGGAGAATGAGGCACGGTCTCTTGACAGCGTCGGACGGGTGAATGAAAGTCGGGTTTCATTTCAAGGGAGGGGCATCATGAGCATACCACCGGAACACATGCCGCCGGCGCCATCACCGGCTTCGGACGGCGGCGGTGCGGTGCCGTCCGCCGAGGAGCGTACCTGGGGCATGCTGGCCCATCTTTCCTCGCTGCTCGGAGGACTCGTCACCAGCGCCCTGGGTGGCGGCTGGGGCTGTTTCATCGGCCCGCTGATCGTGTGGCTGGTGAAGAAGGACACCATGCCCTTCGTCAACGACCAGGGCAAGGAGGCGCTGAACTTCAACATCAGTGTCGCCATCTTCTCCCTGATCCTGTTGGTGCTGTCCGTGGTGACACTCGGCGTGGGCCTGTTCATCGCCGTGCCGCTGTGGATCATCCTGGCCATCTACTGGCTGGTGTGCACCATCATCGCGTCGGTCAAGGCCAACAACGGGGTGGCCTACCGCTATCCGTTCACCTTCCGCTTTCTCCGCTAGGAGGTTGCCATGAATACGACGCCGTCGGAGCCGATGCCGCCGTCGCCACCACCGGTAGCCCCGGACCCCGGGGCGGGCCACTCGGAGGACCGCAATGTCGCCATGCTGGCGCATTTGTCCGGTCTGCTGCTCAGCATCGTGGTGCCGCTGGTGTTGTGGCTTGTCTACAAGGACCAGCCCGAAAAGCGCGAACTGGTGGCCGAGCTCAAGGAAGCACTGAATTTCCAGCTCACGGTACTGATCGGCTACGTGATCTGCTGGGTACTGGCTTTCGTCCTGATCGGCCTGGTGCTGTTCTGGCTGCTGTGGCTGGTGAACCTGGTGTTCTGCATCGTGGCGGCCATGCAGGTCAGCCGGACCGGCAGCTACCGCTATCCTTACAGCCTGCGCCTGGTGAATTGAGCCCGGCCGCCCTGCCGGGACGACCGGCGGGGCGGCTGCAGCCACCCCCGGCACGGTTTTCGGTGGATCGTCAGTGCAGGCGGCGCGCGGCGAAACGGGCCAGCGTGCCCAGCAGTCCGGCCGACGGCCCCAGCGGCCGGATGGCCTCCAGCGCGGTTGCGGTCAGCGCCTCCAGGTATTGACGCGAGGCCTGCATGCCGAGGATGGCGGGAAAGGTGGGCTTGGCGTGTGCCGCATCCTTGCCCACGGTCTTGCCCAGCAGGTCGGGGGTGCCTTCCACGTCCAGCATGTCGTCGCGCACCTGGAAAGCCAGGCCGAGGGCATCGGCATAGCGCTCCAGCATGTCCAGCACGCCGGCATCACGGCAACGGCCGGCCACGGCGCCCAGTTGGACCGAGGCCCGGATCAGCGCCCCTGTTTTTCGGGCATGCATGCACTCCAGCGTGGCCAGGTCCAGTTGTGCGCCGACCGCACCGAGATCCAGTGCCTGGCCGCCGGCCATGCCCGTGGAGCCGCAGGCCGTGCCGAGCATGCCCAGCATGCGCACGCGGATGTCGGGCGGGCTGAAAGCGTCCCGTGCCAGGACTTCGAAAGCCAGCGCCTGCAGGGCATCGCCCGCCAGGATGGCCATGGCCTCCCCGAACACCACGTGGCAGGTCGGGTGGCCGCGCCGCAGGTCGTCGTCGTCCATGGCCGGCAGGTCGTCGTGGATCAGCGAATAGGCGTGGACCAGCTCGACGGCGCAGGCCGGGGCATCAAGGGCCTGTCCCTCTTCACCCACGGCGGCACCGGCCGCGTAGACCAGCAGGGGACGCAGGCGCTTGCCGCCGCCCAGCACGGCATGACGCATGGCGTGGTGAAGCTCGGCGGGAGGGTCGACCTGCTCCGGAAGAATGCGCGCGAGTGCGTTGTTGATCCGCGCGACGCATGCCTCGATGCGATCCTTGCCGTCGGATTCCGTTTCAGTCGTGGTCTTCAAGGGCCTGCGCGCTGTCCGGATCCTCGGGGTCAAGCAGTTTGCGGACCCGCAGTTCGGCCTGCTCCAGGGTGCCCTGGCAGTGGCGAAACAGCGAGATGCCGCGTTCGAACGATTTCAGCGATTCGTCCAGGCCGAGTTCGCCGCCTTCCATGCGCTCGACCAACGCTTCCAGTTCCTTCAACGACTGCTCGAATTCGGCCATCCGATGGTCGTCGGCATCGCTTTTGGCCGGCTTTTCCGGAGATCTGCTCATGGCTGCGAAAAGTAGCGCAGGCGGCCGTCGGAAGCAACGGGCGCAGACGCCGGCAGCATCCCGCGATGCCATTGCGGACGGCAGTCCAGCGCGTCGAAAAGGTCATGCCCGGCCTGCGTGAGCCACAGGTCGGCCACGGCCAGGAGGCGACCGTCGCGGGCATGGATCAGCGGACACAGGCGGCGCTGCCAGGGCGGGATGCCGGCGCGCTGGTAGAGGTCGCGCAGCTTGCGCGTATGGCGATCGCCGGCGGGACGCAGGCTGACGCCGGTTTGCCCCAGCCTTACGATGAAGGCGGGATGTGTGCCGTGGGCGATGCCGGAGGGCGACACGAGCCGGAGCAAGCCGCCGCCGGGCAGCGCCAGGGGCTCGCCCCGCCATGGCGCGCTCCAGCCCGGTTCGGGGTCGGGCAGCGGCAGGTGGGCATGCAACTGGCCGCGCCATACATGCACGGCCGCACCCGGCCATTGCACCAGCGGCACGCGGTCGCCGGCCGCCTGCCGGATCTGCCGGGCCAGTTGTTCGCGATGCGCGAGTCCGGGGGCGGGCAGCCGGCACTCGTACAGCCATTGGTCCATCGCGGGCCCCCGCAGGGCCGGATGAAGCGCCAGCCAGCCCTCGGCGTCGAGCGGATGGCCCGGCGCGTCGCGCAAGGCGGGGAGGCATTCGCAGGCGCGCTGGCGAATATAGTCGTCGGCCTCCCGGCTCAGACGTGCGCCATGGCTGATGGCGCGTGCCGCCTCGGGCCACAGCGGAGCCAGGCGTGGCAGAATCTCCTGGCGCAGGAAACCCCGGGCCAGTGCGTGCGAGCGATTGGAGGGGTCGTCGATGCCGGCCAGCCCGTGTGTGGCGAGATAGGCGGCCAGCACCTCGCGTGGCGTGTCCAGCAGGGGGCGCCACAGCTGCCCGGCCCCCAGCGGACGGCATGCGCGCATGCCGCCCAGGCCTTCGGGGCCGGCACCGCGCAACAGCTTCAACAGCACGGTTTCGGCCTGGTCGTCCCGGTGATGGGCGGTCAGCAGGATATCGCCGCTGCTCAGCGCTTCGGCAAGAGCCGCATACCGGGCATCGCGTGCGGCGGCCTCGATGCCCCTGCCATCCGTGTCGACGGCCACCTGGCACACCTGCAGCGGAATGCCGAGGTCACGGCAGAAGTCCTCGCAACGTGCGGCCCATCGCCCGCTTTCGGGGTGCAGACCATGGTCGACGTGCAGCGCGCGCAAGCCACGCGCACGGGCGCCTGGCAGGCCGGCCAGCGCATGCAGCAGGGCGGTGGAGTCCGGTCCTCCGCTGAAGCCTGCGCACAGGGTGCCATCGGGATGCGCGCCGAGGGCGTCTTCCAGGATGCCCGGCAGCGTGTCGCCGGTCACGACCGGCCGCGGGGCCTGGCCCGTACGTAGATGATCCGCGGGCGCCCTTCGCCGGGGCTGCGGCGTTCGATCTCGAACAGCGGAATGGCGGCCATCAGCTCGCTGAGCTTGGCGTAGCCGTAGCTGCGTGAATCGAAGTTGGGACGCTGCTTGGTGACGATCGAGCCGACGCCGCCCAGGGCCGCCCAGCCGTCGTCGTCGGAGGCGGCGTTGATGGCGTTGCGCAGCAGGTTGACCAGGGCGCTGTCCTGTTTCAGTTGCTCGGCCGTGCGGCGCGTCAGCGGCTGCTCCTCGTCGGGGCGGGCGGCGAGGATCTCGGTGTAGATGAACTTGTCGCAGGCGGCCACGAACGGGGCGGGCGTCTTTTCCGCACCGAAACCGTAGACGGTCAGCCCCGATTCGCGGATGCGCGCGGCGAGCCGCGTGAAGTCGCTGTCGCTGGAGACGATGCAGAAACCGTCAAAGCGTCCCGAATACAGCAGGTCCATGGCGTCGATGATCATGGCCGAGTCGGTGGCGTTCTTGCCCCGGGTATAGCCGAACTGCTGGATCGGCTGGATGGACTGCTCCAGCAGCTGTTCCTTCCAGCCCTTGAGGCGGGTGCCGGTCCAGTCGCCGTAGGCACGTTTGACGTGCGCGGTGCCGTACTTGGCGACCTCGGCCAGCAGCCCCTCGGCCAGCGAGGGCTGGGCATTGTCGGCGTCGATCAGGACCGCCAGCTTGGCGGTGGCTTCAGTGGCCATGGGCATGGTTCCCGGCGATGATGAGGTGATGGTAACGCGCCCCGGTCCCGGAGCGCGTCACAGGATGCCGTCGCGACGCAGGCCTTCCGCAAACGCTTGCGCACCAAACAGCGACAGCAGCCTGACGATGCGCGGATGGGTGAGTTCATGGTCCAGGTCGCCAAGCGGGAAGCCGCCCGGTCCCTCGGGACCGAATGCCATCCCGGCCAGGAAGTGTTTGCGGGCGCCCGGCGACAACGCGCCCAGCGGGGAAGCGTCGAGGTCGACGTCGTGCAGGTAATGTTCCAGGGTCCGGCGTGAGCGGATGATGCCGGTGGCGGGTGCCGGTGGTGTCGTCGTCTTCGCCGGTGCCGGCGACGTGGCCAGGAGCAGCGCGAAGAAGGCGTTCAGCACGGCGGCCCCTTATTCCTGCCAGGTACCGTAGCTGCGCAGGCGCCGGTAGCGTTGCTCCAGCAGGTCGGGAGCCGGCAGCGCCTGGAGCTGGTCGATCTGGTTGAGGATGACGGCCTTCAGGCGTACCGCCATGGAGTGCGGGTTGCGGTGGGCGCCGCCCAGCGGCTCGCGCACGATCTTGTCGATCAGG
>CAZMXV010000064.1:0-13128 GCA_964570295.1 uncultured Rhodanobacteraceae bacterium
CGTTTTGCAACAAGTTGTGGAATGCGGCGCGGTTCGTGTTGATGAATGTCGAAAACCCTCTCCCCCTGGGAGAGAGTGGCGCGTCCACGCGGGGTGTGGGTTCGGGCTACGCTTCATCTCCCGCGCCGGCCTACCCCCCACCCCAACCCCTCTCCCAGGGGGAGAGGGGCTCCGCCAAGCCGGTGACCGAGGCGGAGCGGTGGATCCTGACACGGCTCAAGCAGACGCTGGGCGAGGTGGAGCAGCACTTTGCGACCTACCGCTTCGACCATCTGGCGCAGGCGCTGTACGAGTTCGTGTGGAACGACTATTGCGACTGGTTCCTGGAGCTGGCCAAACCGGCCCTCAACGGCGGGGATGCCGAAGCCGCCGTGTCCACCCGACACACCCTGCTGACGGTGCTGGAAACCGCGCTGCGCGCGCTGCATCCGGTCATTCCGTTCATCACCGAGGAAATCTGGCAGGCATTGCCTGTGCGCTCCTCCCTGAGCGCAAAGAACCACCCGGCATCCCTGCCGGACTCCTTGAAAAGCACCATCATGGAGTGTACGTATCCGCAGGCGGATGAAATCGATGCAGACCCGCATGCAGAGGCCGATGTCGAATGGCTCAAGGCCGTGCTGACCGGCGTGCGTCGCATCCGTGCCGAGATGAACATCGCGCCGGGCAAGCCGATCGCCCTGCTGCTTGCCGACGGCGACGCCGAGGATCGCCGCCGCGCCGAATTGTTCGCCGACTCGCTGGCCTTTCTCGGGCGGCTGGCGTCGCAACGCTGGCTGGACGCCGGCGGCGAGGAGCCGGCTGCCGCCGTATCCGTGGTCGGCAAGCTGCGCGTGCTGATTCCACTGGCCGGGCTGATCGACATGGATGCGGAAAAGGCGCGCCTGACCCGCGAGATCGAGCGCGTGGAAAAGGAAATCCGCAAGTGCGAAGGCAAACTCGGCAACGCGCGTTTCGTCGACAACGCACCCGCCGCCGTGGTCGAACAGGAACAACAACGCCTGCGCGACTGGAGCGTGCAGCTGGAGGCCCTGCGCGACCAGCACCGGCGCCTGGCCTGAGCGCTACCCCGGCCGCCGGCCCGCTCCCACAAGGATCCGGAATCGACCTGCGGGAGCGGCCCATGGCCGCGATGACTGCGGATCACGGCAAATGGATCCGACCCTCACCCCAACAGGTCGTTCAACACGTCGGCCAGGCGCTTGCCAGCCAGGCGCAGGCGCTTGTCGGCCACGGGCAGCTCGCGCTGCACGTAGTCCTTGCCGACCTTGTGGCCGCTCGGGTAGATGCCACGGGTGATGCGGCACGATTCCTCGGCCCAGCGCACCGGCGCCGCCCGCCCGGTGGCGTCACCCGGTGTCGTGACGGCGCCTTCGCCAGCCAGGAAATCGGCGTATTTCTTCCAGCGCAGGTGGCGCGTGCGCAACATGCCGGAGTCCCATACCCGGTGCAGATTGGAGCCCTTGCCCTCGAATTGCACCTGATAGCCGTTGCCGCCGGCGTCGCGACGGTAGCCGGCGTGCAGCGGCTGGTGCACGTCGCCGATGAAATGCACCACGAAAGCCAGCGCCTCCAGGCGCTCGGCATCCGGCAGTCCGTGGTCGGCAAGCCGGGCCTCGTAATGCCGGATACCCTCGACCACGCATTTCCCGTCGCGGCAGTCGCGCGGCGGATCATAATGGCAGTCGCTGTCACCGAAATTGACGTAATGCTGCTTGCGCGTGGCCTGCCACAGGGTCTTGTAGGCCCGCTCGTGACGGATGTCGTCGGGCCAGGTGGCGATGTCGGCCAGGGCATGGGCGTGCCGGACGGCCAGGAGCCTGCGCACCTCGGCACGCGCCTCGGGCGTCAGCTGGCGCCAGGCCAGCTCGGCCACGACCCGATGCCCCAGCGGCCCCCAGGCCATGGCAGGCGGGGCCAGCAGCAACAGCGGGATGAAAGCCACGAGGACGAAACGACGCAACGACATGGAACATCCAGGCACAGTGACGGGAGTGCGGGAGTATCGCATGTCCGGTCCCGCGGGCGTCCGCGGGCGGAACATACCGGCAAGCGGGACGCATTCACGCTAGAATCGGCCCTCCAACCACCCGCCCCGCTTCCGGAGGACGCTGACTCATGGCCATCAAGGTCGCCATCAACGGCTACGGCCGCATCGGTCGCAACGTGCTGCGCGCACTGTACGAATCCAACCGCACCAACGAAATCCAGATCGTTGCCATCAACGACCTGGGCGATGCCGAAACCAATGCGCATCTGACCCAGTACGACACCGCCCACGGCAAGTTTCCGGGCGAGGTCGGCGTCGAGGGCGGCGATCTGGTGGTCAACGGCGACCACATCAAGGTCTGCGCCGAGCGCGATCCCGCCAAGCTGCCCTGGGGCGAACTGGGTGTCGACGTGGTACTGGAATGCACCGGCCTGTTCCGTTCCAAGGAAAAGGCTTCGGCGCACCTCGCCGCCGGCGCGCGCAAGGTGATCATCTCCGCGCCCGGCGCCAAGGACGTGGACGGCACCTTCGTGATGGGCGTCAACGACGACCAGCTCAGCGCCTCGCACGAGGTGATCTCCAACGCCAGCTGCACCACCAACTGCCTGGCGCCGCTGGCCAAGGTGCTGCACGAAAAGATCGGCATCGTGCACGGCCTGATGACCACCATCCACGCCTACACCAACGACCAGGTGCTGACCGACGTCTATCACTCGGACCTGCACCGCGCCCGTTCGGCCACGCACAGCCAGATCCCGACCAGCACCGGCGCCGCCGCCGCGGTCGGCCTGGTGCTGCCGGAGCTGAACGGCAAGCTGGACGGCTTCTCCATGCGCGTGCCGGTGATCAACGTGTCGGTGGTCGACCTCACCTTCACCGCCGCCCGCGAAACCACCAAGGAAGAAATCGACCAGGTCATCGCCGAGGCCGCCAACGGTCCGCTGAAGGGCATCCTGGGCATCAACAAGAAGCCGCTGGTTTCCATCGACTTCAACCACAACCCCGCCTCCAGCACCTACGACGCCACCCAGACCCGCGTGCTGGACGGCACCCTGGTCAAGGTGCTGTCCTGGTACGACAACGAATGGGGCTTCTCCAACCGCATGCTGGACATGACGGTGGCCCTGGTCAACGCCAGGTGAGCCACGCCCCGCGCCGGTCCGTGCAGGGCCGGCGCGGGGAAGGTAAAGTGGAAGCCGCATGCTTCGGGGCATGCGGCTTTTCTTCATTGGAAGCATTCGGGCGGTACGCGCCCTCCCGGACGGGAAACGCGTCGCGCGCCGCCCCCATCGAAGGATGACGGCACCACCATGGCCATCATTTTCATTCCCGGCATCAAGGGGACCGAACTGGTCGATGCCCATGCCCTGGACCGCCCTGTCCGCTGGCCGGTGGAAGGCGCGCTGCCCGGCGACATGATCGAGGACCCGCGCGTCTTTGCCCTCGACGCCGACGACGACGCGGGCGCCGCCGGACGGCTCGAGCCCGGTCGGGTGGTGTCTCGGGTCTGCGCGCCCATGATCCACGCCCTGCGCGCGGACCATGCCCCGGCGCCCGTGCTCGCCTTCGGCTACGACTGGCGCCTGCCCCTGGAACACTCGGCCCGACGCCTGCTGCACTTCATGGACGAGGTATCCGCCAGCGAGAAGCACGCCGGGCGCACCGCGCAACTGGAGTTCGTGACCCACTCCATGGGTGGCCTGTTGCTGCGCTCGGCGCTGGCCCTGCGCAACCGCCGCGACCCGTTTGACGGCATCGGCCGCGTCGTGTTTGTCGCTCCGCCCTTCCGCGGCGCACTGGGCACCACGTTCGCGCTGGTCGCCGGCGAGAACGATGAATGGCTGGGCATCGGCCCTGCCTACCGCAAGATCGCCCGCGGCTTCGCGTCGGTATATCAGATGACGCCGTCCTGGCCGGGCGCCGCCCACGACGAGGACGGCCACCCGCTGGACCTGTTCGATCCGCAGTGCTGGCAGGCCAACGTCGCCACCGGTGGCAGCTTCCGCCCGGACCTGCTGCGCGACGCCGAGGCCTTCGTGCGCGGCGCGGACGCCCGCCATGGCGGCCACAGCGACGCGCCCATGCTCGACGACGCCGCCCTGGCCGCGGCGGCCGACAAGGTGCTGGTGATCTGCGGCAGCGGGCTTCCCACGCCCTGCGCGATGCCGGTGCTGACCCGCAACGCGCCCCATCCGTACTGGTTCGACTTTGCGCACATGCGTACCGAGACCCTCGGTGACGGACGCGTGTGGCTGCCCAGCGCCGCCGTCGCCGGCGTCACCCTGGCCGCCTTCGAACACGCTGGCCTGCATGCGCTGCTGTGCCGCGACGAGCGCGTCGTGTGCCTGACTTCGCGCTGGCTCGCCAGCGGCGAGGCGCCGCGCCTGGCGCCACGCACGCCGGACCAGCCGGTGCAACGCGCCGAGCGCCATTTCGACCGCTGGGACGGCCGGCCGGACAGCCTGCCCGCGCACGTCGCATGAGACCACGCCGGCAGGTCCGGAACGCCCGATTGCGACAAACCACCGCGCCCCCGCGAGGGCGCCCGCCGTCATAATTGACCCAAATCAAAAACGCGCCCGATGGCGCCACTGACAATAGTGCCCATGGACACCAAAAAGTTCGATCTTTCACTGAAAGGCACGACAGGGACGCCTGCACCGGCCCTCGTCAACGAGTCGCTGCCGCTGCAGACGGAAACCTACAACGACAAGGTGGTGCGCCAGTTCGTGCTGGCCACCGTCGTGTGGGGCATCATCGGCATGAGCTTCGGCCTCCTGGCCGCGGCCCAGCTGGCCTGGCCGGCGCTGAACTTCGATACCTCATGGCTGACCTTCAGCCATATCCGCCCCGACCACACCTTCGGCGTGATCTTCGCCTTCGGCGGCAACGCGCTGATCGGCACCTGCCTGTACGTGGTCCAGCGCACCACGCACGCGCGGCTGGCGTTCAACCGGCTGGCGGCATTCGTGTTCTGGGGTTGGCAGCTGGCCTGCGTGCTGTCCATGGTGACGATGCCGCTGGGCCTGACCCAGAGCAAGGAATACGCCGAGCCGGAGTGGTGGATCGACATCCTGATCGCCGTGGTCTGGGTGAGCTACGGCGTGGTGTTCTTCGGCACCCTGGCACGCCGGCGCATCCGCCACATCTACGTGGCCAACTGGTACTACGGCGCCTTCATCATCGCCGTGGGCCTGCTGCACGTGGTCAACAACCTGGCGGTGCCGGTGTCCTGGACCAAGTCCTACCCCATCTACGCCGGCGTGGTCGACGCCATGGTGCAGTGGTGGTACGGCCACAACGCGGTGGCGTTCTTCCTCACCGCCGGCTTCCTGGGCATGATGTACTACTTCGTGCCGCGCCAGGCGCAGCGCCCGCTGTGGAGCTACCGCTTCTCGATCGTCAATTTCTGGGCGCTGATCTCGGTCTACATGTGGGCCGGCGCGCACCACCTCATGTACACCGCCCTGCCGGACTGGACGCAGTCGGTGGGCATGGCGTTCTCGCTGGTGTTGCTGATGCCCAGCTGGGGTTCGGCCGCCAACGGCCTGATGACCTTCCAGGGCGTGTGGCACAAGCTGAAGACCGACCCCGCCGTGAAGTTCATGGTGCTGGCCCTGGTGTTCTACGGCGCCTCCACGTTCGAGGGCTCGATGATGGCAGTGAAGAGCGTCAATTCACTGTCGCACTACACCGACTGGACCGTGGCCCATGTGCACTCCGGCTCGCTGGGCTGGGTGGCAATGATCACCATCGGCTCGATCTACGCGATGTCCCCGCGCCTGTTCGGACACCGCAAGATGTACTCGATCACGCTCATGAACGTGCACTTCTGGCTGCACACGGCCGGCACGCTGCTGTACGTGCTGTCGATGTGGGTGGCCGGCGTCACGGCCGGCGAGATGTGGCGCGCGCGGCTGCCGGACGGCTCCCTGGCCTATTCGTTCCTGGAAAGCCTGATGGCGATCAAGCCGTTCTACGTCACGCGCTGGCTGGGCGGCCTGCTGATCGTCGCCGGCATGTGGGTGATGGCCTGGAACATGTGGGTGAGCGCGCGTGACGCGCGCAGGCACGGCGTCAAGCCGGTGCCGGTACCCATTCCCGAGCCGGATCCGAACCAGCACCCGTCCCCGCTTCCCCCGTCCGGCTCGCGCGGCGAGCCCGGGCTGGCCTGAGGAACCCCATCATGGCCTACAAGCATTTTGAATTCATCGAGAAACACGCCGGCGTGCTCGGCATCTGTACCGCGATCATGGTATCGCTGGGCGGACTGGCGGAAATCACCCCGCTGTTCGTGCACGCGCACCAGATCAAGCCGCCGGCGGACGTCAAACCCTACGATCCGCTGCGCCTGGTCGGCCGTGACGTGTACGTGCGCGAGGGCTGCTATCTGTGCCACTCGCAGATGATCCGTTCACTGAGTTTCGAGACCCAGCGCTACGGCCACTTTTCCACGGCCTCCGAATCGGCCTACGACCGTCCGTTCCAGTGGGGTTCCAAGCGTACCGGGCCGGACCTGGCCCGCGTCGGCGGCAAGTATTCGGACCAGTGGCAGTACATGCACCTGATGGATCCGCGCTCGGTAGTGCCCGAATCCAACATGCCGCAATACGACTGGCTGGCCGCGCAGAAGATCGACGCCGCCGACATCCAGGCGCGCATGAAGGTGCTGCGCAAGCTGGGCGACCCGTACACCGACGCCGACATTGCCTCGGCGCCGAAGGCCCTCGAGGGCAAGACCGAGATGGACGCCCTGGTCGCCTATCTGCAGGGGCTGGGCATCGACAACGTGTCCAAGGCCGAGCGCGAGGCGCGCCAGACCGGGCTGGCCGGAGGGAAGACGCCATGAGCGACATCTGGGGCCACGTCATCGGCGTGATCACCGTGGTCATGATGGTCACGTTCATCGGTATCTGGTTCTGGGCCTGGCGCAAGCAGCACAAGCCCACCTTTTCCCGCCTCGCTCGCATCCCCATGGAAGACGAGCTCGAAGGCCATGCCAACGACGAGGACAAGCAGGCATGATGGTCGAAACAGCCGAATGGTCCATGAGCCCGGGCTGGTCGCTCTGGGTGATGTTCCTGGTGGTACTGAACCTCGGTATCACCCTGCTCCTGTTCCTGTGGGGCCCGCGCGCCCACATTCCCACCGCGAAGGACGGCACCACCGGCCATTCCTGGGCCGGCGGCGCCATTCGCGAGGGGCTGCATCGCCTGCCCCTGTGGTGGCTGCTGCTGTCCGGTGCGATGTTCGTCGCCGCGTTCATCTACCTTTACCTGTACCCGGGCTTCGGCGACCACAAGGGCGCCCTGAACTGGACCGCGCACGGGCAATGGGCCGAGGCCCACGCGGCCAACCGTGCCAAACTGGACAGCCTTGAATCGCGCTTCGACCTGTACAGTGTCGAACAACTGTCGCGCGACGCGCAGGCCGTGCAGATGGGCGAGCGCCTGTTCGGCGACAACTGCGCCGCCTGCCACGGCTACGCCGCCACCGGCAACCAGGCCCTGGGCGCGCCCGATCTCACCGACGACGACTGGCTGTACGGCGGCGACGGCAAGGCCATCACCACCACCATCCACGACGGCCGCAACGGCGTGATGCCCGCCTGGAACGCGCTGGGCGAGGACACCGTGAACAACCTCACGCAGTACGTGCTCGGCCTCTCCGGGCGCGACCACGACGCCGCCATGGCCAAGGCCGCCGAGCCGATCTTCACGTCCACCTGTGCGGCCTGCCACGGAGCCGATGGCACCGGCAATCCGGCCCTGGGCGCGCCCAACCTGACCGATGACATCTGGCTGCACGGCGGCAGCGAGGCGGCCATCCACAAGACCATCCACGATGGCCGCGAAGGTCACATGCCGAACTGGGACAAGCGCCTCACCGCCAGCCAGATCCACGTGCTCGCGGCCTACGTCTACCACATTTCCCACAAGGACCATGAAACAGCCCAATGACATCACGGGCAACCGCAACCGCTGGTACCACCAGCCCATCGCCTGGCTGGGGATCATCGTCACGCTGACCCTCATCGTCGCCTGCGCATGGACGGTGATGATCAGCCTGCGCTACACCGACACCCCCACGCACGGCGACGTCCCCACCGTGCTGGGCGTTCCGGCACCCGACGCCAGCAGCGGCGGAGAGGGGTCATGAATACCACGCATGCCATCTGGACCCGGGCCGGCCTGCGCCGGCAGGTGCAGCGGCCGCGCCGGGACGGCAAGGTGGAAACGGCCTTTGCCGTCCCCGGCCTGGCCACCGCGTGGCAGGCCCTGCGCCTGGAGCAGTTCCTGCAGGCCGTGCCCGGCGTCCAGCGCAGCGACGTGGACACGGCCTCGCGCCGCATCCGCATCACCTGGGACCCGGCGCACGCCGACCTGCCCCGCCTGCTCCGGGCCTGCGACGCCGCCGGCTGCCCGGCCCAGCCGCTGCACCGCGAGGCGCTGGACGACGCCGAGCGCCGCGAAGCCGACGATGCGCTGAAGCGCCTGCTGGTCGCGGGCATTTTCGCCATGCAGGCGATGATGTTCGCGCTGGTGCTGTATCTGGATGTCATCGACGATGTCGATGCCACCACCATCCAGCTGTTCCGCTGGCTGGGCCTGCTCGCCGCCACCCCGGTGGTGGGCTATGCCGCGGTGCCGTTTTTCCGCCACGCCGCGGCCGACCTGCGGGCGCGGCGCCCCGGCATCGACGTGCCGGTGGCCCTGGCCGTCATCCTCATCTACGCCGCCAGCATGTGGGCCACCCTCCGCGGGCATGGCGAAACCTGGTTCGACTCGGTCAGCATGCTGGTCTTCGTGCTGCTGCTGGGGCGCTACCTGGAGTTGCGCGCCCGCCACCGCCATCAGGCCCTCGGCCGGGCCGGCGACCACGCCACGCCCCTCACCGCCTCGCGCCGCCAGCGCGGCGGGCACCTGGAGACGGTGGCGGTCGCCGAGCTGGAGCCGGGCGACCGCATCCATGTCGCCGAAGGTACGGTGGTGCCGGTGGACGGCCTGCTGGACAGCAACGAGGCGCGCCTGGACACGTCGCTGCATACCGGCGAATCGCGTCCCCGGACCGGCCGCCGCGGCGATGCCGTGGCGGCCGGCAGCGTGGCGCTGGACGGCTCGCTGGAACTGCATGTCACGCATGTCGGCGCCGCCAGCAGCCTGGCGCGCCTGCACAGCCTGACCCGCGAAGCCCGGCGCCGGCAGACGGTGGCCGAAGCCACTGGCGATGCCGCCGTGCCCTGGTTCATCACCGGCATCCTCCTGCTGTCGGCATCCACGCTGGCCTTCTGGCTGTGGCGCGACCCGTCGCGCGCCTTCGACGCCACCGTGGCCGTGCTGGTGGTCGCCTGCCCCTGCGCCTTCGCCCTGGCTGCGCCCGCCACGCTGACGCGCGCCATGGCGCTGCTGGCACGGCGCGGCGTGCGTGTCACGCGCCCCCGCGCCCTGCCCGCCCTCGTCCACGTCGACCGGGCCATGTTCGACAAGACCGGCACGCTCACCGAACCCGCCGTGGCCGATGCCGAGCCCGTGGCCGCGGGTATCGACCATGCCACGGCCCTGGCCTGGGCCGTGGCTCTGGCACGCGAAAGCAGCCATCCGCTGGCACGTGCCCTGGCCCGGCCGCATGCCGACCTGGCGGTACCCGCCGTCCGCGACATCACGGTGGTGGCCGGCCATGGCATCCGCGGCACCATCGGGAGACGCCAGCTGCAACTGGGCCGGCCACCGGCCGCACGGAAGACCGATGACGGGGGTGACGCCCTGTGGCTCAGCGACGGCAGCGTTCCCCTGGCACGCCTGCGCCTCGACGAGACCCCACGCCCCGATGCCCGCGACGGCGTGGCCGCGCTGCGCGGCGCCGGCATCGGCATCGAACTGTGCAGCGGCGACGCGCCCGCCCGGGTCGCCGCCATGGCCGCCCGCCTGGGCATCCGCCACTGGCAGGCGCGCCAGCTGCCCGAAGACAAGTACCGCCGTGTGCGCCAGTGGCAGGATGAAGGCCATGCCGTACTGGTTGTGGGGGACGGCAACAACGACGCCGCGGCCCTGGCCGCCGCCGACGTCTCGGCCAGCCTGGTGGATGCCACCGACCTGGCCCGCCGGCATGCCGACCTGCTGCTGGAAGAGCGCCTTGGCGGACTCGGCCTGGCGCGGCGCATGGCACTGCGGGCCCGACGCACGCTGTGGCAGAACCGCGGCTGGGGCCTGGCATGGAACACCCTGGCCGTGCCCTTCGCGGCCGCCGGCCTGATTCCGCCCTGGCTCGCCGCCCTGGGCATGTCCACCAGTTCGCTGATCGTGGTGCTGAACGTGTTGCGCATGAACATCCCGCAGCCCGCCGCCACCCCGCCCCGCGACGGCGCTCCCGTCAACCTGCGCGAGCGTACGGCATGAACGCGCTGGTCATCCTCATTCCGGTTACGCTGGTGCTGGTCAGCTTCGCGGTGGGCCTGTTCTTCTGGGCCGTCCGCCACGACCAGTTCCGCAACCTGGATACCCCGGAAATTCTTCCCCTGCTCGACGACGAAACCGGGGAGGCGTCATGGGATGCCTCCCGGCCGGATGCCGACGAGCCTTCACACCCGAAGGAGGTTTCACCATGAAACGTCAACTGTTCGCCCTTGCCCTGCTCGGCCTGATCGCCACCCCGCTGTGGGCCGCCGACAACTGCAGCACCGTCATCGAAGGCAACGACATGATGCAGTACAACAAGTCGGAGATCACGGTGCCCAAGAGCTGCGACAAGTTCACCGTCACCCTGAAGCACACCGGCAAGCTGCCGCGCGCCGCAATGGGTCACAACTGGGTGCTGACCAAGGCGTCCGACGAGAAGGCCGTGCTGGCCGACGGCGCCAAGGCCGGCGTGGACAACGACTACGTCAAGACCGGCGACGAGCGCATCATCGCCCACACCAAGCTGATCGGCGGCGGCGAGTCCGACAGCGTCACCTTCGACACCAGCAAGCTGAAGGACGGCCCGTTCACGTACTTCTGCTCCTTCCCGGGGCACGAGGCACTGATGCACGGCACGCTGACCGTCGAATGACGACAGCCGGAGCACCGGCAGCATCAAAAAGGCGGCCCGGGGATTCCCGGGCCGTTTTCGTTCGAACTCCTTTCGCGGACGACGGCGAAATGGCCGCCGGGCGGCTCACCCGCCCCGGTCGCGCCCCGTCACTCCCGCTTCAGAAGCGGCAGCTTGTCCGGGATCCCGTCCCACAGGTCGGCCCCTTCCAGGGCATCGACGCGCTCGGTCAACACCGGCCACCGCGGCGCCAGTTCGGCATTGATGGCAAGATAGCCTTCCTGGCCGGCCGGCACGTCCGCCTCGTGGAAAATGGCGCCCACCGGGCATTCCTCCACGCACAGCGTGCAGTCGATGCATTCGTCCGGGTCGATGACCAGGAAATTGGGTCCGGCGTGGAAACAGTCGACGGGACAGACCTCGACACAGTCGGTGTACTTGCAGTTGATGCAGTTGTCGGTCACCACATGGGTCATGGCGGCACCTCCGGAACGTCACGGCTCCCACTTTGGACTTTCCGCCCGCCATGCGTACTGATCCACGTCAGCCAAAGCCTTTCCGCCACCTCTTATCCTTGCTCCCATGATCACCTCCCTGCTCACCCCGCCCGCCGCCGCCACCCTCGATGAAACGCACATCGCCAGGCTGGTGGACCGTTTTTACGACAAGGTGCAGGCCGACGACCTGATCGGCCCCGTGTTCAATGCCGTCGTGGACGACTGGGACGAACACAAGGCGCTGCTGACCCGCTTCTGGTGTTCGGTGGCGCTGCGGGCCGGCACCTACCGCGGCAACCCGATGGGCAAGCACAAGCCGCTGTCGATCGGGCGCGAGCATTTCGAACGCTGGCTGGCGTTGTGGCATGCCACCGTGCCGGAAATCATGCAGGAAGATGCCGCCGCCATCATGATCAATTACGCCGAGCGCATCGGCCGCGGTCTGCGCATGGGCATGGGGCTGGGCGACCGGCCACGCGGGCGCGACCTGGGGATACCGATGTACGAGGCGCGCAAGTAGGCACCGCGCGAGCCGCCTGCGCCCCTTGCGGAAGCATGCGCCGGGTCGCCCTCTCCCGACCATGGGAGAGGGCGACCCGGCCGGATTCCGGAATCAGTCCAGCGCCTTCAGCGCGGCATCGTAGTCCGGCTCTTCGGCGATCTCGCCGACCAGTTGGCTGTGCAGCACCTTGTCGTCGGCATCCAGCACCACCACCGCGCGGGCGGCCACGCCGGCCAGCGGGCCGTCGGCAATGGCCACGCCGTAGTCCTTGAGGAACCCGCGGCCGCGCATCGTCGACAGCGTGGTCACGTTGTCCAGCCCTTCCGCGCCGCAGAAGCGGCCCTGCGCGAACGGCAGATCGGCGGAAATGCACAGCACCACGGTATTGTCGAACTTGCCGGCCAGTTCATTGAAGCGACGCACCGAGGCCGCGCACACACCCGTGTCCACGCTGGGAAAAATGTTCAGGATCTTGCGCTTGCCGGCGAAGTCGGCCAGCGACACGTCGGCCAGCTCGCCGTTGACGAGGGTGAAGGACGGCGCCTTGGAACCGACGGCCGGCACCTGTCCGTCGACCGTGACGGGTTTTTCGTGAAACGTGACAGTGGACATGGAAACCTCCAGGGGTCAGAGAAAAAACATGGCCTTGGCCAGGAAAACGATACCGATCATCAACGCCAGCACGACGCGATGGGTATGGCGAAAGCGGCACACGCTCATGCGCCCGCGCAGCATCGCCCACATGGTAGCGACGAACACCCCCAATACGCCAAAGGCCAGAAACACCTTGGCCAGCAGCAGATGTCCGAAACGCGTGTCGACACAGGCGAAACCGTCGCAGCGCGCGTTGAAAAGATAGAACCCGCTCAGGAACAGCAGCAGCACCACCACCGGCATGAAACGGCGTACCCGCGCCATCACGGCCTGCTCGATGCGCTCCATCATCGCCACTTCGAAATGGCGGTGCAGCGATTCCAGCACCACCACCTCGAACACGACGGCGCCCACGAAGATGATGGCGCAGGAAAGATGGACCAGCTCGATCCAGGGATACCAGGTGCCCATGGCAATGCATCCAGGTCGGAAAACGGCTCAAGTATGCGCCGGCGCCG
>CAZMXV010000065.1:0-12977 GCA_964570295.1 uncultured Rhodanobacteraceae bacterium
AGCGCAGGCCGGCCTCGATGACGCTCCACTTGGACGAGTCGATCATCACCGGCACACGGGCAATGTCCGGTTCGGCGGCGATCAGGCGCAGGAACTTCACCATGCACGCCTCGGAATCGAGCAGGCCCTCGTCCATGTTCACGTCGATCACCTGCGCGCCGTTCTCCACCTGCTGGCGTGCGACTTCCACGGCTTCGTCGAAGCGCTCCTCCTTGATCAGGCGCTTGAATTTGGCCGAGCCGGTGACGTTGGTGCGCTCGCCCACGTTGATGAACAACGTGTCTTCGGTGATGACCAGCGGTTCCAGTCCGGAAAGGGTGGTGTAACGGCTCATGGCGTGGGTGTCTCTGTGCATTGTGGCGGCCCCGGGCACGATGCCGGATGGCGTGCGTGCGTCAGGCGGCCGTGGCGGAAAGGGTCAGGCGGCTTCGGAGGCGGGCAGGGGTGGCTTGCGCGGCGCGTGCTGCCCGACGGCCGCGGCGATGGCTTCGATATGCTCGGGCGTGGTGCCGCAGCAGCCGCCGACAAGGTTCACCAGCCCGGCCTGCGCGAACTCGCCGAGGAGGCCGGCCATGTGCTCCGGCGTTTCGTCGTATTCGGCCAGCGCGTTGGGCAGCCCGGCATTGGGATGCGTGCTGATGCGGCAGTCGGCGATGCCGGCCAGCGCTTGGATGTGCGGGCGCAGGTCGTCGGCGCCAAGCGCGCAGTTGAGTCCGATTGACAACGGCCGCGCGTGCTTGAGCGAATAGTAGAAGGCCTCGGCGGTCTGGCCCGACAGCGTGCGCCCGGATTTGTCGGTGATGGTGCCGGAAATCATGACCGGCAGGCGCGCGCCGAGATGGCGAAACACGCCGTCGACGGCATACAGCGCCGCCTTGGCGTTGAGGGTGTCGAAGATGGTCTCGACCATGATGACGTCGGCGCCACCGGCGACGAGCCCTTCGGTTGCCTCACTGTAGTTGTCTACCAGCTCCTGGAAATCGACGTTGCGGAAGCCGGGATCGTTGACGTCCGGCGAGATGGATGCCGTGCGGCTGGTCGGGCCGATCACGCCGATGGCGAAGCGCGGGCGCGAGGGGTCGCGTTTTTCGGCGGCATCGCAGGCAGCTCGCGCCAGGCGTGCACCTTCCTCGTTGAGCTCGCGCGCCAGATGCTCCAGCTTGTAATCGGACTGGGAAAGGCGCGTGGCGTTGAAGGTGTTGGTTTCCACCATGTCCGCACCGGCATCCAGATAGGCGGCGTGGATGTCGCGGATGATGTCGGGCCGGGTCAGCGACAGCAGGTCGTTGTCGCCCTTGAGGTCGTGTTCGCAGCCGTCGCCGTGTGCGTGTTCGTGTGCATGCTGATGGTCGCAGCCGCGGGCGAAACGTTCGCCGCGGAATCCGGCCTCGTCCAGACGGTGTGCCTGCAGCATGGTGCCCATGGCGCCATCCAGCACCAGGATGCGCGCGTCCAGCGCGTCCAGCAGGCGTTGCGCGCGTTCGGGGTGATGCCAAGGCAGGGTGGGGGAGGTCATGGAAGATCCTTGCGATGGGGCATGGTCAGGGTTTCTGTGCCAGCAGGCTCAGTACTTCGAAATGCGGCGGCTTGCGCTCGCGCGAAATGATGTCGCAATGCACCACGTCCAGCCCCGCCTTGCGGACCAGGCCGGCAAGTTCCTCGCGCCGGAAGCCCATGTTGCGGTGGTCGAAGGGCGTCACGGCGTTCTTGTGGCCGTGGCGGGCCAGGGTCACGGCGAGCAGGCGGCCGCCAGGCTTCAGCACGCCGGCCGCCTCGTTGACGGCCCGTGCCGGTTGTTCGGCGTAGGTGAGCGCGTGCAGCATCAGCACCAGGTCGAAGCGGCGCCCGCCAAGGTCGAGATGGTGCATGTCGCCCTGGCGGACCTCCACGTTCCTGAAAGGCTTGAGGCGCTTCCGTGCGGCCCGGGTGACGCGTTCGCTGGTGTCGATGCAGAGAATCGAGTGCGCATGGGGAGCCAGCAGTTCGGCGGTCACGCCGTCGCCGGAAGCGATGTCCAGTACGTCGCCGGTGGCCAGCAACTGCAGCAGGGCCCGGGCCAGGGTTTCCCAGGTGCGTCCGGGAGAGTAGTGCCGCTCCATGTCGCCGGCCACGGCGTCGGCCCAGCCCTGTTCGCCGGCCCGGTGTGCCAGCACTGCCGGAAGGCGCGCCGCGTCGGCGTGGAGCAGGGCGTCCTCCACGCTTTCGCGCAGCGTCGCCAGCAGGGCGGCCTGTGCGGGACCGGCATCGGTATTGGCGCGATAATAGGCCGACACGCCGGAACGCCGATCGTGGACCAGCCCGGCTTCCTTCAGCTTTGCCAGGTGCGTGGAAACGCGCGGTTGCGCCAGTTGCAGGATGGCGGCGAGCTCGGCCACGGTCAGTTCCTCGCGTTCCAGCAGCGCCAGCAGGCGCACGCGCGTCACGTCCGCCAGCAGACGCAGCAGGGAAGATGCCGCAGCCAGATCCATGAATACATCCTTTTATCGCGATGCAAAGATGTGATCGTAGGATGGGCGCCGCCATCCGTCAAGGCGGCGCAGGGATGGCATGCGTGACGGAGCCCATGCGCGGCGCCGGGGCAAACCGGCTAAAATGGGGGTTTCGCGGCCCGCGTTGTCGCCGTCACACCTGTTTCGAACAACCCAACGCCGCCACTGCGGTGCAGGAGGATTCTATGGACTTCAGTTTCACCGACGATCAACTTTCCATCCAGTCCATTGCCCGCGATTTCGCGCACAAGCGCGTGGCGCCGGTGGCGGCCAGGCACGACGAGAGCGGCGAGTTTCCGCTGGAAAACATCCGCGAGATGGGGCAGTTGGGCCTGATGGGCATCGAAGTGCCGGCCGAGTACGGCGGTGCCGGCATGGACCCGGTCAGCTACGCGCTGGCGATGATCGAGATCGCCGCGGCCGATGCCGCCACCTCGACCATCATGTCGGTCAACAATTCGCTGTTCTGCAATGGCATCCTCAAGAACGGCTCCGAAGAGCAGAAGAGCACCTATGTGCGCGCCATCGCCTCGGGCGAGGAAATCGGCGCCTACGCGCTGACCGAGCCGCAGTCGGGTTCCGACGCCTCCAACATGCGCACGCGCGCGGTGAAGAACGACGCTGGCGACTGGGTCATCAACGGCAAGAAGAGCTGGATCACTTCCGGCCCGGTGGCGCGCTATATCGTGCTGTTCGCCATGACGGCTCCCGAGAAGGGCGCCAAGGGCATCTCGGCCTTCATCATCGACACGAAGAAGGACGGCTTCAAAGCCGGCAAGATCGAGCCCAAGATGGGCATCCGCGCCTCGGCCACCTGCGAAATCGAGTTCGAGGACTACGTGTGTGCCAAGGAGGACATGCTGGGCGAGGAAGGGCAGGGTTTCAAGATCGCCATGGGTGTGCTGGACGCCGGTCGCATCGGCATCGCCTCGCAGGCCTACGGCATCGCGCGGGCCGCCTACGAGGCCACGCTGGAGTGGGCACGCGAGCGCAAGGCGTTCGGGCAGCCGATCGGTGCCTTCCAGATGACGCAGGCCAAGATCGCCGACATGAAATGCCGGCTGGATGCGGCGTTCCTGCTGATCATGCGGGCGGCCTGGGCCAAGGCGCAGGCCGAGAAGAACGGCGGTCGCTTTACCACCGAAGCCTCGGTGGCCAAGCTGGTGGCTTCCGAGGCGGCGATGTGGATCACCCACCAGGCGGTCCAGATCCACGGCGGGATGGGCTATTCGCGCGAGATGCCGCTGGAGCGCTATTTCCGCGATGCCAAGATTACCGAGATCTACGAAGGCACCAGCGAGATCCAGCGCATGGTGATTGCACGCAGCGAGACCGGTCTGCGTTGAACGCCGCGTGTCGCCGGGTCGCTTTTCGGGCCGGCGACACGCCCTGCCTGTTGGCAGGCCGCCGGCAGGCCCGGACCCGGCCGGCGGTCAATGGGAGATGGCGAAACCCGCCAGGATGTGTTCCAGCGCCTCGGGCTTCTCGATTTGCGGGACATGCCCGCAACCGTTGATGACGGTGGCGCTGATGCTGGGGGCGTGGCTGAGGCCGTCGCGCAGGGTGGTCAGGGCCGACCGGTCGATGACGCGGTCGTCGTGGCACCAGATGCCCAGCACCGGCATGGTGAGTTTCGCGAGGCGGTTGTCGAGCACGTCGTACTGGCCGGGTTGGCGCAGGTGCTGGAACACCTTCTCCAGAAAGGCGCGGTTGGCCTTGTTGCGCTCCACCAGCACGTCGATGAAGCGGCCGGGCAGGTCCGGCGGCGTGTCGAAAACCAGTTTGGCCACGTGCCGGTAGCCGTCACGGTCGTCGAATACCAGCGGATTGTCGCCGGCCAGCGCCTTGCGTGCGAAAGCGTTCTTGTCGAAGCTGAGCCCGAGGCTGTCCACCAGCACCAGCGAGCCGACCCGATCGGGGTGCTCGGAAGCGTAGTAGCCGGCAATGGCGCCACCCATGGAATGGCCCACCAGCATCGGACGGCCGGGCACCACCGTGTGCAGGAAGGCGGCAAGCCGTTTCGACTGTGCGGCAACGCCGTAGCCCTGGCCTTTGATGCGGGTGGTTTCTCCCCAGCCCGGGAGGTCGGGGATGATGAGGTGGAAATTGCGCGTCAACGGCTTGGCCACCTTCAGCCACGCATGGCGGTCCATGCCGTACCCGTGCAAGAGCACGATCGTGGGGCCTTCGCCGCCCTCGTAGTAGGCCCAGTCGGTGTCGCCGATCTGGACGTGGCGCGTCGAAAGGTCGGCGGCCATGGCCTCACGCCAGGCATCCGCCTGCATCAGCCATTGCGGCGCCAGGAAATAGGTACCGCCGCCCGCCACCAGGATGACGAGGGCGAGGATTGCGAGGATCCTCAGACGGCGCAGCACCAGACGCTGCCACAGCGGGCGGTCGGCGGAGGACGGGGGAGCAGGCGTGCCGGATTTCATGGCCGGGCATCATCGCAGGAATGGCCGCGGGGTGCGAGTGCCGGAAGGGGCGGCATGCAAAAAACGCCATGGGAAATGCGTCTCGTACGCCCGTGTGTGCGTCGGTTCCAGATGAATATATGGCTACAGTCCATTGATACTGAAGTGCTATTCCCTGTTTTTCATGCGCGGGAAACGATCGGCGATGGCGCTGCCGGTGAAGCGGGCCACCCAGCCCTCCTTGCTCGTGAACAGGCGGATGGCGGTAAAGCGGGGCGACTCGCCCATGTCGAACCAGTGCGGGGTGCCGTCGGGCACGCCGATGAGATCCCCCTTGACGCACAGGATGTCGTAGACCCGGTTGCCGATGTGCAGGGTGAACAGGCCTGCACCGTCGACGAAGAAGCGCACCTCGTCCTCGCTGTGGGTGTGCTCGCTGAGAAACTTGCGGCGCAGCTCGGCCCGGGCGGGGTGGTCGGGCGTGAGACTGATGGTGTCCACCGACTGGTAGCCCCCCTCGCGGCGCAGACGCGTGATGTCGGTGGCATAGGCGGCCAGGATTTCGTCCTCGCTGGCATCTGGTGGCAGCGGCTTGTCGGCCTCCCACTGCTCGAACCGCACGCCGACGGCGGCCAGTTCGCGCGTGATGTCGGCGGCATCGGTGTAGGTGGCCAGCGGCGCGTCACCGCAGGTGTCGACGTAGATGTCCAGGCGGCTCATGATGTCAGCCTCTTGAGGTCCAGTTCGCATGCAAGCAGAAATTCGAGTGCCTCGAGGTGACGCAGGCACTCATCCATGCCGCGTCCCCAGGTATACAGGCCGTGGCCGTCGATGAGGTAACCGTGCAGGGGTTTGCCGGCATCGAGCCAGGCATCCACGCGGGTGGCAATGTCCGGCATGTGCTGGCTGTTGGGAAACACGGGAAGCTCCAGCACGCTTTCGTGGCTGTCGTAGTCGGCGATGGCCTTCAGCAGCTCCCAGCCTTCGAAGCGCACCACGCCGCACGGGGCGAACAGGCGCGAGGCCACGCTCTGTGTGCGCGAGTGCGTGTGCAGCACGGCGCCGATGCGGGGAAAGCGCCGGTAGACCTGGGTGTGCAGCAGGGTTTCGGCAGAGGATTTGCCGTGGCCGTACAGCACCTTTCCATTTTCGATGTCCACGGCCAGGATGTCGTCGGGCCCCAGCCGACCCTTGTGGCGGCCCGAGGCGGTGACGGCCGCGCATGTCTCGTCAAGGCGCATGGAAAAGTTGCTGCTGGTGGCAGGCGTCCAGCCGCTGGCGGCCAGTTGCCGTCCGGTCGACGCGATCAGGGCCGCGCAGGCTTCGAGCTGGAGCGGTGGATGGGGTGAACCGGCAGGCATGGTGGATGGACGTCCAAACGGAAGGGTGATCGTATCACGGGAGAGCCTGCAAAATATTGTAAATGCGAGTCATTATCGCAAGTAAGCGGGCATTTCAGCGGGCGGTGTACCATGGCTCCGTTCGTGCCGGAGGACGGCACGCCGAAGGTCCACGAGGAGGTTTCATCCATGTCGCAGCATGACCCGAATCAAGACAAGCAGGTCGCGTCACGTCGTCATTTCCTGAAGCTGGCCGCCGGTACCGCCGCTGTGGCGGCCGTGGCCGGTACCGGCGCATTTGCGCGCTTTGCCCGTGCCGCCGATCTGCCGGCATTGAGCGAATCCGACCCGATGGCCAAGGCGCTGCATTACGTCGAGGATGCGGCCAGCAGCGACAATCCCAAGCACAAGAAGGGCGATGTCTGCGCCAACTGCACTTTCTACAAGGGCGAGAAGGGTGCGGCGCGCGGGCCGTGTCAGCTGTTCCCGGGCAAATCGGTGAATGCCAAGGGCTGGTGCGTGTCGCACCAGAAGGCGTCCTGACGGCGTCACTCGTTGGCGGGGCAAGGAAAAGGCCGGCATTGCGCCGGCCTTTTTGCATATGGATGCGGAGAAGATTGCCGCCCTGGCGCTCCGGACTGAGGAGCTGACCCGTCCGGACCACCGGGGCGGCAATGCCGGGGTCCGCTGCCAGGAGGCGGAACCTCGGGCGGTCATCATACTCCTGCAACCGCCCATGCGGGCAACGGTATGCCGTATTTTATCAAAAGACCTTTACATATCCTTGTTTTACAATAGGTTGCGCGCACAATGTGATTTGCATTGTCGCCGCGAGGCAGTCAGCGCGGGGACCCGTCTTCCGGTGCGGGCGGGGGCACGGGCCGCTTGCTGCGCAGCAGGCTGTGCCGCCGTCCGTAGAGGAAGTAGATGGCAAGGCCGAGGATCGTCCAGACCACCAGCAGGCTCCAGTTGTACCAGCTCATCTGGATGAGCAGGAACAGGCAGCTCAGGATACCCAGCGTGCAGACCACCGGTGCCCACGGCACGCGGAAGGTGCGGGGCAGGTCGGGTTGGGTGTGGCGCAGGATCCATACGCCACCGCACACGGCCATGAAGGCGATCAGGGTGCCCATCGAAACCAGTTCGCCCAGGACGTCCAGAGGAAAAATGGCCGCCAGCAAGGCGATGCCGGCACCGGTGATGAGGGTGTTGATGTGCGGGGTGCGGTGGCGCGGGTGGACCCTGGCGAATACCTTGGGCAGCAGGCCGTCGCGGGCCATGATCATGAAGATGCGCGGCTGGGCGATGATCATCACCAGCACCACGGACGACAGGCCGAGCAGGGCGCCCACCTCCACCACGCCGCGCAGCCAGTTCAGCTCGGGGTGGCTGGCGATGGCGGTTACCACCGGTTCGCGCGTGCCCAGCTGGTCGAATGGCGTCAGGCCGGTCATGACCGCCGCCATGGCGACGTAGAGTACCGTGCAAAGGCCCAGCGAGGCGAGAATGCCGATGGGAAGGTCGCGCTGCGGATTGCGTGATTCCTGGGCCGCCACCGAGGTGGCCTCGAAGCCGATGTAGGCGAAAAACACCATGGAGGCGCCACGGAAGATGCCGCTCCAGCCGAACTCGCCCGAGCCGGAAGCCGGCGGGATGAAGGGTTTCCAGTTGGCGGGGTTCACGTACTGCCAGCCCACGATGATCACCAGCACGATCAGCGCGACCTTCAGGAAAACCATGACCATGTTGGCGCCGCTGGACTCGCGGATGCCCACGTAGCACAGCCAGGTCAACGCCACCACCAGCAGCACGGCAGGCAGGTCGAACAGGGCACCGGTCAGTACCAGATGGCCGTCCTGGAAGGCCAGGGGCGCGCTGGTCAGGGCCGCCGGCAGGTCCAGGCCCACATGGTGCAGGAGGCTGAGCAGGTAGCCGGTCCAGCTCACGGCCACGGCCGAGGCGGACACGCCATACTCCAGCACCAGATTCCAGCCGATGAACCAGGCCATCAGCTCGCCCAGGGTGGCGTAGGCATAGGAGTAGGCGCTCCCGGCCACGGGAATCAGCGTGGCGAACTCGGCATAGCACAATGCCGTGAACATGCTGACCACCGCGGCCAGGATGAACGACAGGATGACGGCCGGCCCGGCATGGTCGGCCGCGGCCACGCCCGTGATCACGAAGATGCCGCTGCCGATGACCGCGCCGATGCCCAGGGCGATCAGCCCCCAGGGGCCCAGGGTCCGCCGCAGGCCCGGACCGTGGATGTCATCGTCGTTCTTGAAGCTGGTCTTGCGCGCGATCAGTTGCTGCAACATGGCTGGGCTTTCCTGGCGGGGCTTGTCGATTCAGGCGGCGTCGCGGGGCCGGGTGCTGCCGCCCGCCGCGCGCAAGCGGCTGTGGCGGTAGCCGTAGAAGCCGTAGATCAGGAAGCCGACGATGATCCACGGCACCAGCACCTGCCAGCGCACCGAGAACACCTGCCAGAACAGGTACAGGCAGATCAGCGCGCCCGCCGGGCAGATCACCCACGGCATCGGCACGCGGAACGAGCGCTGCAGGTCGGGCCGGGTGTAGCGCAGGATCAGCACGCCGATGCAGACCGTGGCAAAGGCCAGCAGCGTGCCCATGGACACCACGTCGCCGAGCACGTCGACCGGGAACATGCCGGCCAGGACGATGGCGGTCACCGCCACGATGATGGTACCCACGTGCGGGGTGCGGTATTTGCTGTGCACCTTGCCGAAGGACTTCGGCAGCAGACCGTCGCGCGACATCGTGTAGGCGATGCGCGGCAGGCCCATCATCATCACCAGCACCACCGATGAAAGGCCGAGCAGGGCACCCAGGACCACCGTGCCCTTGAGCACCGACAGCACATGGCTGGCAGTGGTGCCGGGCTCGACCACGTTGCCCAGCACGTAGTTCAGCGCCGTGGCGACCGGCTCGGGAGTGTTGAGGATGTGGAACGGCGCGATGCCGGTCAGCACCGCTGCCATGGCCACGTACAGCAGGGTGCACACGAACAGCGAGCCGAGGATGCCGATGGGCATGTCGCGCTTGGGATTCTTGGCTTCGCCGGCCGACGTGGACACCGCGTCGAAGCCTATGTAGGCGAAAAACACCAGCGAGGCGGCGCGCAGCACGCCGGGCCAGCCGAAGCGGGTGCCGCCTTCGTTGGGCGGAATGAACGGGTGCCAGAACTGGGTCTGGATGTAGCGGAAGGTCAACGCCAGGAACAGCAGGATGACGATCACCTTGATGGCCACGATGATCGCGTTCACTGTTGCCGACTCGGTGATGCCGCGGTAGCACAGCATGCCGATGGCGCCGCAGATGACCACGGCGGGCAGGTTGACGATGCTGCCGGTGGTGGTCAGCTTGCCGGCCTCGTCGAAGCCGAAGGGCGCGGAATCCAGTGCCGCGGGCAGCGACATGTCCAGCATGCGCAGCAACTCGTTGAAATAGCCCGCCCAGCCCACGGCCACGGTGGAAGCCGCGAACAGGTATTCCAGCACCAGGCACCAGCCGACGAACCAGGCGACCACTTCGCCCAGGGTGGCGTAGGTGTAGGAATAGGCGCTGCCGGAGACCGGCAGCATGGCCGCGAATTCGGCATAACACAGACCGGCCAGGGCACAGGCCAGGCCGGCGAAGACGAAGCTGATGATCAGGGCCGGCCCCGCGAATTGGGCGGCCGCGGTGCCGGTGATGACGAAAATGCCCGCGCCGATGACGGCGCCGACACCGAGCATCACGAGATGTTTGGCTGTCAATACCCGTTTGAGGGAACTTTCACCGGCAAGGGCGCCGTCTTCGGCGGGTTCTCCGGCATCCACATGGGCCGCCGCTTCGACGGAGTGGGTCGCAAACAGGTTTTTCAGCATCGGGATAATCTCGGCAAGGCGCCCCTCGGGCGAAATGGCCATGGCGCGATGGCCAGTCACCATAGCCCAGTCGATCGGGTTCGTACAAGCACTATTCAGGATGCCTTTTCACACTTTCGGTGCCTGCCTGTTTCGGGCAGAATGCTTGCCATGCAATGCTTTCAGCGCTTCCTCGATTCGGCTTTCAGGGATTATCGTGACCAATGGCCTATGCAGGCGGACACGGTCGCCCAGTTCTCCGGTTTCCTGCATTCGCATGCCGATGTGTTTGAACGCCGCCATGCACCGGGGCACTTCACGGGCTCGGCCTGGCTGGTCAGTGCCGACGGCACGCGGGTACTTCTGACCCATCACCGCAAGCTGGGCCGGTGGCTGCAGCTTGGCGGCCATGCCGATGGCGACGGCGACTTGGCGCGCGTGGCATTGCGCGAGGCCGAAGAAGAGTCGGGCCTGCATGGCCTGACGGTGGAAGAGTCGATATTCGATCTCGACCGGCACCGCATTCCCGCACGCGGTGACGAACCGGAACACTGGCATTACGACGTGCGCTACGTGGTGCGGGCCGGCGCGGACGAGCGTTTCGTGATCAGCCCCGAATCGCACGCGCTGGCGTGGCGCGATATTGCCGAATTGGCCGCCGACCCGTCATTCGACACATCCCTGCGGCGAATGGCCGGCCGCTGGCAAGCGCGAGGTCGTCGCGGCTGAAGCCGTTCCCCCGGGAGGGAGGGATGCAGGTTCCGGTGCGCCCTGTGGGAGCTGCTTCAGCCGCGACGGTATTTGTCGGGCGCCGGATTGAGGTGGCCGCAGGCATCGCAGGTGCGTGCCTCGTGCGAGGCGTAGAAGCGCTCGAATACCGGCGGGAAGTCGGTCTCGATGTTCTCGAGGTGGAAATATGCCTCGTACAGCTGGTGATTGCACTTTTCGCAAAACCACATGAGGCCGTCTTTCTCGTGGGCCAGGCGGCGCCGTTCCACCACCAGGCCGACGGAATCGGGCATGCGCTGCGGCGAATGCGGCACGCGTGGTGGCAGGTAGAACATTTCGCCGGCGCGAATGGGGATGTCGCGGCGCTGACCCTCGTCCTGCACCGCAAGCACCATCTCACCCTCGATCTGATAGAAAAGCTCGGGTCCCTCGTCGAAGTGGAAGTCGGTGCGCGTATTGGGGCCGCCGACCACCATGACGATGAAGTGGTCGTCGACGATGCACTTGTTGCCGACCGGCGGCTTCAGCAGGTGGCGATGCGCGTCGATCCATTGCTGGAAGTTGAAGGCTTCGGGAAGGGACATGGTGCTTTCCGCTGTCGTCGTGGGTGCAACATAGCGCGATTGGACGGACGCGTGCAGTGACGGGGGTCAGTCCGCCCACACGCCCCCGGTCACGATGCCTTCCAGCCGTGCCAGTTGTCCGGACACGTCCAGGCCTTGCCCGGCCAGCCATTCGCCGTCATAGCAGGTGTCGGCGTAGCGGTTGCCGCGGTCGCAGATCAGGGTGATCACCGGACCGCTTTCGCCGGCCGCGCGCATCTGGCACATCAGCTGCAGGGCGCCGACGAAGTTGGTGCCGGTGGAGCCGCCGCAGCGCCAGCCGAGCAGGCGTTCCAGGATGCGCAGGGCGGCCATGCTGGCCGCGTCGGGCACCTTGATCATGCGGTCGATCACACCCGGGATGAACGAGGGTTCCACGCGCGGACGGCCGATGCCCTCGATACGCGAGCCGCAGGCCAGGCGCAGGCTGGCGTCGCCGCTGCGGTAGTAGTCGTGGAATACCGAGTTTTCAGGGTCGACCACGCACAGGTTGGTCTTCACGCTGCGTCCCGCGGCGTAGCGGATATAGCGTCCGAGGGTGGCCGACGTGCCACCGGTGCCGGCCGAGGCCACGATCCAGCGCGGCATGGGGTCCGGCTCCAGCGACATCTGGCGGAAGATGGACTCGGCGATGTTGTTGTTGCCGCGCCAGTCCGTCGCGCGCTCGGCATGTGTGAACTGGTCCATGTAGTGGCCGTTGCACTCGCGTGCCAGGCGTTCGGCTTCGCCGTAGATGTCGGTGCCGTCGATGGGGTGGATGCGGCCGCCATGGCGTTCGATCAGGGCCAGCTTGTCGCGCGAGGTGTGGCGTGGCACCACGGCGATGAAGGGCAGGCCGAGCAGCTTCGAGAAGTAGGCTTCCGAAATGGCGGTGCTGCCACTGGATGCCTCGACCACCGACTGGCCTTCCCGCAGCCAGCCGTTGCAGATGGCATACAGGAACAGCGAGCGCGCCAGGCGGTGCTTCAGGCTGCCGGTCGGGTGCGCCGACTCGTCCTTGAAGTACAGCGGAATGCCCGGGAAGGCCGGCAGGTCGACACGGATCAGATGGGTGTCGGCGGAGCGGCCGGCTTCGGCGGCCAGGATGTCGAGGCAGCGACGGGTCCAGGTATGCATGATGCGAACACGGGTCTCGGAAACGGGCCGACAGTGTACGCTTTCCGCGCCGGCCCGCCTTGCGGTGGGTCAAGACGGGCCGGAAATCGCCGTGAGGATGCGGCGCTCAGACCTGCAATGTGGCCAGGTCGCCCTTTTCCTCCAGCCACGCCTTGCGGTCGGACGAGCGCTTCTTGGCCAGCAGCATGTCCATCAACTGGGCACTGGCGTCGGTGCCGTCCACGGTCAGTTGCACCAGGCGGCGCGTGTCGGGGTGGATGGTCGATTCGCGCAACTGCGAGGGATTCATTTCACCCAGGCCCTTGAAGCGGGTGACGTGCACCTGGCCCTTCATCTTCTCGCGCTCGATGCGCTCCAGGAGGATGCGCTTTTCCTCCTCGTCGAGGCAGTAGAACACCTGCTTGCCCACGTCCACGCGGAA
>CAZMXV010000066.1:0-3829 GCA_964570295.1 uncultured Rhodanobacteraceae bacterium
GTGTACAACAAGGCGTTCTGCACCCTGGCCAAGACCAGCGGCTGGAACACCCGGAGCGCCTTCGAGGTGTTCGAGCGCGCCAACGCGTTGTACTGGAGCGCCAATGCGACGTTCGTGTCCGGCTCCTGCGGCGTGATCGATGCAGCCGACGACCTGGGTCGCAACACGCAGGACGTGATCCATGCGTTCAACGTGGTCGGTGTGACTTGCCCCGGTGCTGGCGATGGCGGGGATCCCGGTGACGGCAACGATCCGGGCGATCCGGGCAACCCCGGTGGTGGCGTGTACGACAACCCGCAGAACATGAGCGTGCCGGATGGTGGCAGCGCCACCAGCCAGATCAACGTGTCCGGCGAGTCGGGAGCGGCACCGGCCGATCTGCAGGTGCATGTGCGCATCGTGCATCCGTATCGCGGCGACCTGCGGGTCACGCTGTACGCGCCGAATGGTGCTTATGTGGTGCTGAAGCAGCCCAACTACTACGACTACCAGGGCAACGTCGACCAGACCTGGACCGTCGACGCCTCCTCGGTGCAGGGCAACGGCATCTGGAAGCTGAAGGTCGACGACGTGTACACCGGCTACAGCGGCTACCTGGACGACTGGAGCCTCACGTTCTGATCCGCACCGGTTGATGTTGAAGAAGCGTGCGGGAAGCGCACGGCATGCCTGCGGGCACGCCGGGGACAGGGAAGTCCCGTGTGGCGCGACAGGGAGGAGGCGCCACACGGAAAGTGCCGGCTGCAGCGATGCAGCCGGCACAGGGATAGGGAAGGGAAGCGCGAACCGACTTCACCGGGCCCGTACAGGCTCGGAGAGGTGGAGCATCTTCGGCATCAGGGAAGCGTGATGGTGATGCTCGCGGTTTTGGCCGGCATCTCGACAATCTGCTGGTAGGAGGCCAATTGCCGGTCGGTTTCCTGTTGCAGGGCATAGCGCAGGCTGAAGTAACCGACAAGGCTGACCACCGCCAGTACGGCGGCGACAGCCCACAGTGGCACGGTACGGCGCAAGGCGTGGGCCACTTTGTCGGGTGGAGGCCAGTGCGGAGCGAATCCGGCACGCTTGCCCTTGAGGTAGACGATTTCGTCGCCCAGGCGTGCCGTCAGGTAGTGGAGCTTTTCGGTACCCTCGATGCGGTACTTGCCTTCGAAGCCCAACAGCAGGCAGAAGTAGTACACCTCCAGCGACTGCAGGCGTGGTGCACCCTGGGCACGAAGCTCTTCCAGCCGCGTGAAGAAGTTTTCGCCGGCGAGATGGTCGCCGAACAACATCAATTGCAGGGGATTGCGCCCCCACTCTTCGCGAAAGCCGCAATCGGATCGCAATACGGCCTCGTCCACCATTGCGCAATAGGCGTATTTGGCGGCGTGAATATCCTCGTTGGCGATTCCTTCGCGGCTGGCCGCGCGCTCCATGGTGGCGAGAAATTGCCGCACGGCGTCGGAAAAGGGTTGCTGCTCGGTGGGTACCTGGCCGCGCTTGACGAGGAGCAGCATATAAAAGCCGTCGGACATCAGGTCGAGCAGGCTGCGGGGAACATCTTCCGCTGCCGGTGCCGCGCCGGTGCCGGGTGCGGGCGATGGAGTCATGGCGTCACCGCGATCAGTTCGAGTTTCAGTTCAGGAATGCCGGTCGGCACATAGATCATGATCGATCGGGATTTCAGCATGCGTTCGTAGAGGGCGCCGCGCGCCTCGATGGAGAAGTACGTGCAGCCGGGTCGTATTGGAATGGCGGCCGGGACTTGCGGCTGGTGGCTGAGTGGCACGCCGGACAGGGCTGACAGCACGATGTTTTCCACGTCGTCGGGTGCACCGATCTTGAAACGCGAGGGCACGATGCTGACCAGCTCGGCGGGAGGCATGGAGGCACTCACGCCCAGATAGAAGGCCGAGTTGGCGTCGATGCGCTGCGAGTCGATGTGGCCCAGGTGATAGGAAGGCTTCACCTCGCTTAGCGAGATGCCAAAGTAGCGTGCCGAAATGACGGTGTCGACCAGTTCGTGGATCATGCCGAACAGCTTGTCGAACCCGGCGGCTGGCTGGCCGTGGTGGTAGGGCGGCAGGTCGGAAAGCTGGTAGGTCGGCGAGAAGGTGAGCAGTGCCCCCGCCAGGCGCGACAATTCCTGGTGCAGGCGCTCCGGAGCCAGACCCGGGTGCTGCAGAAAATGCGCCAGTGCCGCAAAGCCGCTGTTGACGGTATGCAGCAGCCAGAACGAAGCAATGTCGCCGGAACGGAATTCGATGATGTGCTGCGAGGGCTCGCGGTGCAGGCCGTACAGGGCCTCGGCCTTGGCCTGCAGGGCATCCAGCAGGCTCCGCAGCTTGATCAGCAGGTTGCTGGATGCGCGCACGTTGATGGCCGGCGGCATGAACGTCGGGTCCGACTCGAAGCTGCCGGTACTGGAGCGCCGCAAGCGTGCCAGCGGCACGGTGACGCAGGACTCGCGCGACTGGTCCCCGGTAAGCAGGCGTACTGATTTGCGCAGATAGGCGATGGTCGCCTCGGCGGCATCCGAGAACACGTCGGCGGTGGACATGTCGTTCTGGATGTAGCGTGCCGAGGTGTCGGCATCATCCTTGCCGCAGTTGCCGCCATGCTCCTTGAGCAGTGGCAGAGCGAGATGGATGGTGATTTCCTGGGACCCCTCGGGGAGGCTGTCCAGTGCGATGGGGGGCGGCAACTCGTCCGTGTCGGGCGCGCTGTAAAGCTCGCCGTCGGGGAAAATCACCGAAACTTCCAGCGGCCGCAATACGCCCGTGGCGAGGCTGTTCTTGTCGAAACGCACCGAGCGCACGCCCCATCCGTATGGATGCAGCGCCTGGCTGGTCTCGTGCAGGCGCGCCTCGTGATACGCATCCTGGCGTTGAAAGTGCTGCGGGCAAAGGAACAGGCCTTCGCCCCATAACAACTTCGCTGACTGACTCACGTAGGCCTCGCTTTGTCCTGGTGGCAGAGGCGGCGGTGGGCGGGCAAAAAGATCGCCGATCCCTGGCCGTGCGATCGTTCAAGCATAGCCTCTGGCCGATGTCGGGGGAAAGAGATGCGGATCACGAACCGGGGTTCGGGCAGTGCACGGAAGCCAGCGAGTCGGCCGGTGAATCGAGTTGCGTCACCAGTTTGCCGGCCGTCGAGGAAAGCGCGCATGCATGGACGCCGAGCGATATGCCCGTATGACCCGATTCGGGCACGTCGTAAAGGAACCGCCAGCGACCCGCCGCAGGCCCCCGGAACAGGGCCACGAAACCCAGGTAGTGCACATCCTGCGGCAGCTTCTCCGCGCTCGTATAGCGCTGCCCCGGCAGAAGCAGCATCTGGCGATCGTCGATCAGGGCACTGCCCAGCACGTCCCTGATCTTGTCGTCGTCGAGAAAATCGTCGAACGTGGCTTGCTGGAACTGGTGTGCGGAGCGCAGGCGGTAGACCTTCATGACCAGCGCCAACGCCGTCGGGTCATTGCCGGCATTGAGGTTGTCGGCCGTGAAGATGCGCAGCGGCAATTCGCGGGGGCCTTCCTTCGTTGAAGGCTTCTTGCCGATGCCCACGGCATGCAACATTTTTCCGACCAGTCCCGGTTTGTCGGCAGAAGTTCCGGTGGCTCGGGTGGCCTCCGAAGCGGATGCCGGCGGTTTCGTGCCGCCATTGCCGGCACAGGCTGAGAGGGCGAGCAGCGTGATGCAGACGACCGTCAGGCATGTTGCACGACGGTTGAACGCTTGTATATCCATATGACGAGTCGCGATCTGGTGGTTTGCCGAGTGTTCTGCAGGGTGTCCCTGCATTTTCGCATCATAGCAGGGCGAATCCGCGTCGATGGACAGGCAGT
>CAZMXV010000066.1:3929-12911 GCA_964570295.1 uncultured Rhodanobacteraceae bacterium
AGGGCCGGGGCGGCTGCAGCCCTTGAGCTTGTCGTACGGGCTTTTTATTCGGTGGCGGGCGTGTCGAGGCGGCTTTTCTTCGTCAATGTATAGCCGCTTGGATGGCCATGGCGTGAACAGAATGTCAATTGCATGACGCGATATGCACAAACTGTGATGCATGCGACGTTTGCCCGGGAACTGGCATGGCTCCGGCTGTTGCGACGTGCGCGGCGAGGCGTGTACCATGCTCCCACAGGTAGCGCTTGTTCCATGGGACGCAACAATTGCGCCCGCCGATTGGCCGATGTCGATTGGTCCATGTTTGACAGGGAGGTGTCTTGTGCGACCGGCGGTGAACCTTCGTTTCTTCTTTGCGGCGTTGATCGTTCTCGGGCTGACCGGGTGCGTGTCCCATCGCGCCAAGCCGGCTGCTCCGGCGCCCAGCTACGCCGATACCATGAAGCAGGCCCGGGCGCTCTTCAATGCGCATGACACCGCGGGCGCCAAGGATCTCTACAAAAAGGCTGCCGACCTCAATCCGGCCCGCGCCGAACCCTGGTACCAGCTGTCACGCATCAATTTCAACGAACAGAACTACGGCCGCGCCATCATCGGGGCCGAAGAGGCGTTGAAGCGGGATCCTTCCCAGACCGATGCCCAGAGCATCCTGACCATTGCCGGCCTGCGCGTGGCCATCGAGGCATTGGGGCGCCTGCATGAAGATACCAAGCTGGAGGGTCCGGCCCATAACGAGGCCGAGAAGCTGGCCAGCAAGATGCGGGAGGTGCTGGGGCAGGACGTCCTGGTGCCCCCACAGGAATCAACCCGCCACAAGCGCCGCACGCGTCGTTCACGGCCTGTCACCCGTACTCGCGTTGCCGACAAGGCGACGAGCAAGCCGGATACTTCCAATGAGAAGTCATCCGCCCCCTCTTCCAGCAACCCTTTCCAGTCATTGTCGGGCAGCGGCAACTGACGTCGGACTGCGGCAGACACCAACATCGGAGAGACCCATGGCTAAGAAGGAAAGTGTCCAGAAGCGTTTGCAGAAGATCCGGCCTCCCCGGGTGCAGCTGACATACGACGTGGAAAAGGGCGATGCCATCGAACAGAAGGAGTTGCCGTTCGTGGTTGGTGTTCTTGGTGACTTCAGCGGCAACCCCGAGGCCCCCTTGCCACGGCTTCGCGACCGCAAGTTTGTCAATGTCGACCTGGACGACTTCGACGGCGTGATGGAGGGCATGGCGCCACGAGCCACCTATCGCGTGCCCAACACCATTACCGGCGAAGGGGAGTTCGGAGTCGAGTTGAAGTTCAAGTCCATCGACGACTTCCGCCCCGAGGCCGTGGTGCAGCAAGTCGAGCCGTTGCGCAAACTGCAGGAGGCCCGCAGCAAGCTGGCCGACCTGCGCAACAAGCTGGCCGGCAACGAGAAACTCGAAGACGTGCTCAATGAGGTGCTGAGCAACACCGAGCAGCTGAAAAAACTCGGTGCCGAAGTCGAGAAAGGCGAGGACGAGCAATGAACACGCAGACGACCGACCATGCGGCTGCCGCCGCCGGAACCACGGAAGAGAAGGGCCTGCTCGACCAGATTGTGGAGCAGAGCCGGGTGGCCAAGTCCGACTCCGAGCATCAGCGCGCCAAGGACATCATTTCCGAGTTTGCCCGCGAGGTAATGGACGGCACCGTGGTGCTCTCCGACAACCTCAACCGCACGCTGGATGCGCGCGTGGCCGAGCTGGATCGCATGATCTCCGAGCAGCTCAGCGCGGTGATGCATGCCCCCGAGTTCCAGAAGCTGGAATCCAGCTGGCGCGGTCTGCACTACCTGTGCGAGCAGACCTCCACCGGCGCCATGATGAAAATCAAGGTGCTGAATGCCTCGAAGAAGGAACTGAACCGCGATTTCCGTTCCGCTCTGGACTTCGACCAGAGCACGCTGTTCAAGAAAGTCTACGAGGAAGAGTTCGGCACCTTCGGTGGCGCGCCCTTTGGTGCACTGCTGGGCGATTACATGATCGGCCGCCAGCCCGAAGACATGTACTTCGTGGAGCAGATGTCGCATGTGGCCGCGGCTGCGCACGCCCCCTTCATCACGGCGGCTGATCCGGGCCTGATGGGGCTGGAAAGTTTTGCCGATCTCGGCAAGCCGCGCGACCTGGCCAAGGTGTTCGATACCGTCGAATATGCCAAATGGAAGGCGCTTCGCGAATCCGAGGATGCCCGTTACGTGGGCCTGACGTTGCCCAGCTTCCTGGGGCGCCTGCCCTACAACCCCAAGGATGGCACCACCGTCGAGGGTTTCAATTTCGTCGAGGATGTGGACGGCACCGACCATTCCAGGTACCTGTGGTGCAACACCGCCTATGCCTTCGGTGCGCGCCTGACCCACGCCTTCGAGGACTTCGGTTGGTGCGCGGCCATCCGCGGCGTCGAGGGTGGCGGGCTGGTCGAAGACCTGCCCACGCATACCTTCCGCACCGACGACGGCGAGGTGGCGCTCAAGTGCCCCACCGAAGTGGCCATCACCGACCGCCGCGAGAAGGAGCTGAGCGACCTCGGCTTCATTCCGTTGGTGCACTGCAAGCACACCGACTATGCGGCGTTCTTCGGTACCCAGTCCATGCAGAAGCCGCGCAAGTACAACACGGACGCGGCCAATGCCAATGCCGAGCTCTCGGCGCAGCTGCAATACATCTTTGCCGTGTCGCGCGTGGCCCACTACCTCAAGGCCATGATGCGCGACAAGATCGGCAGCTTTGCGTCAACCAGCAGTGTCGAGGCCTACCTCAACACCTGGATCACGCAATATGTGTTGCTGGATGACAATGCCACGCAGGAGGCAAAGGCCCAGTTTCCCCTGCGCGAGGCTTCCATCCAGGTCACGGAAATACCGGGGCGGCCGGGCGCGTATCGCGCGGTGTCGTTCCTGCGACCGCACTACCAGCTCGACGAGCTTTCGGTATCGCTGCGACTGGTCGCGGAGTTGCCAGCCTCAGCCAAGGGTTGATGTTCCGGATGTGGCGGCAAGCGTGCAGTCCCGATGATGCGCGCCTTTATCGTGGTACCCGTTGTATCACTCCACCTCACCAATCTTTCGTTAAGGATGAACCATGAAAGACATCTACATCAAGTTCAACGGCCCTGACCTCAAGGGCGAGTCTCAGGACAAGGACCATCCCAACTGGATCGAAGTCAGCTCCTGGTCCCACGGTATCGTGCAGCCGAAATCGGCTACCGCTTCCACCTCCGGCGGCTTCACTGCCGAACGTTGCGAACACGCCGACATGGTGTTCCACAAGGATATCGACCTGGTCAGCCCGCAGCTGTTCCAGGCCTGTTCCAGTGGCCAGACCTTCGGCAGCGTGCAGGTCGACTTCATGCGTGCCGACGGTGATGGCCGTCGCGTGAAGTACCTGGAGCTGCACCTGAAGAATGTCATCGTGTCCAGCGTCCACCCGGCCGTCCACGAGGAAGGTCTGCCCACCGAAACCTTTGCGCTGAAGTATGCCGCCGTGCAGTGGCGTTACACCCAGCAGAAGGTCAATGGTGGTCAGGGCGGCACCTCGCAGGGCGCCTGGAGCCTGACCAAGAACGACAAGGTCTATGCGGCCTGATCGCAATGGCTGAGTGCGGCGGCGCATGGTGCACGACACCATGCGCCGCCGTTTCGCATGTAAGCATGGGCCGGCGACAGGCCTGGCTGTGGACATGGCGGGGTTGGACATGAAAGGCATCGAGCCGAGCCTGCTGGACAAACTCTTCGACGACAGCCCGAAGGACGCCGGCGGAAGCGTGTTCAAGCGGTTTTCGACCGAGGAATACAAGGACTCCGTCGCGCGTGACGTGGAGTCGCTGCTGAACAACCGTTTTGTGCTCGACGAGGCCGGCCTGAAGCATTTTCCCGAATGCCAACGTTCGCTCGTGACCTACGGCATCCATGATTTCTCAGGTCTCAGCCTGGCCAGTTCGTATGACCGGGCGTTCATCTGCAATTCGCTGGAACTGGCCATTTCGCGGCACGAGGGGCGTCTGAGCAAGGTGCAGGTGACGCTGAGGGAAGACCAGCGCTCCACCGGAGCCCTGCGTTTTTCCATCAACGCGCTGCTGGTGATCCACCCTTCGCGCGAGCCGGTCAGTTTCGACGCGCTGCTGCAGCCGGCCACACTGCAGTACTCGGTGAGCCGCAGCCGACGCGCGGCGGCCTGAAAGACAATTCGAATCGACCAAAAGGAGTTTTGGACATGCCCTGGATTTATCACCAGTCGAGCGGAAAGACCTACCACGACGACAAGCTTGTGAGTTCGCGTGGCTACGCGGGAAGTGGCGCCTGGAAAAACAATCCTGGCGGTGAATCGCGCAAGAACGCGGGCCCCTTGCCTCGCGGCACCTACACCATTGCCAATCATTTCATCGGTCATCCGACGGCAGGCAAGCATGTGTTGCGTCTTGTGCCGGACCCGAACAACCAGATGTTCGGTCGTTCCGGGTTCTTCATTCATGGCGACAGCATTCGTGCCCCCGGTACTGCCTCCACCGGTTGCATCATCTTGCCGCTCACGGTGCGTTACCAGATATTGGACAGTGGTGACCGCGTTTTGAAGGTGGAGAAATGAAAAGCGTCGTTTGCCTTCTGGCACTGATCGCAGGCGTTGCACTGTCGGTGACGGCCTGGGCCGAAAACCCGGTGCCGGCCCCCTACCGGGTCGCCGCCGATAGTACCGATCACGCCTGCGCGCTTGGCGCGGCAGCCTACGCCCAGGTACATCTGACCAATGCGGGGTTGTTCGACCAGAAACAGTACGAGGCGGACAAGACCAAGGTGCTGCTGCTAGCTAAAAAATCAGTTGGTAACGACCTGTGGGAAACGGTTTATTTCATGACATTGCACCAGAGCGACGGCAAGTCGGTGAACGTTGTCACCGTGTCCACCAATACTCACGACGAATGCGCGGTTGAAGACACCAAGACCTACGTCGTCTCCGACGAGTTTGGTGAGCTGCCGGCGCAGATGGTGTCCGTTGATACGCCCGCAAGCAAGTAACCATCCGACCAGAAACACCACCAGGAGCCGGAACAGTCGCCTGGGGCACGTAGTGGCCCACGGGTCCGTGACAAACGATGGAAGACCTGCTGCCCTACTACGAGCGTGAACTGGCGTTTCTACGCCGCTACTCGCGCGAATTCGCGGAACGCTATCCCAAGATCGCCGGCCGGCTGCTGCTGGTCGGCGACACCAGCGAGGACCCGCATGTCGAACGCCTGATCGAAGCGTTCGCCCTGATGGGCGCGCGCATTTCGAAAAAGATCGAGGACGATTACCCCGAGTTCACCGAGTCGCTGCTGGAAGTACTGTATCCGCATTACCTGCGCCCCTTTCCGTCGTGCTCCATCGCCCACTTCGACCTTGGCAAGGCGGGTGCCCAGCTGTCCGCTCCGGTGGTGGTGCCGCGTGGCACCGAAATGCTTACCCGCCCCGTGCGTGGCGTGCAGTGCCGCTTCCGTACCGCCTACGACGTCAAGCTGGCACCGGTGCGCGTGGCCGGCGCCGAGTTCCGTCCCGTGGCGCACACGCCGCCCGCGGTACGCCTGCCGCCACAAGCCTGTGCGCAGATCACCCTGCATTTCACGCTGGAAGGCCAGCAGGCGTCGCTGACGGAAATGAAGGTGGACAGGCTGCGCCTGTTCATCGACGGCGAGCCTTCGTTGTGTGCGGTACTGCGTGATGTGCTGGCCCTCAACGTGAGCCATGCCTACGTCGAGCCGGCCACATCCACCGGCCACTGGACACGTCTGGAAGGCAACCCGTTTTCATCCGTCGGCATGGCCGAGGACGAAGCCCTGATCGACGTACCCGCACGCTCGCATCCGGCCTACCGCCTGTTGACGGAGTTTTTCGCCTTCCCGGAAAAATTCGGCTTCTTCGACCTCGATCTGCGGAAGGCCGGCGCGATGGGAGGGAAGGCGTTCTCCCTGCATTTCATCCTTTCCGGCGTGGCTGCCGACTCGGTGCCGGCCCGCCTCATGGATGCCATCACCGCGGACAACTTCAAGCTTGGCTGCACCCCCGTGGTCAACCTGTTCAAGCAGCATGCCGAACCCATTCATGTCACCCATGCCGCGGTCACCTATCCGGTGGTGGCCGATGCCCGTCGTGCCTGGGCCTACGAAGTGCATGCCGTCGACAGCGTGGCGTGCGTGCGCCAGACAGCGCAGGGCGAAAGCATCACCGAATATCGGCCGTTCTATTCGCTGCGCCATGGTGAGACGCCGGGCCGGAGCGAGCAGTACTGGATCGCGCGCCGCAACGGCACCGTGGCGAGGCAGAGCCCCGGCTACGAGCTCGAGCTGTCGATGGTGGACCTCGATTTCGACCCGGTCACACCAAAGACCGACGTGCTCAGCTGCACGCTGACCTGCACCAATCGCGATCTGCCCACGCAATTGGCCTACGGCGTGCCCGGCGGCGACCTGACCCTCGAAGGCGGCTCGGTGGCGCGGTCCATATCGCTGCTGCGCAAGCCGACCCCCACGCGCCGCTTCGATGACGGCCGCGGCGCGCAGTGGCGACTGATCTCGCATCTGGCCCTGAACCACGTCTCCCTGGTCGAGGGGGGCGTCAACACGTTGCGTGAAATGCTTCGTCTCTACGATCTGCCACGCTCGCCCATTTCGGCCAGCCAGATCGATGGCATTGTCAGCCTGGAGCATCAGGCGGCCACCACCTGGTTGCCTGGGCGTCCTTTCGGCAGCGTGGTGCGCGGGACCGAGATCCGTGTGGGCATCGACGAAAGCCATTTCGTCGGTACCGGCATCCAGGCATTCGCCAGTGTGCTGGACCACTTCTTTGCCCTGTATGTGCATGCCAACAGCTTCACCCGATGCGTTCTTGTTTCCAGTCAAAGCGGCGAGGAATTGATCACATGTCCGGCACGAAGCGGCGAATCGATCCTGGTGTAGCCCACCGGCTGTTCTCGGAACCGTACCGCTTCGAATTCTTCCAGGCGGTGCGGGTGCTGGAGCACGTGTTCGTGCGCAACGGCGTGCGCGCGCAGGACGTACTGGCGCGCAAGCTGAAATTCCGCAACAGCCTGCGCATGAGTTTTCCCGCCAGCGAGATCGAAAGGCTGATGGCCTACACCGGGGACGACGAAGCCTTTGACGTCACGCTGCGGGACAAAGCGCCCGACCTGGACAAGGTCGACGAGGTCGACATCACGCCCGCCTTCATGGGCATGCTGGGCGCGCAGGGCGTGTTGCCGTCGGGCTACACCGAGCAGTTGGGCCAGCGTGAGCTGTACCACCGCGACCGGGCCGCGCGTGCTTTCCTCGACATCTTCACCAATCGTGCCGTGGCCTTGTTCTACGCGGCCTGGAAAAAATACCGTCTGGCCTTGCAGTACGAACTGGACGGCAAGGCCCGCTTCCTGCCGCTGGTGACGTCGCTGGCCGGTCTGGGGTCGCCGTCGCTGCGTGCGCGTCTTGAACAGGGGCGGGGGCAGGTATTCGACCAGGCCATCGCGTTTTATGCCGGCGGCGTGATGCAGCGGCCGTTGTCGGCCGCCATGCTCGAAAACATCCTGCGCGAGTATTTCGATGCGGACATTCGCGTGGAACAGTTCGTGGGGGCCTGGTACGACGTGCCCCCCGGCCAGCGTACCCGTCTCGGTGACCCCGGCGCCGTGCTGGGCCGCTCGGCACTGTCCGGCGCGCGCGTATGGCAGCGCAACCTTCGTCTGCGCCTGTGGATCGGACCGTTGCGGAACAGGCGCTTCCAGGACTTCCTGCCGGGTGGCGACGCAGCGGCGGCCCTGGCCAAATGGCTCACGCTGCTGGGTGGCGACTCACTGGAATACCAGGTCCGGCTCACCCTGCATCGTGACGACGTGAGCCCGTGCTCGCTCGGCGCGGCATCGGGCGGAGGCCGCCTGGGCTGGGACACTTACCTGTGTACCCGTCCCAGCGAGACTCATCGCACTGGCACCAGTTATCTCGTACACACCCTTCACTGAGGCACTCACCGGATGAGCATCAATCTCAAGACCCTGATCGGCAAGCTGGACGATACCTGTCGTCGGGCCACCGAGCGCGCCGCCAACCTTTGCATGGCGCGTGGCCATTACGAGGTGGACCTGGAGCACTTGTTCCTGGCACTGATCGAGCAGCCGAAAAGCGATTTTGCTGCCATCGCCCGTCATTGTGGCGTGAGCCTGGAGCAACTGGAGCGCGACCTCGCCACCGAGATTTCAGGCTTCCGTGACGGCAACAGCCGCACACCGGTATTCGCTTCGCGCTTGCCGACGCTGTTCGAGCACGCCTGGCTGATCGCTTCACTCGACTCCAGGACCACGCGTATCCGCAGTGGCCATTTGTTGCTGGCGCTGCTCACCCAGACCGAACTGGCGCAGGTGGCGCAGCGCGTCTCGCCGCAGTTTTCCGCATTCCGCCTGGACGAAATCAAGCACGATTTTGCCAAGCTCACACGCGCCTCCGAGGAAGCTGGCGAAAGCGTGGACCTCACCGACAGTGGTGAGCCCGCCCCGCTCGAGGACACCGATGTGGATGCCGGGTCGCGCAACGGGCTGGGCAAGACGCCGGCGTTGGACCAGTTCACCACCAACCTCACCGCGCGCGCGCGCGAAGGCAAGATCGACCCGGTGGTCGGGCGCGACACCGAGATCCGCCAGGCCATCGACATCCTGATGCGCCGGCGCCAGAACAACCCCATCCTCACCGGCGAGGCCGGTGTCGGCAAGACTGCCATCGTCGAGGGGCTGGCGCGCAAGATCGCCGAGGGGGACGTGCCGCCGCCACTCCAGGGCGTGGAGCTGTGCACCCTGGACATGGGCCTGCTGCAGGCCGGCGCCAGCGTCAAGGGCGAATTCGAAAACCGCCTCAAGAACGTCATTGACGAGGTCAAGAAATCACCACGGCCGATCATTCTGTTCATCGACGAGGCGCACACCATGATCGGCGCCGGTGGCAGCGCCGGCCAGA
>CAZMXV010000067.1:0-12877 GCA_964570295.1 uncultured Rhodanobacteraceae bacterium
TGATCCGCTACCGCCTGGAAACCGAGAAGACGGTGGAGCGCGCCTACGAGGCCGACGTCGAGACCGAGGCCGGGCCGTTCCACCTGGTGGCCTGGCGCGACCTGCTGAAGCGGGGTCTGCATTTTTCCCTGTCACGCGGCGACGTGGCCGACGGCCGCCCGGTCTTGACGCGCGTGCATGTGCGCAACACGCTGTCGGACGTGCTGCACCTGAAGCGCGACGACCTCGGTCTGACCGTCACCGCCGCCTTGCGCCACATCGACCGCGAGGAGCGCGGCGTGCTGCTGGTGCTTTCCGGAGAAGACACGGCCGATGCCCTGCTGGCACGCCTCGAGGGGCAGGCCGTTCCCGGCACCGCCGAGGACGACCCGCAGCAGTGGCGGCAACTGGGCCTGGGAGCGCAGATACTGGCCGACCTGGGCGTGCGCCGTCTGCGTGTGCTGGGCACGCCGCGCAAGCTGGTGGGCCTGGGCGGCTTCGGCCTGGAAGTGGTGGAATGGGGCGAGGAAACGTCCGCAAATGGCCAAGCCGGACACGGACGGCATGAAAAAATGGCATCATCCTGAACCTTTCTTGAACCGTATCCTCAGCGCATGTCCCGACCGCCCAGCGTCCAACTGATCTCGCCGTCCGGCTGGCCGGCGCCCGAAGCCCTGCACCGGGGCGTCGCGCGCCTGCGCCGCATCGGCTGCACGGTGGCGGGGGAAGAGAGCGCGTTGCGCCGCTACCAGCGTTTCGCCGGCACCGATGCCGAGCGCGCCGCGGACATCAACCGGCTGGCCGATCCGGGCGTGACCTTGCCGGACATTGTCATGGCCGTGCGGGGCGGTTACGGCGTGCACCGGATCCTGGACCGGCTGGACTACGCCGGCCTGCGCAAGCGTCTGACCGGCAAGCCGTGTGCGCTGGTCGGTCACAGCGACATCACGGCGTTGAGCCTGGCCCTCCTGGCCCGCGCCGAGCTGGTGACTTTCGCCGGCCCCATGCTGGCGCACGATTTCGGCGGCCAGACCACCAGCGACTTCACCCTGCGCGAATTCTGGAGCACGCTGCGCGAGTCCGCGCGGGTGGTGCGCTGGCCCACGCCGGCCCCGGCGCCGGTGAACGTGATGGGCACGTTGTGGGGCGGCAACCTGGCCGTGCTGTGCAGTCTGCTGGGCACGCCCTACCTGCCCGCGGTGGAGCGCGGCATCCTGTTCGTCGAGGACGTGTTCGAGCCGGTGTATCGCCTGGAGCGGCTGTTCAGCCAACTGAAGCTGTCCGGCGTGCTGGACCGCCAGCGTGCACTGGTGCTGGGCGATTTTTCGAGCTATCGCGGCGACGAGTACGACCCGTCCTACGACCTGCACGCGCTGGTCGCGCACCTGCGCCGCATCACCGACGTGCCAATTGTCACGCAGCTGCCGTTCGGGCATTGCCGCAACAAGCTGACGCTGCCGGTCGGCGCCCGCGCGCGCCTGCGGGTGGGCGAGGGCCGCGCCGAGCTGGCCTTCACCGGCCATCCCTGCCTGTCGACGATCGAGACCGCAACGGAAACCGCGCGGCAGGCATGAACCATGCTGCTAAAATGGGCGGCTACGCAAGGAGTCATGACCCGCATGAACATCATTGAAGGCGACTTCGCCACCCCCGAGGGCCGGTTTGCCATCGTGGCCGGGCGTTTCAACACTTTCGTGGTCGAGCCGCTGGTGGCCGGCGCCGTGGATGCCCTGAAACGCCATGGCGTCGACGAGGACGCCATCGACCTGGTGCGTGTACCCGGTGCCTGGGAGATGCCGCAGGCGGCACAGCGTGTGGCCGCCTCCGGCAAGTACGCCGCGGTGATTGCCCTGGGGGCGGTGATCCGCGGCGCCACGCCGCACTTCGACTACGTGGCCGGCGAAGCCGCCAAGGGCCTGGCCCAGGTGGCCGGCCAGTCGGGGGTGCCGGTGGCCTTCGGCGTGCTCACCACCGACACCATCGAGCAGGCCATCGAACGTGCCGGCACCAAGGCAGGCAACAAGGGCGCCGATGCCGCCGTCTCGGCGCTGGAGATGGTCAACCTGTTCGCGAAGCTGTCATGAGCACGGCCAGCGGCATCGACGCCGCCGCGCGCTCGCGGGCCCGCCGCCGCGCCCTGCAGGCGATCTACGCCTGGCAGGTGGGCGAACAGGACATGGCCGGCGTGATCACCCAGTTCCGTGCCGAGCAGGACATGCGCGTTGTCGACGGCGACTTTTTCGACGACGTGCTCAACGGTGTTGCATCGCACTGCACCGAGCTGGACCAGGGCCTGGCGCCGCACCTCGACCGCGACATCGAGGCGGTCGACCCCATCGAGCGCGCGGCCCTGCGCCTGGGGGCCTATGAACTGAAATACCGCCCCGACGTGCCTTACCGCGTGGTGCTCAACGAAGCGGTGGAAATCACTAAGCGCTTCGGCGCCGAGCACGGCCACACCTATGTCAACGGTGTGCTGGACAAGCTGGCCGGCGATTGGCGCGCCGTGGAGAAGGGCGACCGCTGAGTCGTGTTGCCCGCTATCGCGGCCAATGGCCGCTCCCCCATGGCTTGCCTGAAATTACCTGACCTTTGTGGGAGCGGCCCATGGCCGCGATAGCCTATGAGCCTCTCGGTCCCCGCTCCTACAGCGCGTCCAGCCACCCGTACTTGTCCGTCGTTCTGCCCTCGAACAGGCCGAAGAACAGCTCCTGCAGCCGGCGCGTGACCGGGCCGGCCTTGCCGGCGCCGACCTGCTTGCCGTCCACCGAGCGGATCGGGGTCACCTCGGCGGCGGTGCCGCACATGAAGACCTCGTCGGCCAGGTACAGGTACTCGCGTGGCATGTCGCGCTCGACGACCTGCAGGCCGTCGTCGGTGGCCAGGGTCATCAGCGAATGACGGGTGATGCCGTTGAGGATGGAGGCGCTGACCGGCGTGGTGTGCAGCACGCCGTCGAAGACCAGGAACAGGTTTTCGCCCGCGCCTTCGCTCAGCAGGCCGGTGGAGGCCAGGGCGATGCCCTCGCCGAAGCCGTTGCGGCGCGCCTCGCGTGCGATCAGCTGGCCGGACAGGTAGTTGCCGCCGGCCTTGGCACCGGCCGGAATGGTGTTGGGCGCGAAACGCTGCCAGCTTGAAACACAGGCGTCGATGCCGTTTTCCAGCACCCCTTCACCGAGGTAGGCGCCCATCGGCAGGGCGGCCACGGCAACGTCCGTGGGACATTCGGCGGTGATGCCGACGCCACCCAGGCCGCGGAAGGCGACGGGACGCAGATAGGCCTGCTGGAGGCCGTTCTTCGCGATCACCTCGCGGCAGGCCTTGTCGAGTTCGTCCAGCGTGTAGGGAATCTCGATGTCGTAGATTTTTGCCGAGTGGTACAGGCGCTTGAGGTGGTCGGTGAGACGGAAGATCGCCGCGCCGTCCGGGGTCTTGTAGCTGCGGATGCCTTCGAAGACCGACGAGCCGTAGTGCAGCGCATGCGCCATCACGTGGGTGGTGGCCTCGGCCCACGGCTTGATGCCGCCGTTGTGCCAGATCCAGTCGGGGTAGCTTTGCGTCATGGTTCGACTCCTGTGCAATCGATCCATGATAGCCGATTGCCATGGCGGCACCGGTGTACCGGTGGCCGGGAAAGGCACGCCGGTCATGACGAAATCGGATGATGGCGCCGGCCCCGACTCCCCGCAGTCAGGGCTGCAGCCACAGGCAGCCGGCGCGCTCGAGCACCCGGAAGGTGGCGGTCGGGCGCGCGGGGTTTCCCAACTCCAGGACCAGGGTGCCGGGGAGGGCGCCGGTGGCATGCGGCGGTACCAGGGGCGGCAGGCCGCTCATGGCGGGAACGGGGCCGGTAGCCTCGTCCGCGAAGCCCAGGAACGGCTCCTGCACCAGCGAGGCCAGGTCGCGCACGGCGTATCTGGCGGCCGCGCCGCCGCGGCGATCCCACAACATCAGTCCGGCCAGCGCGTTGGGGTCCTGGCGCCGGAAGGCGCCGGCCACGCGCTGTTTCAGCGTCGCCCGGTCGACCGGGCAGAAACGCGGTACCGGAACCGGCGGAGCGCTTCCCGGCGCACGGGGAGCGGCGGGAACGGGCACGGCATCCAGGTTCACGCATGGCTGGTCGGTGTAGACGGGCGTGCCGTCGGCTCCCACACAGTGGTGGATGGCCGTCTGCGGCGCCGGTACGGCAGGTGCCGCCGGCGCCATGGCGAGCAGCAGCCATGCAAGGTGTTTCCGGATCATCCCGCCATGGTAGATCGCCGCGCGGGGCAATTCAGTCGAGCCGGTCAAGCACCGCCAGGGTGGCCTGGGCACGATTCAGCGTGTAGACATGCAGCCCCGGCGCACCGCCTTCGAGCAGGCGGCGGCACAGCGCGGCCACGATGTCCGCCCCCAGCTCGCGGATGCTGCGCGCGTCGTCGGCGTAGGCTTGCATGCGCTTGGCGATCCAGCGCGGGATTTCGGCGCCGCAGGTGTTGGAGAAGCGTTTCAGCTGGCTGAAATTGGAGATCGGCATGATGCCGGGCACGATGGGCGTGTCCACGCCCAGCCGCGTGACGTCGTCGACGAAACGGAAATAGGCGTCGGGGTTGAAGAAGTACTGCGTGATGGCCCCGTTGGCGCCGGCGTCGATCTTGGCCTTGAAGTGGCGGATGTCGACCAGGGCGTCCTCGGCCTGCGGGTGGATTTCCGGGTAGCAGGCCACCTCGATCTGGAAATGCCCACCGCTGTGTTCGCGGATGAAACGCACCAGGTCCACGGCGTAGACGAAGTCGCCGGGGGAGGCCATGCCGGAGGGCATGTCGCCCCGCAGTGCCACGACGCGGTGGCAGCCCAGGGTCTTGTAATGGTCCAGCAGTTCGGCGATTTCGGCGCGCGTGCCGCCCATGCAGGAGATGTGCGGGGCGGTGTCGAGACCGACGTCGGCCAGGGCCTTCACGGTTTTGGGCGTATAGCTCAGGGTCGAGCCGCCGGCACCGAAGGTAACGCTGGCGTAGTCCGGTGAAAGGGCCGCGAGTTGCGGCAGGGCGCGTTCGAACTGGGCGACCTGCCTGTCCGTCTTGGGCGGGAAGAATTCCAGCGAAATGGCGGGCATGGCGTTTATTTCATCTCTCCATCAAGATAAAGAGAATGATGTCAGCAACGGCCATGCCCGCGCAAGGGGGCGTTAGTCGCCTTTGCGAATATCAATATCGCCGCTGAGGCTTTCCAGGGTGACGCGTCCGCCGCCCTCACCCAGCGTGTATTCCAGGCTGGAGCCCGGGCCGTAGCCCGACGACGTGGCCTTGCCGAAGGCGCTGCGGATGTCGCCGCTCATGCTCTTGGCGTGCAGGCTGGCATCAGCGTCGCCGCGCAGGTCCAGATGGATGTCGCCACTCATCGAGTGCAACCGCGCCGCGCTGTCGGCGGCCAGGCTGGCGGCCACGTGGATGTCTCCCGACACCGTGTCCACCGCCACCTTGCGCAGCGGCCCGCCCGCCAGCCGGACGTCGCCGGACACGGTTTGCGCCGAGGCTGCGTGGTCGACGCGCCGGACGTGCACGTCGCCGCTGACGGTGTTGATCTTCAACTCGCCGCTGCGTCCGTCCAGCCGGGCATCGCCGCTGACGCTGTCGAGCTTCACCGACGGGCTGTCGGCCGCAATGTCGAGATTGCCGCTGACGGTGTTGAAATCCAGTTTGCCGCCTTTCAGGCCGGTGGCCTTGACGCGTGCGCTGACCACGTTGACCGTGAGGCTGACGCCCTTGGGCACGCTCAGTTCCAGCCGGGTCGGCCCCATGTCGCTGTCGCTGCCCCAGTCGAGCCAGCCGCCGCCACCTTCGTTCTTGACCTTGATGGTCAGGTGGGTGCCGTCGCCCGTGATGTCCAGCCCGGGCGTGTTGGCGCCCAGCGTGCCGGTGACGTGCACTTCGGGCTTGTCCCAGCCGCGGATGACCACGGCGCCCTTGACGTTGCTGACATCCAGTTGGCCGTCCGGAGCCAGGGGCCGGGTTTCGTCGACGGGGGTGCCGGCCAGCAGCGGGGGCGCGAAGAGCGTGATGGCGGCAACAAGGAACAGGTGCTTGATTTTCATGGGGGGTACTCCGGGGCGGATCAACTGGCGGAACGTTCCAGCCGTTGCAGATGGTGTTGTTTCTGGCGCGTGTACTCGAGCATGTGTCGCAGCCAGGCGTTGTCCGGGTGGGCCTGGATGGCCCGACCCAGTTCGAGCTGGGCACTGTGCAGTTCCACGGCGGCGCCGGCCAGGCGCGGGTCGGCGGGCTTCCAGGGCGTGGCGGCGAGGGCCGGCGGCTGCAGGGCCGGCGACGGCCGGTGCCGCTGGTGCCAGGCAAGCACGCCGGCCAGCAGGCTGACCGCGCCCAGGGAGGCGGCCATGGCCAGCGGAAGCCAGCGCGCGGTGCGCGGAGAAGCCGTCGTGCGGGGTGCCGTCTCGATGCGTGCGGCAATGCCGTTCCACAGGTCGCGTTGCGGCGCGACCGGCCGGTCCAGCGCGCGGGTCTGCCGGAGCCATTCAAATTCGTTCATGTCGAACCTCCCAGCGCCTGCCGCAGCAAGCGGCGGGCGCGATGCAATTGGGCCTTGGACGTGCCGGATGCCATGTCCAGCGCCATGGCGATGTCCTGGTGCCGCCAGCCCTCCACGTCGTGCAGCACCAGGACGGCGCGCGCGCGCGGCGGCAGCGTGGCGATGGCCCGTTCCAGTTCTTCGCGCTCGGCCGGGCAGAACGGCTCGTCGCCGGCATCGGGCAACGCGTCATCCGGCAGCATGCGTACCGGATCGGCGGCCTGCGAGCGCAGGGCCATGAGCGCGGTGTTGACGGCCAGCCGGTACAGCCAGGTGCCGAAGGCGCTTTGCCGGCGGAACGTGCCGAGCTTTTGCCAGGCGCGCACGAAGGCGTCCTGTACCAGTTCCTCGGCGCGGCCGTGGTCGTACCCGACCAGGCGCAGCACGGTGCCGTGGATGCGGCCGACATGACGCCGGTAGAGCGACTCGAAGGCGGCCGTGTCGCCGCGGGCGGCCGCCTGCACCAGGTCGTCGTCGGGCGTTTCCACGGTGGTCGCGGATGGCATCGGGGCATCGGTGGCAAGGCAGGTGGCTTCCATCTTGCCAGCTTGGATGCGCGGTGAGGCGAAAAGGTTTGGAGGTGCCTGAAGTCCCTGTCGGGGTTTTTCTCGCGGACCCTTTCGAGCGGCGACCTCCCGGCATCAGGATTTTCCGTGTGGCTGGCTGTGACGCATGGGCCCGTGTCGGTCGCGGCCATGGGCCGCTCCCACAGGGCTCGCCCGGAACTTCATGAAACCCGTGTAGGAGGGGCTTCAGCCCCGATTGCCCCGGGTGAACCGAGGCTTGGAAAGCGCGAGGTCATCGCGGCTGAAACCGCTCCCACAGGGCTTGCCCGGATCTCCCGCAAACCCTTGTGGGAGCGGCCCATGGCCGCGATGGCTCGATCCGCGGGGTGCTGGCCCGGTATCGGGGACTGCGGCGTGCCTCAGGAGGCGGTCGCTTCGGCTTTCGCGGCTGCGCCCGCCAATGCCTCGGTGACCCGCCGCAATTCCGCCTTCAGGCGGTCGGGGCAATGTTCGCCGTAGCTGGCGAGGTAGTCGGCCACGTCGGCCATTTCCTTTTTCCAGCCTTCGGGGTCGACATGCAGCAGCGTGTCCATGGCACCGTCGGGCAGGGACAGGCCGTCGGTGTTGATTTCGCCCTCGGCGGGAACGATGCCGATGGGCGTCTCGCGGCCTTCGGCCTTGCCGTCGATGCGCTTGAGCATCCACTCCAGCACGCGCAGGTTTTCGCCGAAGCCGGGCCACAGGAAGTTACCGTCGGCGTCACGGCGAAACCAGTTGACGTGGAAGATGCGCGGCAACCTGGCGTCGCCCTTGTCGAAGCCGAGCCAGTGCGCGAAGTAGTCGCCGTAGTTGTAGCCGCAGAACGGCTTCATGGCCATCGGGTCGCGGCGGATGCTGGCGCCGACGTCGGCGGCCGCGGCGGTGGTTTCCGAGGCCATGGAGGCGCCGATCAGCACGCCGTGGGCCCAGTCGCGGGCCTCGAACACCAGCGGCACCAGTTCCCGGCGGCGGCCGCCGAAGATGATGGCGCTGATCGGCACGCCCTGGGCCGATTCGGCTTCCGGCGACCAGCTCGGGCATTGCGTCGCGGCCACGGTAAAGCGCGAGTTGGGATGCGCGGCCTTGTCGCCGCTGGCCGGGTCGAAGTCGCGGCCCTGCCAGTCCTTGACCGGCACGCGATCGTCCAGGCCTTCCCACCACGGCTGCATGTCCCCGGTGACGGCGACGTTGGTGAAGATGGTGTCGTGCGAGAGCATCTTCACGGCGTTGGGGTTGGTCTTGGTGCTGGTGCCGGGTGCCACGCCGAAATAACCCGCTTCCGGGTTGATGGCCCACAGGCGGCCGTCCTCGCCGGGGGTCATCCAGCAGATGTCGTCGCCCACGGTCCATACCTTCCAGCCATCCTGGCGATAGCCTTCCGGCGGAATCAGCATGGCCAGGTTGGTCTTGCCGCAGGCCGAAGGGAAGGCCGCGGCCACGTACTTCACTTCGCCGTGGGGGTTCTCGATGCCGACGATCAGCATGTGCTCGGCCAGCCAGCCTTCGGTGCGCGCCTGGTGGCTGGCGATGCGCAGGGCGTGGCATTTCTTGCCCAGCAGGGCGTTGCCGCCGTAGCCGGAACCGTAGGACTTGATGGAAAGTTCTTCCGGAAAATGCATGATCCAGCGTCGTTCCGGGTCCAGTTCACCGGTGGAGTGCTGGCCCTTGACGAAATGGCCCTCGCGCTCGATGCGCTCCTGCGCGGCCTTGCCCATGCGCGTCATGATGCGCATGTTGGCGACCACGTAGGGGCTGTCGGTGATTTCCACGCCGCAGCGCGAGATCGGTGAGCCCAGGGGCCCCATGCAGTAGGGCACCACATACATGGTGCGGCCTTCCATGCAGCCGTCGAACAGGGCGTCGATGCGCCGGTTGGCCGCGGCCGGCTCCTCCCAGTGGTTGTTGGGGCCGGCGTCCTCCTTGTCCGGGTGGCACACCAGGGTGAGCTTTTCCACGCGTGCCACGTCGGCGGGGTTGGAACGGTGCAGGTAGCAGCCGGGATGGGTGTCCTGGTTGAGTTCGATCAGGTCGCCGGAATCGAGCATCTGCTTGACCAGGGTCTGGTACTCGACGTCGGATCCGTCACACCAGTGGATGCGGTCGGGGCGGGTGCGTGCCGCCACCTCTTCAACCCATTGATTCAATGACTCCAGCTTGCTGCTCATGCGCGTCAGGCTCCAGGTGGCTTGTTGGAAAAGCGAGAACTGACGGTAATTTGCGTGGACTGGTATTGCAAGGCATCCCGCTGAACAGGGGCGTTCAGGGCACCAGAGTGTCGGTGACGTGGTCGACGTAGGCGTCGAACTCGTCGTGGCCGAGACGCGGCAGGCCGAGCGTCATGTTGATCTGCATGAAACCGACGTAGGCCGCGTAGGTGAGGCGGGCACGATGCTGGGCCTGTGCCGGGTTCATGCCGGCATCGCGGTAGGCGGTGGCCAGGAACTCCATGCGCCGGCGCGACACGCGCGCCATGAGCTCCAGGATGGACGGATGGTCCAGGGCCTTCAGGAGTGCGGCATAGATGCGATGCGACGGCAGTTCGCGGGCCACGAAGTCGAACAGGGCACGCAGTCGCAGCCGCGGATCGGCAATGGGCTCGATCTTGTCCAGCACTTCGGCCTCGTCATGGCATTCCCACAGTTCCAGCGTGGCTTCCAGCAGGGCCTCGCGGTTGCGGAAGTGCCAGTAGAAACTGCCCTTGGTGACGCCCATGCGGCGGGCCAGCGCCTCCACCGCCAGGGCTCCCACGCCTTCCTCGGCAATCAGCTCCAGCGCGGCCTTTTTCCAGTCTTCCGCCGACAGGCGGGTGCGTTCGGCTTTGGGATTGGTCATCGCCTGATAGTAACCCCAATCGGCGCATTGACACCCCGCGCCGGAATGACCATACTCGTGCGTATGGTGAATTGTCAGAACGCCGTCGCCCGCTCAAGCGGCCATTGCCGGATGGCCGACGGGGTATCGCTTGCCTTCGACTGCCGCGGCCCCGAGGACGCGCCGACGGTGCTTTTCGCACACGGTTTCGGCCAGACCCGGGGCGCCTGGACCGGCGCCGCCGAGACGCTGGCCGCCGCCGGTTGGCGCACCCTGTGCTATGACGCGCGTGGCCATGGCGAAAGCGGACGCACGCCGGGCGGCCATTACCACATGCAGCAGTTCGTCGACGACATGGCGGCCGTGGCCGCGGCCCAGCCCGCGCCGCCGGTGCTGGTGGGGGCATCCATGGGCGGGCTGTTGGGTCTGGCGGTGGCTGGAGAGCATCGGCCGGCGCCCTTTGCCGCGCTGGTCCTGGTCGACATCACGCCCCGCTGGGAACAAGCCGGTGTGGAGCGCATCCTGGCGTTCATGCGGGCCCGGCCGGAAGGCTTTGCCGATGTCGAGGACGTGGCGCGCGTGGTGGCCGGATACCTGCCGCAGCGCGCGCGGCGCAAGACCGGTGCGCAGTTGGCGCCGTTGCTGCGCAAGGGCGAGAATGGCCGTCTGCACTGGCACTGGGACCCGGCAATGCTCGATACCATCGCGGAAGAGTCGGCGCTTTACCAGGCGCGTCTGCACGAGGCGGCGCGTGCGGTGCGCATGCCCACACTGCTGTTGTCCGGGGAGCGCAGCGACGTGGTGTCGCAACAGACCATCGACGAATTCATGGCCCGGGTGCCGCACGCCCGGCACGTGGAGGTGGCCGGCGCCACCCACATGCTGGCCGGCGATGCCAACGACGCGTTCACGCGCGAGATCCGCCGCTTCATCGAACCGATTTTCAACACCATTGACACCGGCGTGGCCGGCTGAGAGGGAAACGGGATGTTCATTCTTCCATTGATTGCCGCATTGATCGCATCGGCCGCCTGCGCCTGGTGGCGGCTGGGCCTGCGTCCGTGGACGGCGATCACCGCCCTGGCCATCGTCGTGGTGGGCCTGCTGGCCGGCGTGACGACAGCCTGGATCGTCACCCTGGTGGTGTTCGCCATCATCGCGGTGCCACTCAACCTGGACGGCATCCGTCGCCAGTATCTGACGGCGCCGGCGCTGAAGGCGTTCGCCCGCGTCACGCCGAAGTTGTCCGATACCGAGCAGACCGCGCTGGAAGCCGGCACCGTGGGCTTCGAGGGCGAACTGTTTTCCGGCAAGCCGGCGTGGGAAGAACTGCTGGCGCAGCCGGTGCCGCGGCTGTCGGCCGAGGAGCAGGCGTTCCTGGACGGCCCGGTCGAAACCCTGTGCGCGATGATCGACGACTGGCAGATCACCCACGAGCTGGGCGACCTGCCGCCCGAGGTATGGGATTTCATCAAGGAGAACAAGTTCTTCGGCATGATCATCCCCCGGCAGTACGGCGGCCTGGAGTTCTCCGCGCTGGCGCACTCGGCGGTATTGCAGAAGCTGGCCAGCCGCTCCATGACCGTGGCCTCCACCGTGGCCGTGCCCAACTCGCTGGGGCCGGCCGAGCTCTTGCTGCACTACGGCAGCGACGAGCAGAAGGACCACTTCCTGCCGCGCCTGGCCGACGGCCGCGAGATTCCCTGTTTCGCGCTGACCGGGCCCACCGCCGGCTCGGACGCCACCTCCATTCCCGACTACGGCATCGTCTGCAAGGGCGAGTGGCAGGGCGCCAACGTGCTCGGCGTGCGTCTGACCTTCGACAAGCGCTACATCACGCTGGCGCCGGTGGCCACCATTGTCGGCCTGGCCTTCCGCATGTACGACCCCGAACACCTGCTGGGCGACACCGAGGACCTGGGCATCACCCTGGCCCTGCTGCCGCATGACACCGACGGCCTGGAGCTGGGCCGCCGTCACCTGCCATTGAACAACCCGTTCCAGAACGGCCCGGTGCGCGGCAAGGACGTGTTCGTGCCGCTGTCGACCCTGATCGGCGGCGCCGACATGGCCGGCCACGGCTGGCGCATGCTGGTGGAGTGCCTGTCCGTGGGGCGCGGCATCTCGCTGCCTTCCAATGCCGTGGGCGGCGCCAAGATGGCGGCCGCCGCCAGCGGCGCGTACACCCGCCTGCGCAAGCAGTTCGGCATCGCCGTGTGTCGGTTCGAGGGCGTGGAGGAGGCGCTGGCGCGCATCGGCGGCCACACCTACGCCGCCACCGCGCTGGCGCGCGCCAGTGCCTCGGCCGTGGATCGCGGCGAGAAGCCGGCCGTGGCCTCGGCCATCGCCAAATACCATGCCACCGAGTGGGGCCGCATGGTGGCCAGCGACGCCATGGACGTGCACGGCGGCAAGGGCGTGCAGCTGGGGCCCTCCAACTACCTGGGCCGTGGCTGGCAGGGCGTGCCGGTGGGCATCACCGTGGAAGGCGCCAACATCATGACGCGCAGCCTGATGATCTTCGGGCAGGGCGCGATCCGCTGCCATCCCTACGTGCTCAAGGAAATGGGCGCGCTGCAGCTGACCGACCGGCGCGAACAGTTGAAAGTGTTCGACAAGGCCCTGTTCGGCCACGTCGGCTTCGGCATCTCCAACGCCGTGCGCTCCCTGGTGCTGGGCGTGACGTTCGCCAAGGTCGGCAAGGTGCCGGGCGACGCCTACACGCGGCGCTACTACCGCAAGCTCAACCGCTATTCGGCGGCCCTCGCGTTGTGTGCGGACGTGGCCATGGGCGTGCTGGGCGGCAAGCTGAAGTTCAAGGAAAAACTGTCCGCACGCCTGGGCGACGTGCTCAGCCACCTGTACATCGCCAGCGCCATGCTGAAGCGCTACGAGGACCAGGGCCGCCTGGAGTCCGACCGCCCGCTGCTGGCCTGGGCCTTTCACCACAGCGTGTGGGAAATGCAGATGGCGCTGGA
>CAZMXV010000068.1:0-12784 GCA_964570295.1 uncultured Rhodanobacteraceae bacterium
GCCGCGTTCAGTTTCCTGGCCGACGGCAGCGGCTGGCAGCGCTGGTTCTTCGTGTTGCTGGCCATCGGCATTTGCGTGGCGCTGGTGGTGTGGCTGGCGCGCACGCCGCGCCGCGACTGGCGCACGGCGTTGCCGTTGGCGCTGATCATCGGCGGTGCGCTGGGCAACCTCGTCGACCGTATCCATGCCGGTCAGGTCACCGACTTCGTGCTGGTGTATTTTGGCGACTGGGCCTACCCGGCCTTCAACGTCGCCGATTCGTGCATCACCGTGGGCGCGGTGATGCTGGTGGTGTTCAGCCTGTTCGGCGGGAAAGCACGCTCCGACGTGCCATAATCGCCGCGGGCCCCCGGGGCGACCAGCGGTTGCTCCCGGGGACACGAACCTTTTCCTGGTGAAGCTTGTTGTGGATATCCTCCTGGCCAACCCCCGCGGATTCTGCGCCGGCGTCGACCGCGCCATCGCCATCGTCGAGCGCGCGCTGGAAGCCTGGGGTGCGCCGATCTACGTGCGCCACGAAGTGGTGCACAACCGCTACGTGGTGGGCCGGCTGCGCGACAAGGGCGCGGTGTTCGTCGAGGAACTGCACGACGTGCCCGATGGCGCCACGGTGATCTTCAGCGCCCATGGCGTATCGCAGGCCGTGCGCGACGAGGCCGCCTCGCGGGACCTCACGGTGTACGACGCCACCTGCCCGCTGGTCACCAAGGTGCACATGGAAGTCGCGCGGCTGGGCCGGCTCGGCCGCGACGTGGTGCTGATCGGCCATGCCGGCCACCCCGAGGTGGAAGGTACGCTGGGCCAGTGGAACTCCGCCAACGCGGGCGACATCCACCTGGTGCAGTCGGTCGCCGGGGTGGCGGACCTTGCTCCGCGCCAACCCGGGGCGTTGTCCTACGTCACCCAGACCACGTTGTCGGTGGACGACACCAAGGCGATCATCGCCGCGCTGCGCGAAAGGTTCCCGGCCATCGAGGGCCCGCGCAAGGACGACATCTGCTACGCCACGCAGAACCGTCAGGACGCCGTGCGCCGCCTGGCCGGTGCCGTGGACCTGGTACTGGTCATCGGCTCGGCCAACAGCTCCAATTCCAACCGTCTGCGCGACCTGGCCGAGAGCGAGGGCGTGCCGTCCCGTCTGGTCGACGGTGCCGAACACGTCGACCGCACCTGGCTGGAGGGCGTCCGGCGTGTCGGGGTCACCGCCGGGGCGTCGGCGCCGGAAAAACTGGTGCGCGACGTGATCGCCCGGCTGCAGGCATGGGGCGGCGGCGAGCCGCGCGACCTCGACGGCGAGCCCGAAACCATGGTTTTCGCCCTGCCGAAGGCCCTGCGTACGGTGTGAACGACGCCCGGGCCGGGGCCTGATGCGGAGGGCGCGCGTGGAGAACAACATGCCGGTACGGCGAGGTCTTCGCGGTGCAGGGTCGTGAGGGTGCGTGCCGATACGCCGGTTGAAGCTCCGGGCACGCCTGGCACCGGTTTTTCGAGGTGCCCTGCAGCGGTGCCTGAACCCTCTCGGAAAGGCGTGCCCATGGCCTGGCCGTCATCGCAAGCTGAATGATGGCCTGACGTGGCTGGCCCGCATGAAGACAGCGGCGACGGCCCGTTGTAGCCTTTGCCGGTCGTTTTCATGGAGTGTAAACATGCGCAACCGATGGTGGTTTGTCCTGCCGATGGCATGGGGGCTGGCGTTTGCCGGCAGTTCGCCGGCGCGTGCCGATGGCGAAATCAGCTGCAAGATGCATTTCACGCTTTCGGGCTGGTCCATCTTCTACAAGACGGCCAAGGGCGAGGGCGACATCACCTGCGACAACGGCCAGCGCATGCATGTGAAGCTGAAGGCCGTCGGCGGCGGGCTCACCGTGGGCAAGACGAAGATCACGGACGGAAGCGCTACCTTCACCGGCGTCTACGACATCAAGAACATCCTTGGCCACTACGGCACGGCCGAGGCCCATGCCGGGGCCTCCGACAGCGCGGTCAAGGCGCAGGTCATGACCAAGGGCAGCGTGTCCATGGCCCTGACCGGGAAGGGCGAGGGCTGGAACCTGGGCGTGGCCTTCGGCGACTTCAAGATCTACCAGTGAGGGCCGGGCGGCGGCTCATCCGTCGCCGTCGTCCAGCAGCCCGTGGCGGCGATGCCACTGCTCGAGCGATTCTTCCGGATAGTGCGCGAAATGCACGTCATTCGGGCTCTCGGGCACGTCCACCCAGTCGGCCTTCGAGTCCAGCAGGATGTGCACGCGCCCGGGTGGCGCGGGCAGGGGCGTGTCGATGGCCGAGGCGAGCGGATGCACCAGGTCCGGCCAGGTCGGGTCATACAACCACAGGGCACTGCCGCAGTGCCTGCAGAAATGGCGCTGGCCGCTGCTTTCGCGGACGCTGCCGTCCTCCTCGCGGATGCGGGCCCGGTAGACCGACAGGTGCTCGCGCCCTTCCACCGCCAGGGTGTCGTGGCGCGCGCCCAGGTTGATGGCATAGCCGCCGCCGCCGGCGGTCTTGCGGCAGATCGAGCAATAGCAGCGCATGTAGGGGACCGGCGCGTACGCTTCGCAACGGAAGTGTACGCGGCCGCAATGGCAGGAACCTTCGAGCAACATGACATGACCTCGGTTGACGGGTCCTGGACCCGGTGAAACCGCACCGGTGGCGTCCGGCCCAGCCGGAGGCACGGGGCGATGGCGGTACGGTCATCGCGCCGGCGCGGGCGGCCTCGCCACGGCGCCGCGCCGCCGCCAGAACAGCACGGCGGCAACCACCATCACCAGCGGCACCACGAAGCCGAACTCGTCGATGGCATAGGGCGTGATGGCGCCGTGCGGCGCGGTGATCGGCGTGAAGAAGGCCTGGATGAACAGGTTGTGGCTGGCATGCATGATGGCCGCCGGCCAGAGACTCCCCGAGCGCAGGCGCAGCCAGGTCGTCATCACGCTGCTGGCGAGCACCAGCACCACGAAGCACGGCATGCCGAACCACCACGGCGTGCCCGCGTTGTAGTCGGCGAACAGCAGGACCGGCATGTGCCAGGCGGCCCAGATCAGGCCGGTCACCAGCGCGCCGCGGGTGAAGCCCAGCCTGGTCACCAGGGCGGGCGCGAGAAAGCCGCGCCAGCCGATTTCCTCGCCCAGCGCGGTGGTCAGGCTGCGCACCATGCCGACCGTGCCCAGCAGCAACAGGTAACCGGAAGTGGTCAGCCACGCCGGGGCATTCTCCCAGCCCAGCGCCTTGCCGGTCCGGGCCAGGAATTCAGCGTTGCCGAACCCGCCCAGCCCGGTGGTCCAGATCAGCACGTAGGCCACGGCGGCATAGCCCAGCGGCACCAGGTAGGCCGTCCATGACCAGCGCCACGCGCCCCAGTGCCAGCCCAGCCGCGACAGCCCTTCGCCGCGCAGGCGGCAGGTCAGCACGGCCGCCAGGCCGGGGCACCACATCAGGCCTGTCACGTACATGCCCATGCCGCCGCCGAGATGGCCGGTGGCGATGACCAGCGCGTAGAAGACGCTGCTGAACAGCAGGGTCAGCAGCAGGAACAGCCCAATGCCCGATGCACCGGTGGCGCGCGCCATGGCAACACTCCTGGCGGGTGGTGTCCACGGTATACCGTTTTCCGGGGCAATGCCGCAAGAGGGGAAGCGTGCGGGAAAACATCGTTTTAATCATGGGTCATCCTTGGCTGCCGGTCCGAAGGTATGCTCGATCCTTGGTGGGTTCGTTTGCACGGACGACGCCAAGGCGTCCGGTGGCAGCGGGGAGGAGCGAGGCGTGTCAGCGCCCGCGCGAAGGGGGCTTTCCGTCGGCATGCCGGGCATGAAAACCGACGCAAGGAGAGAAACATGCGAATGACGTATCTGGCCTGTGCGGCCCTCGCGCTGCTGGTATTGCCGGCGGCGGCCTGGGCCCAGAGCGACAGCTGGGATCAACTGCCGGCATCCGGCGCCCATGACGAGGGGCTGGGCAAATCCAGCGTCATCAAGTTGAGCTCGAACCTCAGCAGCCACTCCGAGGCGCGCCGCTACCTCGGCAAGGACCTTCTCTACATCGGGGCCCTTCGCTGGGACAAGCACTCGGGCACCGTCTGGGTGTACAAGACCAACGCGGTCGGAAACGAGCCGTATCGCCACTTCGCGATCCGCGTGTACATGCGCCAGCAGGCACCGGGCAAGGTCGAGATGAAGCTGCGCACGTTCTGCGACGTGGGCAGCGACCCGTATTTGAACGTCACGCAGGATACATGCGACCGCATCCGCGACGAGTTCGCCCCGCAGCTGCTGGAGCAGAACCGGCAGAATTTCATTACCTTCATCGGCGGTGACAACACCACCCGCACCCAGTTGAAGGAAGCGGGCCGGGCCATCCATGACGATCTGGCGGCCATGATGGGCGAGCCGGGTTCGGCCGATGAGGGCAACGGCAAGACCATCGAGGTGTCCGGCGACATCGACTGACGCCGCGCCCCTCCGACTCCCGCCCGCGCGAAGGCGGCACCGTCCGGTGCCGCCTTCGTTTTTCCCGGTGGCATGCCGGCTGCCAGGACGCCGGTTCTTCGGGGGAAGCGATGGCAGCGGCGACGGCCATGGCTTTCCGGCATGCCGACTGCGCCGCCAGCCAGGGCTGGAGCCCTTCCCGAAGCCGCGGTTTTGCGGTGTTGTCTACACGGCGTCCAGGGCCTGGTCGATGTCGGCGATGAGGTCGTCGACGTGCTCGATGCCCACGCACAGGCGGACCAGGTCGGCACGGACGCCGGCCTGCGCCAGTTCCTCGTCGTCGAGTTGGCGGTGCGTGGTGGTGGCCGGGTGGCAGGCCAGCGTCTTGGCATCGCCGATGTTGACCAGGCGCTTGATGATCGCCAGCTTGTCCATGAAGCGGGCGCAGGCATCGCGGTCGCCCTTGATGCCGAAGGTGAACAGCGAGGAGGGAATGCCTCCGTCCATGTATTTTTGCGCCAGGGCATGGTCACGGTCGCCTTCGAGGCCGCCGAAGTTGACCCAGCCCACCTTGGGGTGCCTTTTCAGGTGGCGCGCGATGGCCAGCGCATTGCTGCAGTGGCGCTCCATGCGCAGCGACAGGGTTTCGATGCCCTGCAGGATCAGGAAGGCGTTGAACGGCGAGATGGCGCCGCCGGTATTGCGCAGCGCCACGGTTCGCGCTCGGGCCACGAAGGCGGCCGGCCCGAAGGCTTCGGTGTAGACCACCCCGTGGTAGGCCGGTTCCGGGGTGGAGAACTGCGGAAAACGCGGGTTGCCCTGCCAGTCGAATTTTCCCGAATCGACGATGATGCCGCCGATGCTGGTGCCGTGGCCGCCCAGATACTTGGTCAACGCGTGCACCACGATGTCGGCGCCGTGCTCGAACGGGCGACACAGTGCCGGCGTCGGCACCGTGTTGTCGACCACCAGGGGCACGCCGGCCGCATGCGCCACCCCGGCGAGCGCCGCGATGTCGACCACGTTGCCGGCCGGGTTGCCGACCGATTCGCAGTACACCAGCCGGGTATTTTCATCGATGGCGGCGGCGACGGCGGCCGGGTCGCGGCCATCCACCAGGCGCGCTTCCACGCCCTGTGCGCGCAGGGTGTGGCGGAAAAGGGTGTAGGTGCCGCCGTAGACCTGGCTGGTGGCCACGATGTTGTCGCCGGCCTCGGCCAGGTTCTGCACGCAGGCGGTGATGGCGGCCATGCCCGAGGCGAAGGCCAGCGCGGCGATGCCACCCTCCAACTGCGCCACGCGTTGTTCCAGCACGTCGGTGGTGGGGTTCATGATGCGTGTGTAGATGTTGCCCGGCACCTTGAGATCGAACAGGTCGGCGCCGTGCTGCGTGTCGTCGAAGTAGTAGCTGGTGGTCTGGTAGACCGGAACGGCCACGGCGTGGGTCTGCGGATCGCCGGCGAACCCGCCGTGAACGGCAATGGTTTCCCGTTTCATGATGTTTTCCTGAAGCTGGTGGGTGCAGGGTGCGGGACCATGCGATGGAAAGCGGTGGCTCCGAGGATGAGCCAGGGCGGGATGGATGGACAGGTACGATGGGCTATATGTTTATACGTCCATTCATGGAACCCTTCCAGGTCCGCTATGCCGGGTGCAGCACCAGCAGGGTGATCTCCGAGGGTCGTCCCAGACGGATGGCCAGCCCGTTCCACAGCCCCGTGCCGTTGCTGACATGGAGCTGCAGGGGGCCGACCCGGTACAGGCCGGAGACATGGCCGGCATTGGCCCATTTCGTCAGCCGGTCCAGCCCCAGGATCTGGCCGCCGTGGGTGTGGCCGGACAGCTGCAGGGCCACGCCCGCCCGTGCGCTCGCGCGCGCATTGTCCGGGCGATGGCTGAGCAGGATCACCGGCGTGCCGGGCGGGATGCCGGCCAGGGCGGCATCCAGGTCGGGCGGCGCTTGCCCGAAGCGTTTCGCCTGGCGGTCGGTGATGCCGGCCACGGCCAGTCCTTCGCCGTGGCGGCGTATCAGCACGTGCGCGTTTTCCAGCATGTGCAGGCCGAGACCGCGGAAAGCGCTCATCCATCCCGGGTAGTCGGTGTAGTACTCGTGGTTGCCCGGCACGGCCAGCACGCCGTCGGGGGCGCGGAAACCGCGCATGGGCCGGACATCCGCGGCCCGCTCCGCGGGCGACCCGTCCTGCAGGTCGCCAGTGAGCACGATCAGGTCCGGATGCAGCCGGTTGCTGCGCGCCACCACCGCCGCGATCCAGGATCCCGGCAGCAGGCGGCTGGCGTGCAGGTCCGTCAGCTGGACGATGCGGTAGCCGTCGAAGGCCTCGGGCAGGCCGGGAATGGTGATATTGACGGTTTTGACCGCCGGCACGCGGACCGCCTGCCAGGTACCCCACGCGGCCAGCAGCATGGCCGCCGCGCCGATTCCGAGGGTGAGGCCGCGGCTGCCGAGGATGAAGCGGCCGGTGGCACGCGCCACCGGCAGGGCCAGCAGGCCCAGGAGGTCGCGCAGCAGCACGAGCACCGCCACCAGGAGGAAGGCGCCGAAGGCCCAGCCCAGCGCGATCATCGCCCAGTGCGGCAGCCCGATGGAAGCCATCGAGCCGAATGCCGCGCTGGCCAGGAGGTAGTATTCGGCCAGCGGCAGCAACAGCAGGGCGAGGCCGATCCGGAAGCCGCGACGCGCCGGCAGGCGCGCCACGAAACGCCAGGCGACGTAGAGCCAGATGCCGGTGTTGGTCAGGAAAAGGAAGGTACCCATGGCGGTGGCTCCGTTGCATGCCCCGAAGGGCGTCCGCTAGTCGGTGCGGGGGGTATCGCCGGCCGGCGTGCCGCCCACGATGCCGCGCCGCGACGAGCCGACCTCGTCGCCGGCCTTCCATTCCTCCCAGCCGGGCCGGCCTGCCATGAAGGCCTCGACGGAGGCCTTGTCCGCCTGCAGCTGCGGGTCGTGCTTCAGGTAGTGCCGCGTCTCGCGGAAGATCAGCCCCGACAGCAGCAGGATGCCGATGAGGTTGGGCAGGGCCATCAAGCCGTTCATGACGTCCGAGAAGGTCCATACCAGTTTCAGTTCGGCCGTGGCGCCGACGAACACGACCAGCGAGAACAGCACCCGGAAGGGCATCACCGCGCGCCGGCCGAACAGGCGTTCGATGTTGCGCTCGCCGTAGTAGGACCAGCCGAGGATGGTGGAAAAGGCGAACAGCACGATGCCGACGGTAACCACCCAGTGTCCCCATTGCCCCGGCAGGCCGTGGGTGAAGGCTTCGCCCGTCATCAGTGCGGCATCCAGCTGGCCGCCGGTGGCCGGGTCGACCTGTTTCCAGGTGCCGGTGGTGATGATGACCAGGCCTGTGAAGCTGACCACGACGAGGGTGTCGATGAAGGTCTGGGTCATGGAGACCAGGCCCTGGCGCACCGGGTGGGAGGTCTGCGCGGCGGCCGCGGCCATGGCCGCCGAGCCCAGCCCCGATTCGTTGGAGAACAGGCCGCGCGCCACGCCGAACTGGATCACCAGGATCACCGCCGAGCCCGCGAAACCGCCGACCGCCGAGGTGCCGGTGAAGGCGTCGGTGAAGATCAGCGCAAGCGCGGCGGGGACGTCACCGATGTTGGCCAGCAGGATGTACAGGCCACCCAGGATGTAGAACACGATCATGACCGGCACCAGCCCGGCGGTGACCTTGCCGATGGATTTGATGCCGCCCACCAGGACCACCAGGGTCATGACGGTGAGGGCGGCACCGGTCACCCATTCCGGAATCGACCAGCTGGCCGCCACGTTGGAGGCGATGGCGTTGCTCTGGGTCATGTTGCCGATGCCGAAGCAGGCCAGCACCGTGAAGATGGCGAACGACAGCCCCAGCACCTTGCCCAGCGGGCCCTTGATGCCGCGTTCCAGGTAGTACTGCGGGCCGCCGGATTTTTCGCCGGCGTCGTCGGTACCGCGAAAGCGCACCGCCAGGAACGCCTCGGCGTACTTGGTGGCCATGCCGACCAGCCCGGTGACCCACATCCAGAACAGCGAGCCGGGCCCGCCGATGCCGATGGCGGTGGCCACGCCGACGATGTTGCCGGTGCCGACCGTGGCCGCCAGGGCCGTGGTGAGGGCCTGGAACTGCGAGATGTCGCCTTCCGAATCCGGATCACGGCGCCTGAGCAGGCCCAGGCGCAATGCCGCGCCCAGTTTCAGGAACTGCATGCCGCCCAGCCGGATGGTCAGGTACAGGCCCACCCCGATGAGCAGCGGGATCAGCAGGAACGGGCCCCATACGAAGCCGCTGGCGGTGTCGAGAAATCGTGTCACGGCATCCATCGGGCCGGCTGCGGTCATGCGTGCACCTCGTCAGGTTCTGGCACAAAGCCTCAAGCCTAGTCGAATTGCCGGCATGAATCTTCCTTCAACCGGGTGTGGATACCCGGCGGCCGTGTCCCGGCGGGCGGGGCAAGCCCCTCAGTCCTTCAGCTTGCGCAGCGCCTTGCCGCGATGTGCGGCCACGTGGTCGGTCTTGTCGCTCTTGATCTCGTACTGCGGATCGTCCTTGCTGGCACGGTGGGTGTGACCCTTGTAGTCGAAGTCGCTGGTGTGGACCTTGACGATGCGGCCGCTGACCCGTCCGGCCTCGGAGTTCCAGCTCACGTGGTCACCCACCTTGTATGTCGTGGTCATGTGTGCACCTCGCGCATGCATGCAATGGGAGGGTCCAGTATGCGCCGACGGGAGACGCATGGCACGCGCGACCGGTACTTCTGCATCGGCAATGGGTGGCCGGGGCGCTTTCCGGTGGTGCGCCCTGTGCGTAGACTGGGGCATCCGTTCCAGGGAGCAGAGGTCACCGATGAGGTCCCAGCAGGTCGCGAGGCGCACCGTGTCGTCCGGAGCCGGCGCATGAGCACGCCGCCGGAGGTGAAGTCCGAGGCGCGTTCCCGGCGCCGGTCGGACGCCGCCACGGAGGAAGGAAGCGAGGTCGCGGGCACGGGCCGGCGGCTGCTGCTGCTTCTGGCGGTTCTGGGCGTGGTCTATGGCGACCTCGGCACCAGCGCCATCTATGCGCTGCATGCGGTGTTCACCGGGGGTGCCGCGCCGCTGGAGCCCACGTCCGTCAACGTGCTGGGCATCCTGTCGCTGGTGTTCTGGACGCTGATCGTCGTGGTGTCGCTGAAATACATGACCTTCGTGCTGCGCGCCGACAATGGCGGCGAAGGCGGCATCTTCGCGCTGATCGCCCTGCTGCGCCCGTGGCGCAACATGCAGAAACTGCGGCGACGCAGCCTGGTCCTGGTCGGGCTGGCGGGGGCGGCGATGCTGTACGCCGGCATCATGATCACGCCGGCGATCTCGATTCTCAGTGCCGTGGAGGGCCTGGAGGTGGCCTCGCCGGCGATGAAGACCTGGGTGGTGCCGGCCACGCTGGCGATCCTGGTGCTGCTGTTCGCGGTGCAGCGGTTCGGCACGGCCCGCATCGGCGCGGCCTTCGGCCCGGTCATGGTGTTGTGGTTCGTGGTCCTCGCGGGCCTCGGCGTGTACGGCATCCTGCAGGAGCCGCGGGTGCTGGCCGCCGTCGATCCGCGCCATGCCATCCGTTTCTTCCGGGCCGACGGGCTGGCCGCGTTCCTGGTGCTGTTTGCCGTGTTCCTGGTCACCACCGGTGCCGAGGCCCTGTATGCCGACATCGGCCATTTCGGGCGCCGTCCGATCCGTTGGATGTGGTTCGGGTTCGTGTTGCCGGCCCTGCTGCTCAACTATTTCGGCCAGTCGGCGATGCTGCTGCATGACCCGGGCGCGGCCGAGCATCCGTTCTACCATCTCATTCCGGACCCGCTGCTGTATCCGGTGGTGGTATTGGCCACGGTGGCCACGGTCATCGCGTCGCAGGCGGCCATCACCGGCGCTTTCTCGATGACCCGCCAGGCCGGGCGGCTGGGCATGATTCCGCGGGCAAAGGTGGTGCAGACCTCCAGCGAGACGTCGGGCCAGGTGTACGTGCCGCTGGTGAACTGGGTACTGATGCTGGCCGCCATCACGCTGGTGGTGTTGTTCCGTAGCTCGGACAAGCTGGCCAGCACCTACGGCATCAGTGTCAGCGCCACCATGGTGGCCACCACCGTGCTCGCCTTCTTCGTGGCCCGCGAGCGCGCGCGCTGGCCACTGTGGGCGGCCCTGTCGCTGGGCGCGGTGTTCCTGGCGATCGACCTCGCGTATTTCGGCTCCAACGTGATGCGCATTCCGTATGGCGGCTGGTTCCCGGTGGCGGTGGCGGTGGCATTCTTCACGGTGATGTCGACCTGGCGGCGCGGCAGCGAGCTGCTGGCCCGGCAGGGTGACAAGGATGCCAAGCCGATCGACGAACTGGTGGGCGAGCTGCGGGAGAACGGCACCGCGCGCGTACCCGGCACGGCCCTTTTCCTCACCCCGCGCCTGAAGGACACGCCACCGGCGCTGCTGCACCACATCGAGCGCAACCATGCCCTGCAGGAGCAGGTGGTGTTGCTGAGCGTGCTCACCGAGGATGTGCCGCGGACCCGTGGCGACGAACGCGCGGAGCTGGAGGATCTCGGTCACGGGTTCCACCGCGTGGTGTTGCGCTACGGCTACATGCAGCAGCCCAACGTGCCGTCCGATCTGGCCGCCTGCGGTGAAAAGGGGCTGGACATCGACCTGGAGAAGGCCACCTATTACGTCGAGCACCAGGCGCCGGTCAGCGGCAACGGGCGGCGTGACGGCATGGTGGCCTGGCGCGACCACCTGCTGGGCTTCCTGGTGCGCAATTCCGTCGACGCCACCACCGGCTACCAGATACCCAGCGCGCAGGTGGTGGACATGGGCCTGCGCGTGCGCATCTGATGCGGCAGGCGCGGCCTCAGCCGATCGCGGCGATGGCCGCGCGCAGGCGCCGGTAGCCTTCCACCAGGCGCGGGCCGGGGCGGCCGAGGAAAGCCTCGCTGACGGCGTGTATGCGGCCGCGGGCGACGGCCGGCACGGCCTCCCAGCCATCGCGGCGACGCACCACGTCCGCGCGGTAGTTCTCCACCTTCACGCCGCACCAGCTCATGACGACGACCTCGGGGGCGGCCTGCAGGATCCGCGCGTTTTCCAGCGGCACGCTCTTGGCATCGACCTGCGCCCAGGGATTGCGGCCGCCGGCCAGGTGCACCATGTCCGTGACCCAGGATTGCCGCGCCGGCGCGATGACGGGCTTGGGCCACCATTCCACCAGCACCGCGGGACGGCGTGCCGCCTCGACCGCCACGGCCGGCATGGCCGCCTGCATCTCCGCCACCAGTGCCGCGCCGCGCGGCGCGACACCGATGGCATCGGCGATCCGCCGGATGTCGGCGTACACGTCGTCCAGCGACAGCGGGTCGCAGACCAGCGTGCGCAGACCCGCGGCGCGCAGGCCCTCCACCACGCGCTCATGCCCGGGCACGGTAAGCGAGCTCAGTACCAGGTCGGGCTGCAGGGCCAGCACCGCGTCCACGTCGAGGTCCAGGTCGCGGCCCGGTCGGGGCAATTTTTCCACCACCTCCGGCGGATGGTCCGAATCGGCGTCCACGCCCACCAGCAGGTGGCCGCAGTCCAGGGCGCAGACGATTTCGGTGTTGGAACAGGTGTGGGAAAAGATGCGCATGGAACGTACCGGTGCGGGGGGAGGCTAAAGCTTTTTCGCGATCGGCCGATAAGGCCATTGACGTCGCATCGCGACATGACTCGTCGAAGAAGCTCCATGAAGATCCTAATCGCCTCCGCACTGTTTTTCATTGCGCCCATGGGTGCGCAGGCGGCCTGCACGGCTGCCGACTTTTCCATTCAGAACTTCCAGCCGGAACTGTCGTCCGGCTCGATAGGCCGCCGCGTCACCCTCAAGGGGGACCTGGTCAATCATTGCTCCGAGCCGTTCGCGGCCCAGATCGAGGTCGTGGCCAAGGACAGCCGCGGACGGGAACTGGTCAGCAAGAAGGCCTGGCCGGCCGGCACTTCCAACATCGCTCCCGGCAAGTCCGTCAGCTTCGACCTGGGGCGCCTGTTTCGTTTCCGCGCCGACATGACGACGTTTTCCGCCAGGATCGTCGGCGTGCGCAGCTGGTAACGCTTTTCCGTCACATCCCGCCCCGTGCTGGTCCGGCGGGTGACGAAACAAGGGGCCGTCCGGCGCATGTGCCGGACGGCCCCTTCCTTTTTGTGCATCCGTCCGTGTCCGCCGGAGGCAAGTGGCATGCGCCGTGCGGGGACAAAAAACGGCGCCCGCGCGGGTGCCGTTTTTGGGGGCCGGGCATTCCGGCTTGCCGTGACCGCGTCATGCCGGATACCGCGCCGGGCCGCTTTGCGATGCGCGGGATGCCGG